>JAWUYI010000031.1:0-28450 GCA_034110885.1 Oleiphilaceae bacterium
CTCCACACCGCCTAACCGACTGAGCAAAAAACAGCGTGAACGATCAAACGAAAGGCAGGGCAATACACAGGAAGAAGTTCTGTCCTCTTTGACCAAACTCATAGCAGCAAATCGAGAGCAAACAGCAGCTACTCATACGCAGGGCGCAAGCAGCACAGCGCCACCTTCACCCCGCAGCCCCAATTCGGTTGCGGACATACGCGACGTACTTCAGGCCTTAAATTCAATTCAACACACAGAGCTTGAATTATCAGAAACGCATATCGACCACAAAACGAAAGCACTTAATATTGAAGCAGCACTGCACTACGAACTGCAAGTTATAAACGCACAGAACAAACAAAGCACAGAACAGAAATCTCTTAAGCAATCGGATGTAGACCTGATCAGCCTCGTTTCAATGCTTTTTGAATTCATACTTGATGACCAGAATCTGTCTCCATCGATGCAGGTGCTAATTAGCCGTTTGCAGATCCCAATTCTTAAAGTTGTCATTCAAGACCCTAGCTTTTTTAACTCAAAGAAACATCCGGCACGGCGCCTACTCGATAGCCTTGCGCACACAGGCATTGGTTGGGCTGAAACGACTGACCCTGAGAGAGATTCACTTTATTCCAAAATAAAACACATAGTGAATCGCGTTGTGGATGAGTTTGATGGCGATATTAATCTGTTCGAGCAACTATATGCAGAATTTGTAGGTTTCTGGGCTACCGAACAAAAACGACAAAGAATTCTAGAAGAGCGCACGAAAAAATCAGAAGAAGGCCGCATAAAGAGCCGCAAAGCACAACAAGTAGTCGATGACACAATTAAGTCGCTACTATCTCAATACGACACACCACCACCCTTAGTGATCAAGGATGTCCTAACGAAAGCCTGGAGCCGTGTAATGTTCCTAGCCTACCTAAGAGACGAAGATGAGCACAACTGGGAGAGCGCACGCAGAGTAGCAGAAGAGCTCGTATGGTGCGTCTATCACTGCACTACAAGCGAAGACCGTCAGCGATGGGTTGCCGTAGTACCGCGCTTACTGAAAGAATTAGAAGCTGGGCTCGCAATCACATCGTTCAATAGCCTAAGTCTCGAAGAAACAATGAACGCAGTGAAAGACCAATTAACGAAAAATTTCCGCGAACACGCTGTATTGAGAGAGACTTCTACTCACACCTCTCGCGAACATTTCAAAAGGAAGTCTAGCTCAGCCGCTGGCGCTATCTCCGAACAGAAAGTTAGAAACAATGAAGATTACAAAGTTTTCAACGCACAAGTAAACGCTTTATCAAAAGGCCAATGGGTAGAATTCACCCTATTAAATGGAAAAACGTATCGCTGCAAATTAGCGTCACATATTGCAGACGCGGACTCATTCATTTTTGTCGATAGAATGGGGTTAAAGCCAATTGAAAAATCCAAAGATGAGCTGATACAAGACCTTTCCAAAAAGCACCTACGACTGCTCGACAGAGGTGCCCTTATCGACCGAGCTATTGACCACATGATAGGTAGCCTTAAGCAAAGCAACAATTAAACGCTTAATGAACCGTCTATGAACAACCCGTCTATTGCTGTCGCTATATCCCTTGCATTGAGCTGTCACACGATACTTTACCTCTTGCTAAACCTATGGCCTGCGCCCGAGGTAAGCGAGACAAAGAAGAGCATGCCCGTCACTTTGATCTCTCCCTCAAATCCTGCCCTAAATGCACAAGCCGCGAAACCTATCGAAACGGCGAAAACTAAGCAGGCGCGAGTCACATCTCAATCTGAAAGCAAGTTCACGGCGAACTCCAATAAAAAGACCGAGCCAAACACGGCAGCAGCAAGCCCTTCAAGCAGCCAAAACCGAAGCAAATCAGTTAGTGAAAAACTTCAACAGACTAGAACACAGCGAGCAGATGCAAGTGTCAAAAGCCTGTTTGCAAACACCACCGAAGCCCAAATTGAAAGCATCCCTGTTTTAAATTCAAAACAAAGTGAAGAGTTAAGCCCATACCAGCAAACACTTATAAAACATCTTCTTGCCGGCGAGCTCTATGACAGATTTCACGCTTTTATGGCAAGCACTTCACAAACCGAAATCAAGTATTCTATTGAGCTCAGACTGTTTGAGAACGGCGCAATAAAGTCTGCCAGCTTGACCAAAAAGAGTAGTTCGTTAGAGATTGATCGATTGGCGATAACAGCAGCTTACAATGCAAGCCCCTACCCTCGCCCGCCAAGTGAAGATTTTGAAGTGGGATATACATATCTCATCCCAATGTCCTATAAGAAGCGAGGCTTAGAACCTTAGAGCGGGTAGATTGCCTCCCCATAAAGCTGAAGCTCTTCGAGAATAGCCATTTGCTCCGGAGAAACCCCTGACATACTGGCTCGATCCTGCAAAGATTTTGCGTACGTCTCGAAATTCAAAAAACCCAACTCACCCGATATCAGTCTAGACTGACAAAAAACGATCCATTTCTCCTGCTCATCATGACTAAGACTATCTGGGAAATTTCTGGCTTTATATCGAAATAGCATCTCATCTAGTCGGGCATCATTAAAAGCGACCGTGCAATCTGCTAACTCAGAAGATGACATAGCCCTAATTCGTGCTAATTCGGACTTATCATGACTAGACAAAAAACCTCCCGAGTAGATCATAAGGTCCGGATCTGTGGGCTCAGGGCGACTATCATCTAGTTCAAATATGCTTACGATATGAGACAAGCCTTCACGATTTGCATTAAGCGTTCGGAGGTTCTCTCTCATTCGAACAAGGTCTAACTCCCAGGCGACTAACGATGCTTCTGGTATCTCTTTAATCATTGATGCAGGCATAACCATGGGACACTTATTCATATGAACAAGTTTCAATGCAGGCCGCTCCCACCCTGAAACCTGCAATTGATCCGCGGCCATATACATCCGTTCTTTAATCTGCTCAGCCGAGTAATCAAGCAATATTTTAGGGTCTTGGCGCAAATCAAATGCAATGACCGCGTTCGAATTAGTTGGGTGCGGCATCAAAGGAAGCATCATAGCGCAGCAGCCTTTCGATACAGACACCTTAGAAGAGACATGCAAAAACGGTTTGTCTTTGTTTTTATCAAAAAATTCTTTTACCGCCCCTTTCGTTCGCAAATTAAACGCATAATCGAAAAGTTTTGGCTGCTTAGATTTGATCAAACGCGCGACATCAATCGTTGCGTAAACATCTGACATGGCATCATGCGCTGCTTCATGAGCTATCCCATTGGCCTCGGTTAACTTCTCGAGTCTAAATGAAACATTACCATCTTCACCTTTTGGCCAATTGATTCCTTCTGGTCTAAGTGCATAAGCTAGTCGTGCTACATCAATGATGTCCCAACGGCTATTCCCGTTTTTCCATTCCCGCTCATAAGGGTCATAAAGGTTTCGGTAAAACAAATTCCGACTAACCTCATCATCAAATCTAACACTGTTATAACCTGCAACGCATGTTTCGGGTTGCCCAAATGCATTCAGAATCACCTTTGCAAACTCAGCTTCCGTTACCCCTTCAAGGCTTGCAATTTGAGGAGTAATTCCCGTAATAAAACATGCATCGACGTTCGGCAAATAGTCTTCGCTGGGTTTAGCATACAAGGTGATAGGCGTCTCGATAAGATTCAAGTCTAGGTCAGTGCGCACTCCTGCAAACTGGGACGGTCGATCCCGCCGAGGGTCTGCACCAAAGGTTTCATAGTCATGCCAAAATATTGTTTGCATAGAAATTAACTGGAGGGATTGAATAAAATATTATGATACTTGGCTCATTAAACTAAGCCAAGCTATATAAGAGGTTTGACAAACAAGTGCCAATTTTGAGTTAATCGCCCTGCTGGCTTAAAACAGACCATTCCCTCGATCTATGTACTCTAAACGAACTCGGTCCGTGCCAGTAGTATTAAGCCCAGAGTTCATATCAATTTGCATCGAAGTAGGTAGGTTCATAAAGGCGCCCAAGTCAGCAGTAATACTGCCATTGCTCGTTGACCACTCTGTCGCTTGCTTTTGAAACCCGATAAAGAAATCTTTCGTGTAATCGACCTCTCCCGTTGCTTTATTACGCTCACCGATATCAAGCGTTTTAAAATCTGCGAGGCCGTAACAGTACCAACCAGAACTACAATCTGTGGTACCTCCGGTGAAACTTTTATCAACGCCAACATATGACGAGCGCGAATTATCGGCATTACCCGCAGCATCTAACATTGAGGTCTTATACTGTGAGCCAAAATAGTCGATAACTTCCATCTCGACATTACCACTCAAGCTGTTGAAATCACCCGACAACTGACCACGAGCTTCACCGAAACCAATGCGAAATCCTGCTAACTCATCATTCTCATCGCGAGCAAGCTCAAAATACGGGTCATTTAGTTCGAAAGGAATAATGTCATTAACAGCATAGGATTTGCCGTCTAATTGAATTTGACTTGCATCAGTAGAAATAGAGCCGAAACCCAAGTTAGTAATATTGATGTCTGCTTCATTTACTTCGCCCGCTTTAGCGTAACGTCCCGCTTCCAACGTGTCGATATTCATCTGCACATCGGCTTCCATACCTAGTGTGACGCGCGTGTAGCTAGTCGATCCAATTTGGTCGACATCAAAAGCCACAGCAGCTTGGCCAGAATATCCGCTCAATTCATCATCTGAAATGGGCTTTAATTCAGCAAAAGCAGCGCTGGTGCTTGCGATAGCAAAGACACTTAATAACAACTTGATCAAACGATTATCCATATACGTTACGGTACTCGGAACCTTAAAAACCTAAATCATTGTTCTGCTCGGCATTCCATTACATCTAACCCGCTTAGTCGTTATTGTTGTTTATGTTTTTTTATTGCGGAATGTAACTATATCGCCTTAGAGGTTGAGTTTATGTGATGGCAAGCACAGGGGCTTTATAGAGGGGGTCACAATAAACAAGATTTTACATTATGTAAGAAGCCCATCACGCACTACTGAGGTTTTTACGATGACACACCTAAAAATGGTGCTTTATTGGGCTCCAATGATTAGGGTTTATACTCACGATAAAATAAGGAAAGGTCAGGTAGATAATCAAAACCAACGCGGCGGACGCGCTGATTTTAATAACAGAAAAAGCGGATTATTCGCTCGCTGCAACAGAGTCGATCAACTCTTTCAGCTCACCAGATTCGTACATCTCAGTCACAATATCACAACCCCCAACAAGCTCGCCTTTTACATAAAGCTGAGGGAACGTTGGCCAATTAGAGTAGGCCTTTAAGTTTTCTCGAACTTCAGGGTTATCCAGTATATTTATATACGCAAAACGCTCACCACATGCCATAAGCGACTGCACCGTTCGAGCAGAAAATCCACACTGGGGCTGTTGTGGAGTACCTTTCATGTATAACAAGATATCATTTTGCTCAACTTGCTCTTTTATTGCATCCATTATGGACATAAATTTTACCCTTCATTGTTTGATATACAGCAACCATAGAGTTTATCAACTATTCGGCGCTAGACCAAGCTCCACCACCTGGTGTTTGAATGGTTAACACATCACCGGACTTGGCGAGCAGACTTTCCTTTGACTTAAGTGCGTCTTCGTTCAAGTAATTTTCACCCTTTTGCCCTGCACCAGCGCGAATTCCCCAAGGAGCAACGGATCGACGCTCAGTTAGCAACGTAACCTCAGTTGCGCCGAGAAACTCATATTCTCGAATCAAGCCACCCCCTCCATTGAAGTCACCCACTCCACCCGTATTTCGCGCAAGCTCATAGCGCTTAATCCGAAGAGGGTAATGCATTTCAAGACTTTCAACAGGGGTATTCAGAGTGTTTGTCATATGGCATTGCACTGCAGACAAACCATCACCTGCTGAATGCGCACCTGCGCCACCAGCCAACGTTTCATAGTAATCCCAATCGAGGTGAGCACCATTAGCCACTCGACCACCCATTGCTACATTATTCATTGTACCTTGCGCTGCGGCGGGAACATCTAAACCGAGATCGCCTAGGGCTCCCTGTACCGCATCCACAACCCGCATACTGGTTTCAACATTGCCTGCCGCAACGGCAGCTCCACATTCTGCATTCAGTATCGAACCTTTAGGAACCTGTATTTTAATATGTTTGAATACGCCATGACACTGCGGGGCATAGCTAGGCAGCAGGCAAACGACAAGATAATAGACTGCCGCAGCTGTGACCGTAATAGGACAGTTAAGGTTTCCAGAGACCTGCGCAGCGGAACCAGTAAAATCAAAGATAAGCTTAGCACCGCAGCGCTTCACCCTAACCTTTATGACGATTGGTCCAGACCCAAATCCGTCATCGTCGAGGTAGTCTTCAAACACCCCCTCAGACTCACCAATACCCTTCAGAAAACCAGTCATAATCTGCGAGCCATAATCATTTAGAGATTTCCCAGCACCAAAGAAGTATGCAACCCCGTCAATCTCACCTTGTATTTCTTGCAACCATTCAGAAATACGATTTAATCCAATGCGGTTAGCACTGATTTGTGCATGAAAGTCATCAGGTAATATTTGCGAAAGCTCGGGGGATATCTTCGATATAATCGACAACGCTTGTTGGACATAAACCCCCTTCTCAATCAGCTTTTGAGGGAGAATCACAACGCCCTCCTCATCTAAAGACTTACTTAAAGGCATTGATCCAGGAGCGGTAGCGCCTATGTTCGCATGATGCGCTCGATTCGCAACAAAGCCTATCAGGGTGCCGCCTACAAAAACTGGCGCAACTAAGGTCACATCAGGCAAATGAGTCCCTCCGCTAAAAGGGTCATTTAAGACCAGCATATCCCCTTCATACCACTTAAACTTAGGAACCAAGTCCAACATCGCATAAGCCATGCTCCCTAAGTGAACCGGGATATGCGCCGCTTGCGCCAAAATACGTCCCGACTCGTCAAAAACAGCGCATGAAAAATCCATACGGTCTTTTATATTCGGTGAAACAGCTGTGCGCTGAAGAACATAACCCATCTCTTCGCAAATCGAGTTTAGTTTTCCCGCGTAAACTCCAAGCTCAATGCCATTAAGCCCGTCAGAACATTTTTTTGAATCAAACTCAGACAATGACAAACCCTACCCCTAATGCTCGTGTATCGCAGTCAGTCGACTACTTTAGCAAATAAGCTAATATATTCTCATCTATTTGCTAAACTCAGTGTATCGAATTCCTGTTTAATTTATTGAGTGGCACAAGGGCTACTCACTTTATTTCTAAATTGAGAAAAATATGTCTGACTTATCAATAATGAACACCTACGGCAAACTGCCGGTCGCCTTTGAGAGCGGAGAAGGTTCATGGCTGTATGACACGGATGGCAATAAATACTTTGACACGTTTATGGGTATTGCCGTGTCCGGCCTTGGACATTCTAACCCTGCGGTGATCAAAGCGATAAAGGATCAATCGAGCCGTTTAATACATTGTTCAAACCTCTACCACAGCCCCTTACAGCTCAAACTTGCGCAGGAGCTTTGCAGACTATCAAGCATGGACAAAGCATTCTTCTGCAACTCGGGAGCCGAGGCAAACGAAGCGGCAATCAAAATTGCGCGAAAATATGGGCACGCCAAAGGCATTCAAAGCCCGAGCATAATAGTGATGGAGCATGCGTTTCATGGCCGAACATTAGCGACTCTGTCCGCGTCAGGAAATAGAAAATTTCAGGCTGGTTTTGAGCCTTTGCTCAAAGGATTTATTCGGGCACCGTTCAACGATATTGACGCAATCAAAGCTATTATCTCCAATAACTCTGATGTCGTCGCCGTTATGCTCGAACCGATTCAAGGCGAAGCTGGCATTGAGATAGCAAAAGAAGAATACCTGAAAGAATTAAGAGAGCTATGCTCCAATAACGGCCTGCTCATGATCTGCGACGAGGTTCAGAGCGGCACAGGGCGCACTGGAAAATATTTCGCATTTCAGCACGCAGACATTGTGCCGGACGTCGTCACAACCGCCAAAGGCCTCGGAAACGGCTTTCCTATAGCTGCATGCCTAGCATCTGGTGAAGCGGCCCACTCATTAGCTCCTGGTTCGCATGGCAGCACGTTTGGAGGAAACCCTCTTGGCTGCGCCGCAGCTCTTGCTGTTATTTCTGAAATAGAATCTAAAGACTTAGTAAATCGTGCCAAGCAGCTTGGCGAGCACATTCTTAGTGAACTTAGAGATTCTCTATTACGAGCAGACTACATAAAGGATGTGCGAGGCAAAGGCCTTATGATTGGCATAGAGATGACAGAACCCTGCTTCGCTCTAGTGCCCCTAGCAAAAGCAAAAGGCATTCTGCTGAACGTCACTCAAGACAATGTCATCAGACTTTTACCTTCACTCAATTTGAGCGATGACGAGGCCGAGTTCCTGATTGATGCACTAATTCAAATCATTAGACTTTACGCCGCTGATGACCGAGCAAAACCAAGAAATTAAGCGTACAATCCCCTTACAAAAGACGCACAGCTGTATTCATGATGGTATTGAGACATTTTCTTACTCTTGACGACCTAACGAGCGAAGAGTTACTACAAATAATTCATCGCTCTATCGACTTAAAAGCCGAACATAAGCAAGGCAACATATACGAACCTCTCAAAAATAGAGTGCTTGCGCTTATCTTTGAGAAGTCGTCAACCCGCACGCGCGTTTCGTTTGAGGCTGCGATGGCACAGTTTGGCGGATCTGCCATATTTCTCTCTCCGCAAGACAGCCAGATTGGACGAGGCGAGTCCGCAGAAGATAGCGCGAAAGTTCTTTCTCGCATGGTCGACGCAATCGCTGTTAGAACTTATGACCACGACAACCTAAAAATATTTGCTGAGCACTCCCAAGTGCCGGTTATTAATGCGCTAAGTGACGACTTCCACCCATGCCAATTATTAGCGGACATACAAACGTTCATTGAGCATCGCGGCAGCATCCGCCAGAAAAAGGTCGTTTGGATTGGCGACGGCAACAATATGTGCAAGACATTTATGCAAGCTGCACGCCTTCTTGATTTTGAGTTAGTAATATCCTCTCCTAACGGTTACCAGCCTGAGGCCGAACTGTTGGATAAAAATTCAGCAAACTGCCACCTCGAAAGCAACCCAGAAAAAGCGGTAAAGAACGCAGAATTGGTTGTCACTGACGCTTGGACCTCAATGGGACAAGAATCAGAACACGAACAAAGAACTAAGGTGTTCAAAACCTATCAAGTTAATCCGAGCCTGATGGAAAAAGCTGCACCAAACGCATTATTTATGCACTGTCTACCCGCGCATAAAGGGCAAGAAATAAGCAATGATATGCTAAACCACCCAAGCTCAGTGGTTTGGGATGAAGCTGAGAACCGCTTACATGCCCAGAAAGCGTTACTCGAATTTTTACTTTGTAATGTTTAATAAGGACTAGATAATTTTCTATGACGGACTTCCTTCACGTCAACTCAGTAACCTGTGCCTATGAGCAAAATATTGTTCTTAAAGACCTATCCTTCACCATAGGAAAAGGCGAAATTGCTTGCTTACTTGGGCCAAGTGGCTGTGGAAAAAGTACCTTATTGAGAGCAATAGCCGGATTCGAGTCACTCCAAGGCGGCCAAATACTACTTTCAGGTAATATTCTGTCTGACACACAAACAATTATGGCTCCTGAAAAGCGCAGGATAGGCATGGTTTTTCAAGACTATGCCTTATTCCCCCATATGACGATTTCCCAGAATATTGCATATGGCCTCGCTAAAGACCAAAAGAACGGCGCAACAAGCCACATCAATAAACTGCTTTCGCTCGTAGACTTAGAGGGGTACGAGGACCGTTTCCCGCACGAGCTTTCAGGAGGTCAACAGCAACGAGTGGCATTAGCGAGAGCCCTTGCCCCAGAGCCAGAGTTAATTCTTCTCGACGAGCCCTTTTCAAATCTTGATGCTGATTTACGGTCACGCTTAGGTGTTGAGGTAAGAGACATTTTAAAATCGCTAAATATTAGCGCAATTCTAGTCACTCATGACCAATCTGAAGCGTTTGCAATGAGCGATAACATCGGACTAATAAACGCAGGAAAAATTGCGCAATGGGGAACACCCTACGATCTTTACCATGAACCATCATCGCGCTTCGTTGCTCAATTTATTGGCAGAGGCTCTTTTCTGCAAGGAACTAATAAAAGTCACGAAAGCTTCAGTACTGAACTTGGCGTTATAACAGGAAACCGCGCTTACCCATGGCCAGCCGGAACTGAAGTAGAAATACTGGTACGCCCTGATGATGTTCTATACGATGCGGACTCGGAAATTGTTGCAAAAATCATATCTAAAACATTTGCAGGAACTTCCACACATTACATATTAGAGCTTGGCAGCGGCGCTCATATCGAAGCAGCACTGCCAAGCCATCAAAACTTCCCGGTCGGCGGGGATTTTCACATACATTTAGATACCGAGCACTTGGTAGCATTTAACTCTGCTATTTAGGGCTTAAAACTAATAACGCTTTGAATCGCACTTTGCCAGCCTTGACAGAGTTTGCTCAAACTAAGCTTATCAATTTCAGGTTCGAAGCGACATTCAAGACGCCAATGTGACGTCACATCATCAATGTTATCAAACAGACCCGCTTGAAGCGCAGCTAAATACGCTGCCCCTAGAGCCGTCGTTTCTACGACTTCTGGGCGGTCAAGTGGCACAGAGCATAAGTCAGCAAGGCATTGCGCGAACCAGTCATTTACCACCATGCCCCCATCAACTCTCAAGGCCTCGATAAGTGCCCCATCTTTTTTCATCGCTTCTAACAAATCGCGAGTTTGATGCGCCACCGACTCTAAGCCCGCAGCTACGATTTCGCGGGCACCTGTATCACGAGTAATTCCAAGAACTGCCCCACGGGCATTCGGATCCCAGTGCGGCGCTCCAAGACCCGTAAATGCTGGGACCAAATACAAACTATCTTGATATCCTACTGAGCGCGCGATGCCTTCGGACTCACAAGCACTTGCGATTGCGCCTAAACCATCTCGAAGCCATTGAATCGCTGCACCCGCTACAAAAATACTACCTTCTAATCCAAAGGTCACTTTGCCGTTGATGCGATAAGCCACCGTTGTTAACAGTTTGTTCTGGGAGACGATCGCCGTATCACCAGTGTTCAAAATAACGAAACACCCTGTTCCATAGGTGCTTTTCAGCATACCTTTTTGAAAGCACGCTTGCCCCACTAGAGCAGATTGTTGGTCCCCTATCATGGCAAGTATCGGAACTTCTGCGCCTAGCCACTCGCTATTCGCCAATCCAAACTCAGCACTACAATCGAAGACTTGAGGAAGCATCGATTGAGGCACATCGAAAAACTCGCACAACTCACTATCCCACTGCTGATCGTGAATATTGAACAAATTAGTACGGGACGCATTTGTTGCATCAGTAGCATGGCTTTCACCTTTAGTTAATCGCCAAAGCAAAAACGTGTCGACGGTACCAAACACGAGATGACCTGCATTCGCTAATTCTCTTGCGCCATCAACATTATCGAGAATCCAAGCAATCTTGGTAGCAGAAAAGTAAGGATCAATCACAAGACCTGTTTTTGCACGTATCATGTCCTGCGTCTGTTCAGAGCGAAGACTTTCACACTTATCTGCCGTTCGGCGGTCTTGCCATACAATCGCGTTATAAACGGGCTTTCCGTTACGTCGATCCCAAACAATTGTTGTTTCGCGTTGATTAGTAATGCCAATTCCGGCAATTTCACTGGCGTTTATACCCGCTCTATTCACCACACCTCGAATAACTTCGAGCGTACTCTTCCAGATCTCTTCTGGGTCATGCTCAACCCAACCATTCTCTGGGAAGTACTGACTAAATTCCTTCTGCACAGTCGCCACATGTGAAGCGTTCTGGTCAAAGAGTAGAGCTCTAGAGCTTGTGGTGCCTTGGTCAATCGAGAGGATGTACGTTGTCATTTCTTATTTCTCATTATTGTTATGTCGCGTTAACAGATTGCTACCTTAGCGCCAAACCAATTTTTTTCAATCTTCCAGAACCGGAAGTGTGAATTACTGAGACTCTATCAAGGTTATGGAAAGCAAATCGTCTTATACTTGGTGTTTTTCAAACAATTAACATAAGAAGAAATCATGACACAAGGACAAGAAGCTCTTCAATCAGAAGATGTTTACGATATTACGATCATCGGAGGCGGTATAAATGGTTGCGGCATCGCTGCCGATGCATCAGGAAGGGATCAAAAGGTCTTCTTATGTGAACAAGGAGATATTGGCTCTGGCACTTCGTCTATGAGTAGTAAGCTCATACATGGTGGACTGCGCTATCTAGAGCATTACGAATTCCGACTTGTACGAGAAGCTCTGGCTGAACGAGAAGTACTTTTAGCAAAAGCACCTAATCTAGTCAGCCCACTAAAGTTTACCCTACCTCATCGCCCACACCTGCGCCCGGCATGGATGATTCGTTCAGGACTGTTTTTATATGACCATCTCAGCAAACGAAACAGCCTTCCTTCTGCCAAACTAGTAGACCTCGAAAAAGAAGGATTATTCCATCCCTTTATTAAGAAAGGCTTTGAATACTATGACTGCTGGGTCGATGATGCCCGTTTGGTCATTGCGAATGCATTGGATGCAGAACAACGCGGCGCCAACATTCAAGTTCGGACTCGATGCGTCGGGATTACGTTCGACAATACGAAAAATCTATGGCGAATTCGGTGCGAGAACCTTTTGACTGGCGAAGCTTACGAAGTTTCTTCTAAGCATGTGGTCAATGCTTCTGGACCATGGCTGAATGCATTGCTCGAACAATACGCTCCCGACATTAAGCCTAGCCGAAATATTCGTCTCATTAAAGGCAGTCACATAGTTGTGCCGCGCGTACGGGGGGGAGATAGCGCGTTTATTCTACAAAACGAAGACAAACGCATTGTGTTCGTTTTGCCATACCAAAAATCTTATTCTTTGATTGGAACAACCGACAAAGAATATCACGGCGACTTAAACAACGTCCAAATCGACCCAGACGAACTCGAGTATCTACTTGATGTTTACAACCAACACTTTACGGATCAACTTGATGCATCAGATGTCGTCTCAAGCTATTCAGGCGTTCGGCCTTTGTGTGATGATGAGTCTGGCGACCCATCTGCAATAACACGAGACTACACAATTGATGTCACGCCTCAAACACCAAACAATGCATTAATTTCAATCTATGGTGGAAAGATTACAACATATCGCAAGCTAGCTAAAGCGGTCATGCATGAACTTAAATCGTTTATTCCTAACCTCAAACCATCGTGGACTCGGTACAGCCCACTCCCTGGGTGCATTGAGCTCAACGAACCCGCTAGCGTAATACAACAGAAAATTCAGAAACTCTATCCATTTTTACCGCAATTCGTTTCGGAAAGGTACGCTAGGAGCTATGGGCATTTGAGCGAGATATTTTTGGATAAAAAGACGGAACTAAGTGCTCTCGGAACCCATTTTGGCCATGGCCTATACCAAGCAGAAGTTGATTACCTAATCGCTTGCGAGTGGGTACGTGCAAGCGAAGATGTCTTAAAGAGACGCACTAAACTAGGCTTGGAGTATTCAAATGCAGAAGAGATCGTCCTTAAAAACTACATAGATCAGCAGGTTGATAGCCTGATCAAAGGGCATACGCCGACTTGTGAGCCGGCTTAATCAAAGAAAGGCGTTCTAAACCTAAACATCCTCAGCTACTTGTTGGTTTCGGGGCCAGACTAAACTAAATTTGGCCCCTCCCAATTCATCACTGCGCCCAAGAAATGCTTGACCACCGTGCCAGTAAAGAATTCGACGAACAATCGAAAGCCCTAACCCATAACCGCCAGAGCTTCTGGTTCTGCTGTCATCTAGACGAGAAAAAGGTGTGAAAACCGATTCCCATTGATCCTCAGGAATTCCCGGACCATCATCCTCGACATCGACACGGCACGTATCTTGATCACAAAAACACGACACCTTTACTTTTGACTGAGCATAGCGCGTAGCATTACCCACCAAATTCTGAATAGAGCGATGGATATAGCGAGCCTCTACTTCCGTATCTCGAAAATCCTCTGAGCCCTTGGAGTACTCTGAAACAATGTTTAAATCAGGCTTAGTCGACCCCTGCTCATCAACCACTTGCTGAACAATCTGCAATAGATCAGTGACTTGAAACGCAAGAATTGGCCCACCCTGCTCTAGCCGAGCATACGTGAGAATTTCATCGATCAATTCATCCAACTCTTGAATGTCGCTATCGATACCCGATATCTGCTTACGCATTGCTTCTGGGCTAGGGCAATCCTCGATCATCTGGACACCGAAGCGAATCCTGGCGACAGGCGTTCTTAACTCGTGCGACACGGCATGGATCATTTCTTTTTGGACAAACATCAGACGCTGTATATGGTCCGCCATGTGGTTAAACGCATTGCTGAGACGTTCCAGCGCTTCGCTTCCGCTCGAGCCTTTGACTCGAGCATCAAGTTCACCACGCGTGATACGATCTGCAACAGCTTCCACATTACGAAGCTTTCTCTCATAACTCTGGATCATTAAAAATACAAAGCCAAACAATGCGGAAAAACCTGAAGCAAATAGCAAGAATAAAACAGGCCATGACAAAGCGGTATAAGGCTCTGGAAACTCAAGACGAAACACTTCTCCACTTGCAGAGCGCAAAAAGGCTACAACGTCATCATCAGAAATCGCAAGATAATGGCCGTCTTCAGCTAAGGTATCCAGCACCCATTGAGACTGAAGTTCATCCAGAACGGAAACACGATTCAATAAAAGATTAAACCTAGCACTAAGGAGGTCAACCTGACTCAAGTCATCTTGGGAGTGCGCCAATGCATCTTGCACCAACCAAATGTACATCTCATAGATACTTCGGCCACTATGATCAGACTCCAGTTCGAGCACTAAATTCGTATCAATCTCAACATAAGCCCTAAACAAACGGTCTTGGTCATCGAGAACGACCTGCCCCATTCGCAAACGAGCAAGCGTTACATCATTAAGCCGCTCTTGATCTTGAGCAATGACCGAAAAGGAATTTATTCTAGCGGAACCAAGCAAAGACTGATTATTCGAAAGGTATTTCATGCCTGGCGCGACAATGTCAGACCAATAGTGCTGATAACGAACGACATTTGAAAGGGAAATAACGCATGCACTCAGCACACCTAGGGCTAGAAAAAAAGCACCTAAGCCTGCTGATATTCGTACTAAAAGTTTATTCAAAAGAGCACCCTAGAGAAGAGGTCTAGGCCTCTTTTACAAACAAATAACCCTTACTACGAACAGTTTTGATTCGACGGGGATGCACTGGATCATCACCTATTTTGGGACGTATACGCGAAACACGAACATCAATAGAACGGTCCTGACCGTCGTATTCGATACCTCGGAGTGCGGTAAAAATTTCTTCACGACTTAGCACTGTTCCCGCATTACTCGACAACAACCATAAAAGATCGAACTCGGCGCTAGTCAAGTCGATACTCTCTTCGTCCAACCAAGCTTCGCGCATTGATGAATCTACAACTAGGTTGTTGAAAACGAGTCGAGTTGGCCCTTCACCACCTTGTGTCGAAGAAGCGTTATCACCTCCATGATCCACGTCTTTAATCCGTCGCAATAAAGCACGAATACGAGCAAGTAACACCCGCGGACGCACAGGCTTGGACATATAGTCATCCGCACCCATTTCGAGACCAAGCACTTGATCCAAATCATCAGTTCGGGCAGTAAGCATAAGAATCGGGCCATTGTAGGTAGGCCTCACCTTACGACAAATCGACAAGCCATCTTCGCCCGGTAGCATTAAATCCAAAACGACTAGATCGGGCTTCTCTTTTGTAATGCGCTCTACCGCATGCCCGCCATTTGCTTCAACAGAGACTACAAGCCCGTTACTTTCAAGGTACTCTTTAGTCAGGTCTGCTAAACGCTCATCATCTTCGACAATAAGTATTCGCCATGCTTCGTTATGATCTTCTACTTCCATCTTCTTTTTTTCTTGTATCTAGTGGACTTAAAATCGCGTTTTTCATTACGCTAGACTTAAAGCGTAAAAAACGTGTTGTTACAATTAGTATATATGCTGTTTCAAAAATTACCTGCAATATCGTTAAATCTTTATTTTCTTTAACTTATTTCGTTCTCAGCATCTTCGACAGAAATAACCTCTATCTCGAAATTCAGGGTCAATCCTGCTAGCGGATGGTTTGCGTCGACCACTACCCGGTCCTGATGTACGTCCACCACCTGGATGATTTGCGTAGTTTCGCCTGTATTAGTTTGAAACTTCATCCCAGGCTCTAGGGTGTCAAGGTCGAACAAAGCTGGATCGACCGCTGTCACAAAATCAGGGTTGCGCGCACCGTAGGCTAGTTCGGGAGGAATCATCACATCAAGCCGGTCCCCTACAGATCTTCCCTCTACTGCCTTTTGCAAGCCTTCGATAGTCTCAGTGCCTCCAATCAAGACACGCATTGGCTCTCCACCTTCGGAAGTATCTACGATCTTGCCTTCCGGATTTTTCAACCAATAGTTAATGGTATAAACCTTATTCGTCATTTTTTACCCTCTTTATCTGAACGCTTAGAGCGTGATAATAGCCATTCTGCACTGATTGCCCACGTATTTTTGGGAGCAGAGTTACCGGCGAATACACCTGCATGTCCCCCAGGAACCACGCAAAACTCTTTATCTTCTGAAGAAACGATATCGAGTATTTTATGCGCAGCTTCAGCACTCACCAAATTATCACTTTCACCCGCAAACGCCAGAATGGCACATTTAACCTTATTGAATTTAGCGTCAGCAGAGCCAATGCGCATATTTCCTTTCGCAATACGATTATTAATCATCATATGCACCGCCATATCTTTAATGGTCTCACCTGGATAATCCACCATGTCATCAAACCATTTACTCATAGTAATACTTTCTTCCAAATATTCCCTATCCCACAAATTCAGAAATTTCTCATAACTGTTGATGACCAACCCCATAGGGTTAGTTAACTTAAACGCAACTGACGACACCCACCCCGGCACATGAAACATTTTTGCGGGCATATCCAAGACAGAAACATTCAACACGCTAGAAATTGCTTGAGCAGGACGGTACACAGCCGATAAGAACTTACCAGCTATCCCACTTTGATGCATATCAACAGGACTAGCTACAGTAATCAGATTACGTACGCGCTTATCTCCCGATGTCGCCAAATACATTAAGGACAATAGACCGCCCATACAGTACGAAAATATCGATAGATCTTTAGACTTAGAATGAGATAAAACGCTATCGACAATATTAGGCATCCAATCCATCACGTATGACTCTAATGACAAATTCGAATGGTCTGCGGTCACATCCCCCCAATCGACCAAATAAACATCAAACCCCCTCGCAAGAAAGTAACGAACAACACTACGGTGAGGCATCAAATCGAAAATCATTGAGGTCGCAGCTAAAGGAGGAACCAACAGAACCGGAATCCGCTGTTTACGCTTTCTACTTTTTTCCACTGTTACTAGCTCGCCAGCAACCTCAATTTCGCTTTCAGCTAAAGGTTGATAATGACGCACAGACATAATGCCGTCGGCATGAACTACTTCGTATGGACTCAAATCTGAGATGATAAAATTATCAGAGAATAGCGTTTGCTCCACACCATGACGAACTGACCACCAAGCCTTGCGAATTAAACTGGGATTTTCACTCATAAACTTAAAACTCTAGTTACTCATGGGCACGGAATTGTATGCACTTGATGCAATTTTTCAAGCGCAACCTGAATTTCCTCGTCTAATTCAACATCTAATGACGCGATGTTTTCCTCCAATTGCCCGGTGCTAGTAGCTCCAATGATATTGCTAGTTAAAAAGCTTCTCGTGTTTACAAAGGCCAACGCGAGCTGCGTTAAACTTATGCCTCTACTCTCTGCTAGCTGATGATATTCAGACACTGCCAACTCTGCTTGCTTGTGGGTGTATCGGGAAAAGCGCTCAAAAAGTGTAATCCTCGCGCCTGTTGGGCGTGCGCCATTAAGGTATTTCCCCGTCAAAACCCCAAACGCGAGAGGTGAATAAGCCAACAAACCCACACGCTCCCTATGCGAGCATTCAGCCAGCCCAACATCGAAACTTCGATTCAACAAATTATAAGGGTTCTGGATACTCACCGGACGCAATATGCCTAACTTATCGGCCATGCTAACTGTCTTCATCAAGCCCCAGGGCGTTTCATTGGACAAACCCCAATGACGAATTTTCCCCTGACTAATCAAGCTACCAATAGCACGGAGACTAAGTTCCAACCGCTCTTCGACAGACTCCTCATCAACATGGTGATAGCCCAACTGCCCAAAATAATTGGTCGAACGTGCAGGCCAATGGATCTGGTATAGGTCGAGATAATCGGTTTTTAGCCGCTGTAAGCTATCCTCTAAGGCTTGCGTTATCTGCTCTGCATCGAGTCTAGGCCCGCTTCTCAAATGAGGCAACCATGCAGCAGGGCCTGCCACTTTAGACGCAATAACCACATCACTTCTTGCACCCGACTTACCTAACCAAGATCCAATATAGCGCTCCGTTAAGCCCTGAGTTTCAGCCTTGGGGGGAACAGGGTACATTTCTGCGGTATCAATAAAATTAATGCCGCTCGCGCGTGCACAGTCGATTTGAGCATGCGCTTCTTGCTCATTATTCTGCTGCCCCCAAGTCATAGTGCCTAGGCATAACTTGCTAACAGAAAGATCAGTATTACCTAATGTCGAATATTCCATTTTTATGTTCCCTGATTTCCAAGTGGTAAAAAAAAACCCTAGCGCAAACTAGGGTTTTTTTTTCAACTGAAAGCGATTAACCGCCTAAGAACTTAATCATAACGCCCGCGGCTACCGCGGAACCAATTACGCCTGCAACGTTTGGCCCCATAGCATGCATGAGCAAAAAGTTCTGAGGGTTGTTATCTAAACCCACTTTATTTGATACACGAGCTGCCATAGGCACCGCGGATACGCCTGCGGAACCAATCAGCGGATTGAGCTTGTTCGTGCTGAATAAGTTCATTGTCTTGGCCATTAAGACCCCCGTACCTGTGCCAACAGCGAATGCAACCATTCCTAAAATCAGAATACCCAAAGTTTGGAAGTCTAAGAATTTGTCTGCACTTAACTTAGAGCCAACAGATAATCCAAGGAAGATTGTTACAACGTTTATTAACGCGTTCTGAGCAGTATCAGACAAACGGTCGACAACGCCGCACTCCTTCATCAAATTGCCTAGACAAAACATACCTAGTAGTGGCGCAGCGTCCGGAAGAAACAAGGCAACCAAAACAAGAACAGCAATAGGAAACAGTATCTTTTCCAATTGATGCACTGGTCTCAACTGTACCATCTGAATCTTACGTTCTTCAGCCGTTGTAAGTGCGTTCATGATAGGAGGCTGAATAACTGGAACAAGGGCCATATACGAATATGCAGCTACAGCAATCGCACCTAGCAAGTGAGGAGCAAGAACACTTGCCACATAGATAGATGTCGGACCATCAGCGCCACCAATAATACCAATCGCTGCGGCTTCGTAGATTGTAAACTCCATCAAACCCGAGTTCGTCAATAACGCAGCACCAAGCACAGTACCAAAAATACCAAATTGAGCTGCCGCACCTAACAAAATAGTCTTAGGGTTTGCTAACAACGGACCAAAGTCTGTCATCGCACCAACACCCAAGAAAATAAGTAGAGGACCAACCGTGCTTCCGATGATTACGCTGTAAAAGTTTGCAAGCATGCCGTTAGCATAGCCCGCATCTTTTGCGATGTTCGCCGCCGCATACAAAGTTGAATTATCTGCACCTTTGTATGCTTCCTTGAACGTCAAAAGCGTTTCTTTCGTAATGTCCTGGCCAACCTCAAAAGGAACTTTGAGCACCTCGGACAAAGCCGCCATCACTTCCGGTTTATGGAAATGAATGGCATTCTCGGCAGCCGTCAAAGCCAAACCAGCTTCGGGAATATTCGCTAATATTCCTCCAAAACCGATTGGCACTAGCAGCAACGGCTCAAAGCCTTTTCGTATCGCCAAGTACAATAGAAACATACAAACGATAATCATTGAGACTTGGCCAACGGTTATGTTGTATATCCCGCTACCCGTCCACAGATTAAGAATATTCTCCATCGTCTGAACCCTTACAATGTCATTAGAGTATCGCCAACGGCGACAGAGTCACCCACTTTGGCGCTGATAGTACCGACAGTGCCAGCTCGAGGAGAGCGAACTTCTGTTTCCATTTTCATCGCTTCCAGTATCAGCAACACATCACCTTCCTGAATCGCTTGACCTGGCGCAACAACCACCTTAAAGATGTTTCCTGCCAAAGGCGCCGGTATCGGATCACCGCCACCGACGGGAGCCGCAGCACCGCCAGAAGATGCAGCCAAAGGAGCACCTCCCTGCACGGGAACCATACCCGTAATATCACCACCGTCTTCGACTTCAACCGTATACGATTGTCCACCAACAGTAATTGTATATACGCCCTTACCACCGGCCTTAACATCGCTTTCACTTGGAACGGGCTCAAACGCACTAGCGTCACCACGATTTTCCAAGAACTTTAAACCGATCTGAGGAAACAACGCGTACGTAAGCACGTCATCAACGATATCATCTGAAAGCTTAATCGACTTTTCTGCAGCTATGCCTTTAAGCTCTTCAGTCAATTTATCCATCTCGTTTTCTAATAAGTCACCTGGTCGACACGTAACTGGCTCCGCACCGTCAAGCACGCGCGCTTGCAACTCTGCATTGTATGGCGCAGGCGCTGCACCGTATTCACCTTTCAGAATACCAGCTGTTTCTTTAGAAATAGACTTATAACGCTCACCGGTTAACACGTTAAGAACCGCTTGCGTGCCCACGATCTGAGATGTTGGAGTCACTAAAGGAATAAAGCCTAGATCTTCTCGCACACGCGGAATTTCTTCTAGAACCTCATCAAACTTATCCGCGGCGCCCTGCTCTTTTAACTGGCTTTCCATGTTAGTAAGCATTCCACCTGGCACCTGAGCAATCAGAATGCGCGAATCTGTTCCTCGTAAAGAACCTTCAAACTTCGCGTACTTCTTACGAACCTGACGGAAGTAAGCTGCAATTTCCTCAAGCAAAGTAATATCAAGACCCGTTTCTCGATCTGTTCCCGCTAACGCGGCAACGACACTTTCAGTCGCCGTATGTCCATAAGTCATGGACATCGAAGATATCGCTGTATCGACGCGATCAATACCTGCCTCGACAGCCTTGAGGATAGTCATGTCCGAAAGACCCGAAGTAGCGTGCGCATGGAGCTGAACTTCTAAATCTGTTTGTGCTTTCAAGCGCCCAACCAGTTCTGACGCAGCATAAGGCGTTAACGTACCAGCCATATCCTTGATCGCAATGGAGTCTGCGCCCAAGTCTTCAATTTGTTTAGCAAGGCTTACCCAGTTTTCAAGCGTATGCACAGGGCTAGTTGTATAAGACAAGGTTCCCTGAGCGTGGCCACCATTTGCTTTAACGGCCTTTAAAGCACGCTCTAAGTTACGCGGATCGTTCATCGCATCGAAAACACGGAACACCTCAACGCCATTTTTCACTGCTCGCTCAACAAACTTGTCTACAACATCATCTGCGTAGTGGCGATAACCAAGCAAGTTTTGGCCACGAAGAAGCATCTGCTGCTTCGTATTAGGCATAACTTTTTTAAGTTCACGAATGCGATCCCACGGATCTTCACCAATAAAACGGATGCATGAATCGAACGTAGCGCCGCCCCATGACTCAAGTGACCAATAGCCAACCTGATCTAGTTTTTCAGCAATGGGGAGCATGTCATCTATGCGCATTCGCGTCGCGAGTAACGATTGATGAGCGTCGCGCAATACGACGTCGGTTATCCCTAATTTTTTCTTCGCTTCAGTCATTGTTATCAAGCCTTCTGTTAAAGGATAAAAACTATATAGCCGTTCAGCTCTTGTGGTCTGATCGGTGTTTGGCAACTGCGGCAGAGAGTACTGCAAGCAATTGAGCATCTTGTGATGCTGAGGAATTACTTGTAGCGGCCGCACTTACCTTTGGTTCTGGCGCGGGCGCATACTTGGTAACTAACTTCGACATTAAAGAAGTTACCCCGACCAAAATGGTAAGGAACACAAACACAAATCCCATACCGACGAGCATCAAGTTGAGTGCATCTGACATCAATTCAGACATAGTTGGTAAACCTATTAAGTTATTTGGTTCAGCCTATTTGCATAATTCAGACACGTAAGCGCCCTGCAAATCAGCAGCGAAGGTAATTTACATGGTATCCCAAAGCTAGGCAACGCTGACAACCTTATGATGACCATAATTTTTATTTATGGCCTCAGCTGCAGACATATACACGAAGCATAACGAAGACAAACAAGGATGGATACTAACAAAAGAATGGCGCGGCTGGCAGGATTCGAACCTGCGACCACCTGGTTCGAAGCCAGATACTCTATCCAGCTGAGCTACAGCCGCATATAAAAGGATAAATATTTTGGTCTAGAAACGACCTGATAAGTTTGAAGTGGCGCGGCTGGGAGGATTCGAACCTCCGACCGCCTGGTTCGTAGCCAGGTACTCTATCCAGCTGAGCTACAGCCGCGTATCTTCAAAATTTGTCATGGCGGAGAGAGAGGGATTCGAACCCTCGATGGGCGTAAACCCATACACCCTTAGCAGGGGTGCGCCTTCAGCCTCTCGGCCATCTCTCCTAGACGCGGCGTATAATAACAAATTATTGCTAAATGCCAAGCCCGTATTCATTTATTTTCAACTTTTTTTCCGCAACCCTTACATTAACGGAAAATTAGTACACAATTTAGTCATCTGCCTGCTGCGCATCTGTTTTTTCCTTTTGAATGCGCTGGTAGATCTCCTCACGGTGCACTGACACATCTTTTGGTGCATTCACCCCTATACGCACTTGATTACCCTTTACACCCAACACAGTTACAGTGACATCATCACCAACCATAAGCGTTTCTCCAACGCGGCGTGTCAAAATTAACATCAATAGCTCCTTTGTTTTGTACTACCTATCCAATATAAATTGACTTGAAGGTCGTCCAAATCCACCACTCGAGTATTGTCCATAATCTGCAAAAATAAAGTATTCTCTTAGAATATTTACTTATGCTAAGAACAATTTACCGACAAGCATAAAACGCACATCCAAACTTTAAACCTAACCGGCGACCGGCGCACCTAGATCGAACGCGCTATGCAACGTGCGCACAGCAAGCTCCATATACTTTTCATCAATAACAACAGAAATCTTAATCTCTGAGGTCGAAATCATCTGAATATTAATACCTTCTTGAGAAATTGCATCGAACATAGTGGTCGCGACACCCGCATGAGAGCGCATACCGACTCCCACTATCGATACTTTAGCAATTCCGTCATCCCCTACAGTATCTCGAGCACCTAATTCTTGACAGAGTCTGTCCAAAACAATTTTAGCTCGTTTATAGTCATTCCTGTGGACCGTAAACGTAAAATCCGTAGTCTTATTTACGCCAATATTCTGAACAATCATATCAACTTCGATATTCTGCTCACTAATTGGTTTCAAAATCTTACTAGCTATTCCTGGAATGTCAGGCACCCCTACCAAGGTCAACTTCGCCTCATCTCTATTAAAGGCTATACCCGAAACAAGTGGCTGCTCCATATTTGCATCATCCTCTGTTGTAATTAATGTACCTTCACCATCAGTAAAACTGGAAAGCACGCGAAGTGGCACATTGTATTTACCGGCAAACTCAACAGAGCGAATCTGAAGAACCTTCGAGCCCAAACCCGCCATTTCAATCATTTCCTCGAAGGTTATTTTTTTCATCCTCCGAGCACCCTCAACAACTCGAGGGTCTGTTGTATAGACGCCATCCACATCTGTGTAAATTTGACATTCATCCGCCTTGAGAGCCGCTGCAAGCGCTACTGCAGTCGTATCTGAGCCACCTCGACCTAACGTCGTGATATTTCCAGCCTCGTCAACCCCTTGAAACCCGGCAACAACGATAACTCGACCAGCGTCCAGATCCGAACGCATGTTACCCTCATCAATATCCATAATGCGCGCTTTAGTATGCGCACTATCTGTTGTGATTCTTACCTGCGCGCCCGTGTATGACCTAGCCTCACAGCCACGCTTGTTTAAAGCCATACTTAATAACGCAATCGTTACCTGCTCTCCCGTAGAAACAAGTACATCCATTTCCCTAGGCGTAGGCTCTTCCATTATATCTGTCGCTAATCCAATCAAGCGGTTCGTTTCACCACTCATAGCCGAGACAACTACAACAATATCATCACCTTTATCTCTAAAAGCTTTAACTTTATCTGCAACAGCTTCAATACGTTCAACCGTACCCACCGAAGTGCCACCAAACTTTTGAACCAGCAACGCCATCTAAATATCCCTAAATCCGCAGAAATCTGCTACAACGCCAAAAAAGCGCGAAATTATACTCTACTTTCAACCCAAACTTGAACTCTAGATAGCGCATCATTTAGCTTTGACAAATCATTACCGCCACCTTGTGCCATATCTGGTCGCCCTCCACCTTTGCCACCGACGATCGCCGCGACTTCACGCATCAAATCTCCTGCAGGAAATTGCTTACTGATTGACTTTGTTACGCTCGAAATAAGAATAAGCTTATCTTCCTCTTTTGCCGCAAGCAGGACCACGGCTTGCCCTAGGTCATTTTTCAATTTATCTGCCGCATCCATTAAAGCCTTACGATCAAAACCTTCTAGCTCCCGAGCAACGACTTTAATCCCTGAAATATCTACCGCGGTCGCTGCTATCTCACTTCCGGCATCTGCGGCAAACTTGGCCTTCGCCTTTTCAAGTTCTTTTTCCATAGCCCGCAATTTATCTGATTGCGCCTGACATTTCTCTACTAAAGCATCACGGGAACATTTAAACAAAGATGAAAGCACCTTCATTTGCCCGAACCCCTCTCGAACATAAGTCTCCGCAGCTTCTCCCGTAAGAGCCTCGATACGCCTAACACCTGATGAAATACCACCCTCGGAAATAATAACGAAAAACCCTATATCTCCAGTCCTCTGAACGTGCGTACCCCCACAAAGTTCAACAGAAAAATTATCACGCCCCATACTTAACACTCGGACATTTTCACCATATTTCTCACCAAACAAAGCCATAGCTCCTAATTTCTGAGCGGTCTCCATGTCCGTTAGCGTCGTAGTAACTTCTTGGTTTGCCCGAATCTCACTATTGACGATATGCTCAAGCGCTGCGAGTTGATCTTCCGTAACTGCTTCATAATGAGCAAAGTCGAACCGGAGACGATCATCATTGACCAAAGACCCCTTCTGTACAACGTGATCTCCCAGTACTTGCCGAAGTGCGGCATGAAGTAAATGTGTCGCAGAGTGGTTAAGCGCAGTCGAACTTCTTTTGGCGTCGTCAACCAAACAACTGACAGAGTCTCCAATAGAAACTGAGCCTTTTACTACCTTGCCCAAATGCAAGAAATGCTGCCCAAATTTCTGGGTATCGCGAACAACGAACTCACCCCCGGGCCACGCAATAGCGCCCTTATCCCCAGCCTGACCTCCGGACTCCGCATAAAACGGTGTGACGTTGAGAATAAGCGCGCCTTCCATCCCGACCTCGAGTTTCGCAGGCTTGCCATCTAGCAATGTTGCCACAACCGCCGTTTCACCGGCCAAAGAATCGTACCCTGAAAACTCTGTGCTGCCGTCAATGGCTGATTGCTCGTTATAGTCGACCCCAAACTTACTTGCAGACCTAGCACGCGCCCTCTGAGCATCCATTTGAACATCGAACCCTTCATAATCGAGAGATAAGCCTCGCTCACGCGCTATATCATTTGTTAGGTCCACTGGAAATCCATAAGTATCATAAAGCGTAAAGATGGTTTCTCCAGAGATGACCTTTCCATTTAATTTAGAAATATCCTGTTCCAACAAACGCATACCCTTGTCTAGAGTTCGGGCAAACTGTTCTTCCTCTTGCTCCAAAATCCTTTCGATCTGCGGCTTACCAGACACCAATTCTGGATAAGCTTCACCCATTACACCAATGAGACTACCGACCAACTTATAAAAGAAAGACTCTGTTGCACCAAGCTTATTGCCATGACGAATTGCCCTGCGAATAATGCGCCGCAATGTATAGCCACGACTCTCATTTGACGGCATCACACCATCGGCAATAAGAAAAGCACTCGACCGAATATGGTCAGCAATGACACGCAAAGATTTTTCTTCAGTAGACACTCCACCAAGAACCCCAGAAGCATCATTCAAAAGGCTTTGAAACAGGTCAATTTCATAATTACTGTGGACGCCTTGCATAACGGCGGCAATACGCTCCAGCCCCATACCAGTATCTACCGACGGCTTTGGCAGGGGATGCATCTCACCATCTGCAGTTCTGTTAAACTGCATAAAAACAAGATTCCAAATCTCTATATAACGATCACCATCGTCATTAGGCCCACCCGGAGGGTCGCCGGCTATGGCCTCACCATGATCAAAGAAAATTTCCGTACAAGGCCCGCAAGGCCCCGTATCACCCATCGACCAAAAGTTATCCTTTTCGCCTAAGCGAGAAAAACGAGACTGGTCGACACCAATATGATTAAACCAAATATTTTCTGCCTCAGAGTCGTCTTTATAGACAGTAACCCATAACTTTTCCGCAGGAATCCCCAACTCTTTCGTCAGGAAGTTCCACGCAAACTCAATTGCTTCTTTCTTGAAATAATCACCAAAGCTAAAATTACCGAGCATTTCAAAGAATGTGTGGTGACGAGCTGTATAGCCCACATTCTCCAAATCATTGTGCTTTCCGCCGGCTCGAACACACTTCTGAGACGTAGTAGCGCGACTATAGGAACGAGGATCCTTTCCAAGAAACACGTCCTTAAATTGATTCATACCTGCGTTAGTAAACAATAATGTTGGATCGTCTGAAGGAACTAAGGAGCTACTTCCTACCTTTTGATGTCCTTCTCTAGCAAAAAAGTCCAGAAACTTATCGCGAATTTCAGCCGTTTTCATTACTTATAGTCACCGATTCTAATAGATGTTTAGTGTCTTCAGAGCAGAGCTCACGCAGCGAGTGCGTACTCTACCATAAAACGTGATAGCAACAACTCAGAGCCACCCACCACAGAGCACTTTTTAATTTGAAAAACTGTAATATTATCTCAACTTGAGGACAGAATTACGCTACTATTTCAAACTTTAAATCGCCGTAGTAAAACACATGTCTGAAGAGTCCAATGATCAATTAAGCAAAGCGAGTTTGCCGCGCCGTCTAGCCGCAGTTTTTTATGATGGTTTACTGTGTATAGCGCTAATGTTGGTCACGACCGGAATCTATATGGCTATTGCACAGGGAGTTATAGGCGAGGATACCTACAAGCAAATGAACGATAGCGGACAAACATTACACGACCCTCTTCTGAGCTCTGTATTATTTATAACGCTATTCTTCTTTTTTGGCTATTTCTGGACCAGGACAGGGCAAACTTTAGGCATGCAGGTCTGGCATATACGAGTACAAGCTCAATCCCAACATCTCATGTCATGGAATCAAGCTCTATTGCGTTTTTTTGTGGCCTTCATATCCGCCGCCGCGTTCGGCCTAGGCTTTCTTTGGATGCTATTCGACAAGCACGGACGCACCTGGCAATGCATCGCATCTGATTCTGAAGTGGTCCGTATACCAAAAAAATAAAGTCACAGTATTATTTAAGCCTGGAAACTCCAAGCAGAACTAATACAACACCCCCTACGTAAGCAGCTACCTCTTTCATTGACATTGACCCGTTCAAGGTCTGACCTAACTGAGACCCCATGGAAGATGAAGAGCTATATGCCCACACAAGGACTAATACACCCGCCACCAACATTACAATACCCGCTATTTTATTTGTAGACATTTGGCCACCTCATAGAAGACACAATCGTGATTATTTGACTTTAGTATGGACCAAGAAAGGCCACCTCGCCACATTTGAAATGTTAGAACCGACAACACCGATGCAATGCTTAAGGCTACACCTAACGTAGCTCAGCACTGAGATCAACGCCAGCTATGCTTATCAAAACACATACCTTAGACGCCCTGCATCGAACGCATCACCCACCGCCTTCCAAGATTGAAGCCCGCTTTTCTTTAAGCAATAAAAAACCCCAGCAGGAAGACCTACTGGGGTTTCGTATTAGAAGCCTGACGATGACCTACTCTCACATGGGAACCCCCACACTACCATCGGCGATGAATCGTTTCACTTCTGAGTTCGGGATGGGATCAGGTG
>JAWUYI010000032.1:0-26149 GCA_034110885.1 Oleiphilaceae bacterium
CTAATGGAAATAAGCTCAGCTTGTCCCGACAAATTCTCTAAGCCGTTTAGTAAAAAGCTACCATTGTCAGCCCAAGGGGAAACAATTTGTTGCCCAAAGAAATTTTGTACTTGCACCCACAAGCGGTCACTTAGAACGTCGGTATCCGCAACAATGATCACCTGTATATTTTCATTTGATTGGTGCTTAGGCATTAAAAGTTCTTGTACCGAGGCTGCAGCCACATCAGCCTCGCCCTCTTCACCACTTTCACTCACAGCAACTTCTGGCGTTTGCTCTATGAGCAAGCCCTCTGGAAAGGCAGTCTTAGCCGCGCCACTAATTCGTGCAGCGAGCGCGTAAGTCTCGCCTGTAGGCACAAACCCGCTCAACAGGGCCTGAGGATCATGCAATGTAGTAAGCATGTCTGAGGGTCTAGGTTGACTTTGTTCGGAGCTCGAGATCACAGATTCAAACTTTGTGCCCGCCCCTTCAATGGGCTCTAGAATACCTGCAGAGGAAAAATTCAAATTCTCTAAACCGAACAGCACCACATCATCTTCTGCAAGTGCATCAGGGCCCATACTCAACAAACCAATATGACGAGCCGGTGACTTTCCTGCACCTAACGAAACAACCATGGAGTTTTCAAAGTCAGTTAAAAACTCTCCCGCTCTCATCTGAACACCCCAAGCCTCAAATAAATTCGATAACTCAGAGCTTTGAACAGAAGGCATACCGGCCATCTGAGCCATTGTTTCCATATAAGGGTCAACAAAAACCAAGGCCTTCCCGCCCCCCAACACATACTGATCTATCGCGAATTCAAGTGATTCCGAGATATTCTGAGGTCCAACCAACAGCAAGACGTCGATACCCTCTATACTGGTCGCGTCGTCCTCAATCCATTCAATATCAAAACCTTCATTAATATATTGAACCGCAGCCCACTCAGGCTTTGACTGGCGCGTCATATAATCAACGCCACCCTTCATGTCGACTCCCGCATAAATACCTACCGTAGGCTGCGAAGTGCGCGACAACGTAGATATTAGCCGCGTTAAGTCATACTCAAGGAAAGACTCTTTGCTTGGCTGAATAAAAGGAATCACCTCTTCATTGCCGGCTGCATTTTTAGCCACTAAACCGAAATAAACTTCATCGCCTCGGGTTCCGCCAGGCACAGACTGAAGACCTGCAAGCGTGGCCTCATCTTCCGCTTCAGAAAACGGCTCAGGATCGACCTTAGTCAAGGTGATCTTTCCGTCACTCATGCTCACGTACTCGCTTAGCATTTCTTCAACGCGTAATGCATAAGTTCGCAATGCCGGCAACTGCGATGTTGCTTTGTCAGAGAAGTAAAACGTCAGGCTCACATCTTGCTCAAGCTTACCCAATATAGTTTCTGTACCTTCCGACAAGGTGTACAAACCATTTTCCGTTAAATCCCAACGCGCCCCACTCAAGGAAATCGAAGAGACGACAATCACAACAAACATAACTGCAAACGCAGCTATTAATTTTAAAGAATAATTAGATCGCATATGTCCTCCCCTCAATCTGCTTTCTTCATTTCGATAACCAGCGACGTGGCATAGAGCCAAGTCGCAATCACCACAAGAAAATAAACGGCATCTCTAAAGTCGATAACCCCTCGAGATATGGCATTAAAGTGCGTTAAAAAGCTAAGGTTAGATAGCCCATCGACCAACCATAACGGCGCCCAACCTGAGAAAGAGTCCTGCACGATAGGAAAACCAGAAACAACCAATATAAAGCAGGCAACCAATGTAAGAATGAACGCAATGATCTGATTTTTCGTCATCGCTGATATGCACGACCCAACAGCTAAGAAGCCTCCCGACATTAACCACGCGCCAATGTAAGCACCTAGAATAACTCCATTATCTGGCGACCCTAGATAGTTCACGGTTACCCAAAGCGGAAAGGTCAATAGAAGCGCTAGGCCAACAAACACCCATGCCGCCAAAAACTTTCCTAACACGATGTGCCACGTAGCAATAGGAAGAGTCATCAGCATTTCAATGGTTCCGCTTCGACGCTCTTCAGACCAAAGACGCATTGATACTGCGGGAATAAGCACAAGATAAAGCCAAGGGATAAAGTTAAAAAATGAACTTAGGTCCGCCTGACCTCGCTCGAAGAACTGACCAATATAGAAGGTAAACACACCCGAAAGCATCAAAAATATAACAATAAAAATATAAGCTACAGGCGTTGCAAAGTAGCTAGAAAATTCTCGTTCAAAAATTATTTTTACAGGAGTCATCAGCCCACCTCCACTACAGATGTTAATATCCTGAACACATCGTCGAGCTTGCCTTGCTCAACATGCAACTCTTCAACCTGACAACCAAGGCGATGCAGCACCTGATTCACCTCAGACAATATTGAGTTCTTTTCTTTCGATAAAACCTTCAAGTGCCCATCATCTAAAACTTCGACGCGCTCAACGCAGCCTAAAGCGGATAGATCTTGCAGCAATGACTCGTTAGAACCAACCAATTTCACCAACACAGAGTTGTGGTAATCAGACGTTGCAGCAAGCGCGTCAGGCGTGCCATCAAATAAAATCTTACCATCAGCAAGAATCATAGCGCGCGAACACACGGCGCTTACCTCTTCAAGAATGTGAGTAGACACAATCACTATCTTATCTTGCGAAAGATTCCTAATTAACTCACGTACCTGATGCTTTTGGTTCGGGTCCAGGCCATCAGTCGGCTCATCCAGAACCAAAACTTTAGGGTCATGCAAAATTGCTTGTGCTAAACCGAGTCGTCGGCGAAAACCCTTAGACAGAGTTTCAATGCGCTTATTCAACACCTTTTCTAAAGCAACACGACGCACAACGCTTTCAACTCTCTGGTCCAACTCAGCGCCACGAAAGCCTCTAACTTTCGCGACAAATCTCAGCGATGCCTCGACAGTCATGTCAGCATAAGAAGGCGCACCTTCGGGCAAGTAGCCTATTTGCTGCTGCACGGACACAGGGTCTTGCGCTAATGAGATCCCCATTACATCAATAGATCCGGATGTCGGCGCTAGAAAACCCGTTAGCATTTTCATGGTGGTCGATTTCCCAGCCCCGTTAGGCCCTAGAAATCCAAGAACTTCACCGGCTTGCACAGAAAAAGAGATGTCGTTCACCGCGCAAAAATCACCAAAAGACTTCGACAAATTCGATACGCTAATCATAGTACTCTCAAAATTTAACTATTTTATGGAAGGCAAGAAGCCACCTATTGCTCTCAAAGCAAAAAAAACAGAGCAAGACTTCAAGCATGGCAATATAGAGCGGGCACTAACGCAGTTCAAGACCAAAGCACTAACCTTGCCACTTGGTCATGTTTGAATAGACATAACGAAACAGAGCATTCCCGATTTAAGCTTTACTAGCCATCAAGCGAGGCTTTAAACTACACCTTCCTTCGAAACCAGAATGCGATCCTGATGAGCCGATTTTTCACACTATCCACTTTGCTCTTTTCACTACTTCGTAAGCTCATATTTTTATGGGTGCGTTCAGAAATAAAAGGCGCCAGCCCTGAAGAATTGAAACTAGACCCGAACAAACCAGTTATCTATGTCCTTCAAAACAGATCATTCTCGGCAAGACTGGTGCTTGAAGACTCGTGCATTCGCTCAAAACTACCATCATCACAAAGCAAATTGAAGCTAGGCAACGAAACCGTTAGACGCTCATTTTTCTTCCTATATGAACCCCTTGGGCGCTGGCTCAAACGCAAACAACGCCCAATTGTTACCGGCAGATTGAAACAGCTTGTGAGCCACGTCAGTGCAGACGAGCAGAATGACATTCAGATTGTGCCTGTGTCGATTTTCTGGGGGCGCTCGCCAATGAAGGAAAAATCATGGCTGCAGCTGTTATTAACTGACAATGGAGGTATGGCTAACCCCTTACGCAAGCTTTTCATTATGCTTGTGCATGGTCGTCGGACATACGTCGAATTCAATCAACCTCTTTCTCTAAGGGAACTGTACGAAGATACCGATAGCGATGCCAAACGAACGGAAAGAAAAGTAGCACGCATACTACGCGTTCACTTCCGACGCGTACGCTTAACTGTTTTAGGCCCGAACTTAAGCCACCGTCAAACCTTAGTGCAATCTCTTGTGTCGGCACCTGCTATTCGAGATGTCATTGAAGAAACAGCTAAGCAGGAAGGAAAAGACCCTAAAGAGATTAAACAGCTCGCCATTAAATACGCTGATGAAATTGCAGCCAACCTACAAATATCGACCATTCATTTTCTTGAACGGCTACTGAATCGTCTTTGGAACAAAATATATAAAGGAATTGAAGCAAAAAACATTGAGGTAGTGCGAGAGGCCACAAAAGACAGCGCAGTGATTTATGTGCCCTGCCACCGCAGCCATATTGACTATTTGCTACTCTCATCTTTGCTCTTCTCAGAGGGCATCATGGTTCCGCATATTGCGGCAGGAATCAACTTAAACCTCCCTGTGGTTGGAAGCATCCTACGCCGTGGCGGGGCATTCTTTATGCGTCGTAGCTTTAAGGGCAACAAACTCTACGCCGCTATTTTCTCGGAGTACATCCACACCATTTTCAAAAAAGGCTACTCTGTGGAATATTTCGTTGAAGGCGGCCGCAGCCGCACTGGGCGCACCCTGCAGCCTAAAGCAGGAATGGTCGCCATGACCGTATCGAGCTATCTGCGCGATCAACAAAAACCAATTACCTTTGTGCCTGTTTATTTTGGCTACGAAAAAGTACTTGAAGGCGGCACATACCTAGGCGAATTGCGCGGCAATGAGAAGAAAAAAGAATCCGTTTTTGGTCTATTCAAATCACTCAAAAACCTTCGCCGCTCGTTCGGTAAAGTGAGCGTAAATTTTGGAGAACCTATTCCCTTAGGAGAATATCTAGACGCAAGCCAACCTAAATGGAAGCAAGACATCGAGAAAATCAAAAGTATCGATGACGAGAAGCCGCTTTGGTATAACGAAACCGTGAGCAATCTGGCCCATGAAATAGCCGTACGAATTAATTCTTCCGCGGCCTTGAATCCAGTAAACCTAACCGCCCTAGTGCTACTCGCAACAAACCGACAAGCAATGGATGCCCAAGAGCTAGGTGGATTAACGAGCTTTTTCGCTAAACTCATCGAGCGACAACCATACTCTGAGACAATGTCTTTCGCGGAAGGCAATGGCGAGGAATGGATCCGTTACACTGAAGAAATGGGACTATTAAGCCGTCAGAAAAATGAGCTCGGCGACATCATATCTCTGACCGATAGAAATGCCATTCTTCTGACCTACAATCGAAACAACATTCTGCATATGTTTGCGGTACCAGCGCTCATAGCCTCGATTACTCGAAACAACCAAAGCCTGCCGCGTCACGAAGTGCATCGAATTTTCCGCTCAGTTTACTCATATATTCGAGCAGAGTTATTTCTTCAGTGGTCGAGTGCAGAAATTGACAAGGTATTTGACCAATGGATCGAGATCCTGAAAGAGTTTGAACTAATCAATATCGTAGGCGAGAGTATCGTGCGCCCATCAATGGGTACTGAAGCATTTATCAAGCTGTCGACCTTATCTAAATTTATCATGCCAACACTCGAACGCTATTACATAGCAATCGCAGTATTGACACGCCAAGGCAATGGAACCATTAATGCACAAGATCTTGAGAAAAAGAGCGCACTCATGGCCGAACGCATGTCGATTTTATTTGGCCTGAACGCACCAGAGTTTTTTGATAAGACCTTGTTTAGAAACTTTATTGCGGTACTGAAGAAGAAGCAGATCGTAACAGAAGATGAAGATGGTTTGATTCATTACAGTCAGTTGGTAAATAAGGCTGCGGAAGATTCCGTTATGGTGCTAAACGCAGAGTTACGACAAGCGATACTGCAGGTCACATCGAAAGAGGCTTAGCCTTCGCTACCTTTTAAGTAGCTTAGGCTTTTAATGGTATAAATGTCATATCGACTGCTCTTTCCGCATACCTGCATGCTTGGCTTGGGTCCTTTTATTGCGTCACCTTTGCGGGGGCGCTTTACCACCACTCGATATTGAGCTTTTTCCAAAGCAGCAGCTAACAATTCGTGATCATCTTCGTTATGCCCTACTAAGTCATGAAAGGCCCGCATTTCTTTCTTAACTGCGGCACTTTTATCTCGCGTTGGGTACATAGGGTCTAGATAGATCACATCGGCAACATAACCGCTTTGCATCGTGAGCCAAGCTGCTGCGCTCTCATGCATTAAGCTCATGCGTTGAGCGATCGCCGTTAATTCCGCATCCGTGCTCGCACTCGCATATGACAGCGCGCTCAATAACATTTCCGCGACCACAGGTTCCCGTTCAAACATTTGAACCGAGCAGCCCAAACTTGCCAAAACAAAAGCATCGCGGCCTAATCCTGCTGTGGCATCTAACACCCGAGGATTTGCGCCTTTTTTCAAGCCAACGGCTTTTGCAATAAGCTGCCCCTTCCCCCCACCATAAATCCGACGGTGTGTAGATTTCCCATCATCAAACGCCGCAGATATAGGCCCTGGAGCGCCCTTCCCAGTTTGTTTCAGATAGACAGGCTGAGCCCCAAACACTAATTCATAATCGGCGCTATGAGATCCCTCGCTAGAAACAAGCGGTACACCTTGCTTAGACGCAAATAATTTGGCTCGAGTTTGGGTATCCGCGCATGCATCTGAGCACAGCACGACGACCAATTCATGGGAAGCTTGTTGCATCGTATTCATCAAGGCTTGTTTAGACGTAGAGGTCGATACCGACCAAAGTGCCACCTTCGAGCTCTTGAGATGCCTCGTAGGTGTTTTGATATTCAGAAATAGCTTGTTGGGTTTTAAAGTCTGATTTTTCTAGAGACGCCGCCGACTGTAATCTGTCTAGCTGCCTAAGTTCACCTTTTCGGATCAATTCTTGAGAGTTGACTGCATTAGAGACTTTCTCTTTAGCCGGAGCTTCGATACGCTGAACCAAGTCCGCACGCGGTGTGCGCTCTTGATTGGACGCCCCCGAAGACTGATTGCCAGGCTGCAATATCGTATTAGTAATTTGCATAGTGATCAAAACTCAAAGATGTTACGAAGAGTTTACCTTAAGATCTACTCACGCGACAAACATTAAGAATAGGAGTACGGCACCTAATGTAAGGCGATAGATCACAAAGGGCGCAAAACCAAGGCGTTCCAGAAAGCTTAGGAACAAATGAATACATGCATAAGCACTCAAAAAAGAAACCAAACTCGCCACGCCAATCACCATCCATTGGGCCTGCGTACCCGACTCATAGAGCTGAAGGCCCTTTAACGAGCCAGCAGCGGCGATTAGGGGAATTGACAATAAAAATGAAAACTTTGCCGAAGCTTCCCGTGTAAAACCTAAAAGCAAAGCAGCAGTCATCGTAATACCTGACCTAGACGTTCCTGGAATCAGCGCCAAAGCTTGAGAGAAACCGACTACGACGGCAGAACGCAACGTGATGCCGTGCAAATCCTTAGAACGACTTCCATGAGAGTCTGAAAACCAGAGTAATAGCCCAAATACAATAGTGGTTGTTGCAATGACCGCTGTCGACCTTAAATGTGTCGAGATAAAATCATCGAACATCAACCCGGCTATGCCAGCTGGGATTGTCGCTACGATAATCAACCAAGCTAAGCGCGCTTCGTCTTTATCGGAAGCAGCTTCAAGCTTACCAAGCAAGGAAAGAAACCATGCGTTCGCCAACCGGTATATCTCTTCCCTAAAATACAAGACAATCGCTAGTAGCGTGCCTACGTGCACTGCTACATCAAACGCTAACCCTTGGTCTTCCCACCCCAAAATTTGTGAAGGCAAAATCAAGTGCGCAGAGCTCGAGATAGGCAAAAATTCCGTCAAACCCTGAATTAATGCCAAGCCAATCGCTTCAAACCATCCCATGTTTTATACAGCCCTTGTATGCATTCTTTACTATCTGAATTATTATTTAGTGTGCCTATCTTTGCTAGATGCGCCTTAGCGACCTGGCAGCTTCTTCCAAGTAACGTTATCTCGGATATAGACCGGCGCAGCCTCTGCGGCCTTTACCCCTTTAGACGCTAGAAAGTCCAACAGTGCCAACTCAGCCACCGCTTGCGCAGAATCCATCGTATGTTCAACGTCAGCTAGCACATTAAAACGAGCGATATTGGATATGCGAGATTCGTGCACCAAGCCAGTCCCAACAGCCATACAACTTGAAAGCAAAGAATCCGAAACACTTACCGACTCGGGCGACCCAACTTGCTCATCTACAAGCCGGTGGGGTACCAGCGCCGACACTTCACCAAAATCTTGTTGAGTATTCTGAAATACTGCCCAGTACACCTCATCCATGCGCGCATCAATCAGGCTAAGGCAATACTCTTGCTTTGGCTGCGCCGAAAACGTCATATATGCAAGAGCTTGAAGGTTAGAAACTGGAAACACGGGTAAGTCTGAGCCATAAGCCAAACCCTGTGCAACGCCTGCAGCTATCCGCAAACCCGTAAACGAGCCCGGACCTCTACCAAACGCAATACCATCAAGATCTCGCAAGGTTAAGTTCGCTTCAACTAGCACTTCATCAACCATTGGCAAGATATGTTGCGCATGACTGCGTGAAGCAAGCGCACTGCGCAAAGCGTAACGAGGAGAGTTAGGATCAGTGTTTAATAGACAAACAGAGCATGACTCCGAGTGCGTATCAAAAGATAGAATTTTCGCCATTCACGTTCACTCTTTATCTTCTATCAAGGCATATGCCAAGCCTAATGGTTGGAACACTAGGTACGTATTATAACAAGAGTAATCTATTCGCTTTACCCCAAAAAGAAAGGCAGCTTAACGATAAGCTGCCTTTCTTTAACGTAACTGTCATTTATAAACTAAGCGTCAAGACCCTTCACGATCTGATCTTTAATTTCTGACATCTCGCCAACACCTTCAACTCGAATATATTTTGGCGCATTGGCTCCGTCAGTTTTTGCAGCCCATCCTGAATAGTAGTCAATCAAAGGTGCGGTCTGTGAATGGTAGATGCCTAAACGCTTGCGAACCGTCTCTTCTTTATCATCTTCCCGCTGAACAAGTGTATCGCCTGAGATATCATCCTTGCCCTCTGTTGCAGGCGGATTATATTTAACATGGTAAATACGGCCACTTGCCTCGTGCACACGACGACCACTGAGTCGACTTACAATTTCTTCGTCGTCTACTGATATCTCGACAACCGCATCGATAATAATACCTTGTTTCTTCAAAGCCTCGGCTTGCGGAATCGTGCGAGGAAAGCCATCGAACAAGAAACCATTTGCGCAATCGTCTTCTTTAATGCGCTCTTCGATCAACGCAATGATTGTCTCATCAGAAACAAGACCACCAGATGCCATGACTTCTTTTACTTTTACGCCTAGAGGTGAGCCTGCTTTTACCGCTGCACGCAACATGTCACCCGTAGAAATCTGGGGAACATCGTACTTCTCAGTAATAAACTGGGCCTGTGTGCCTTTACCTGCGCCTGGAGCGCCAAGCAAAATTAACCTCATAAAAAACTCCAAATTATATAAATAAAAATTCGTTGAGAGCGCTGAGCGCAGGTTGCACGAATATGCTGAGCTGTAATTCTACGAGACCGAAACCTTGCAATCGTTCGAGGTCTCACAGCAAAGGGTGGATTACACCCAACCCGCAAAAACAATAACACCTTGATTTGCTGGCTCTTTAGAGCGGGACATTATAGGGCAAGTTAATGTGTCATCAAAGCCCTGTATAAGGCAATGCCACCATAAGGGCCATTCATTTGACAAATACTCGAGTGAATAAAGGAATCTAGGCGACAAGCGCGTTGGCCATGTCGTCTAGAGAACGACATTGTGCAACGGTCACCTCTGCTAGCTCAAATGCACGCTCCGGATCAATACCAAGCGATTCGAACAATGGCATAGGATCTATACCTGCAGGTTCATCACCAATGCCGTGCATCGCCAAAAGGTAGTTGGACAACTGAACCAAGTGAACATAGTTCTGTTGATCGCCGCTATACTCTAGATTTTGATGCATCGCGGCAGCCTTAACTGTTGATTCAGGCATCCCCCACATTTTCAGCAGGATCGCACCCATAGAGCCATGACCAAGCGAGATGAAGCTTTGAGCACTCCCCATCCCAAACACCCGCAACTCAATATCTCGCATGCTCGCATCAGGCTCAGCTTCGCGCAATTTGTTCAGCATTCTAAATTCTGGGGGAAAGATATGACCGATCAAAAGCATACCAAAGTTATGCAGTAAGCCTGACAGGTAGGCATCTTTATCCTCAACCCCTAATTCAGGGTTTGAGATCATTGCCAAGGCTTGAGTCAACACGCCAGTGTATAGAGAGTGCTGCCAAAATTGTGCTAAGCCCAGAGGGCCATCGTTCGGAATATTAAAAGCCTTGGCTGCTGCAATACCCATCGCGAGCTTAGATACTCGGTCGAACCCCAAAACCACATTAATTGCGTCTTTCACACAGGTCAGGTCACCTCGATAATTAAACAAAGCAGAACGTGCGTAACGCATAATCTGAGCAGACAAGCTAGGGTCGCGCTCAACAAGAGCGGCTAAATCACTGACGTCCGACTCAGGATCTGCTGTTAAATGCATGATTCTTACAGCCGTCTCCGGCATGGGTGGTAACCGGTATATAGACTGCAGCTTCTCAGCAACTTTATCCAAAGAGTAGGCACTGCCCTCTGTAAATGATAGGTCTGTTCGCTCCTCAACAAGTTCAAAGTTGGCAAACACACCCTTCGTTGCACCTTGCATCGCGGCGCGAAGCGAGAAACTTGGCAAGCGCAGCAAGGTGCTTGCACAGCCACTAGACGCGATACAGTATTCAAGGGACAAAACAGATTCATCAACAAAAACATGCAAGCCATATGGCTGCGAGATAAAAGGCAAATGGCCTTCATCGCAATCTGCGAAAAGCTTCCCAGCCTTCACGTCATCGACTACTTGAAACTGACGATTACTGCTGGCATTCAATGCTTGCAAATCGGGCGCCCCCAAAAACGGAAGCACCAACATAGCAGGCCCCGAGCGGTCAATTAGCATAACAGCCTTAACCGCGCACTCAGGGACTGCCCCGGCTAAGCTAAGCGCATGAGCTAAATTTTTGCTGCGTGCATGATGCACAGACTGCAACTCAATAGCGTTGCTTCTAATATACTGCTCGATCTTGCTAGCTAACGGCACGGTTCTTCTCACTCTGTAACTATGTGCGCCAAAATAGCGCCTATTCATTCAGTGTAGCGATCTGTGCAAATTTCACCCGATTTAGTTCACACAATATGGTTTCAATTGTTAGTTGAAATGTAACCTACTGTGTCGATTTTAGCCCGTATTCCGTATACCTGCAGCAATTCCTGCCATGGTAACCTTTAACGCCATTTCTACCTGACGACCAGCAACATCCTTCACTTCACTCTCCGCACTTCCTGCTCGATCACGCCGCAAGAGTTCAGCCTGCAAATAATGAAGAGGGTTGGTATACGTCGCCCTAACCCGCAAGGACTCACCAAAACCCTTAGTCGAGGCCATTAAGTCATCTTGGCGTTTTATATCATTAATGGTATTCACCATATTTCTAAAACGATAGCGCAGCGCTCTGCCTAGGGGCTTTAAGGCCTCCGGCGCGAGCATCTGGTCATAGTATCGTGCGATCCGCACATCACCCTTAATAAGCACCATTTCAAGCATATCTATCTGGGTCTTGAAAAACGGCCAGTTTTGCATCATGTCTTCGACAACCGCCTCGCTTTTTTCTTTTTTAATGCTTGCTAAGGCCTCATCACTTCCTAACCAAGCAGGCAGCATTAAGCGTATTTGCATCCACGCAAAAATCCACGGTATGGCGCGCAAAGACTCCACCCCCCCTCCAGCCTTGCGTCTTGCTGGCCGGCTACCTAAAGCTAATTTACCCAGCTCTTGTTCAGGGGTAGCTGCACGAAAATATTGAACGAAGTCATCATTGTCACGCACCACTTCGCGGTATGACTTAACCGATATCTGAGTCAACCGCTGCATCTCTTCCCGCCATTCTTGCTTTGGCGCGGGCGGCGGCATCATGCTCGCCTCTAATATGGCATTGGTGTATATCTTTAGACTTTTCTTGGCAACATCTGGCAAGCCAAACTTAAAGCGAATCATTTCGCCTTGTTCCGTTATACGGAATCTGCCATCAACTGAGCCCGGTGGCTGAGAAAGAATCGCCCTGTTAGCCGGGCCACCCCCTCGGCCGACCGTACCGCCGCGGCCATGAAACAAATTGAGTTCAACCTTGTGTTTACCCGCGATTTTTACCAAGGCCTCTTGCGTAGTGTACTGCGCCCAACCCGCGGCTAACTGACCAGCATCTTTAGCTGAATCTGAATATCCGATCATTACCTGCTGATGACCCTCGCAATAGTCCTTATACCAAGGCACAGACAACAACGAATCTATTGAGTTCGCTGCACCGTCAAGGTCAGCAAGCGTTTCAAACAAAGGCACAACCTTCATTTTTCGGCGCATCCCCATCTCTCTCAGGAGCAAAATGACCGACAACACATCCGATGGCTTTGAAGCCATCGAAATCACATAAGAACCAAACGCGGAGGACGGCTCACTGGCAACCACCTTGCAAGTAGCAAGCACCTCAGCAACATCGGCAGAGCATTCCCAGTCTCTGGGAATAAGCGGCCGCCGACCATTAAGCTGTTCAAGCAAAAAGTCTGTCTTATGCGCCTCATCCCACTGCGCATAGTCGCCCAAACCCAAATACTGGGTTAATTCACTAAACACGTCTGAATGGCGTTCCGAGTCTTGACGAACATCAAGCTTTACAAGTTCAAGCCCAAAGCATTGCACACGCCGGATCGTATCGAGCAACAGCCCATTGGCTACGGTTGTGATCCCGGTATCAATTAAGGAGCGGTAACATGCTAATAGAGGCTGAAGCAATTCGTTTGAATCCAACAAAACGAGTTCAGAGTCATACTCTTCATTCCTCGCCTTCGCCGCTGCCCAGTCTCTTGTTGCGGTTAATCGAGTCCGCAAATGCGTTAACACAAGCCGATACGGCTCGCTTCTATTTTTTGAAACACCTTCGCTCTGCTGCAACTCGCCCACCAATTGGGCAAACTCTTCGTTGCACTCCCACATAGATAAGTGGGTCATTAACTTGCGAATATCTCTAAGATATAGATCTGCAGCCATCCAGCGACTTAAGCTTAGAACTTCTTTAGTCACAGCAGATGTCACGTTAGGATTGCCGTCGCGATCGCCCCCCATCCACGACGCAAAGCGGATTGGATTCACTTCGAGAGGAAGACTCATACCGAAACTGTCCTCAAGAGAACCATTAAACTCTCTCAAGAACTCAGGCAAGGCTTGCCACAAGCTATTTTCTATAACTGCAAAACCCCAACGAGCCTCTTCAACCGCTGTCGGTCGATTCTCACGTATCTCATTGGTATGCCAAGCTTCACAGACAAGGGCATTCAACTTCGAATGAACACTCTTCCGCTCGAGTTCACTAAGATCTTGCCTATCTCGCTCAGCCAAGGCTTCGGCTATCGCGTCATATTTCATGATCAAGGTGCGGCGCGTCACTTCAGTAGGGTGCGCTGTTAACACAAATTCGATAGACAGCTTCTCTAGTACTTTGCGCACATCATCTTGAGACTTCCCTGCCGCCTTGAGCCGAGCAAACAGTTCATCGAATCGTTCAACGCCCTCAACGTCCTCTTCTTTTTGACGGCGCACAGTATGGTATTGCTCAGCAATATTGGCCAAATTCAAGAACTGGTTGAACGAACGAGTCAAAGGCACTAACTGATCATCAGACAAACCGCCGAGCACACCCACAAGTGAATCACTGGCATCTCCAGCTTCAACATCTCTATCCTTTTTAGCCGCATGCCTAACCGACTCGATTAAGGATATAAACTCTTCGCCATATTGCTCTTTCACATTCTTGCCCAACAAATCACCGAGCAGACGAACATTCTCTCTAAGGGCGGGGTGTAAATCAGACACAAAGCTCTCCTTGAAACAAAAAATGAAACCTTACACGACTGCATTTTTTTACAGTATTTAACATCTGACGTAACAATTCCATACAAAGCGCTGACATGCAATGTTTGCATAAGCTACTAAACTAATTGCTATGCCATCTACGTTTCCTTATGCATGCCGACAGCATCTCTTTGACGTGAAAATGGCAAACACACTAGCCCGAAACGTCCCCCAAAGAGGTGATCTCATATGAAAATCAAAGAATTAAGCAAACTCTGGGAAAAACAAGCAAAGGCAGTAATGACGGATAACGAGTATTCGTTCAGACTTCCGATCGAAGATGCCGCCAAAATAGCTGCGCTTGCAGAGATGTACCCAAAGCGTGCAGAAAGCGAGATTTTAGGCGAACTAATCTCCTCTGCTCTCGAAGAACTAGAGACAAGCATGCCCTACATCGCTGGCGATAAGGTGATTGCTCGAGACGAAATGGGCGACCCCCTTTACGAAGATAGGGGGCCAACGCCAAAGTTTTTAGATCTGAGCAAAAAATACAAAATGCTGCTTAAACAGAAAGGGAAAGCCGCGGCTAACGGCTAAGCTTAAAGCGTTAAAGCGTTAAAGCCTGATCAAACAAATAAAGTTAGGCCCTTGTTAGCTTAGGCGCGGTTTATCCAGATTTATAATCCGCCTTCAGACTCTCTATCTCGGAACCCAATGAGATACAGCACAGCGTCTAAACCTAAATTGGAAATGGAGTGCTTCGCCGTCTCTTTAACAAGAGGCTTCGCCCGAAACGCTACACCTAAACCAGCGCGGCTTAGCATTGGCAAATCGTTTGCACCATCGCCTACCGCAATCACTTGCTCACGGCCTATTCGTTCTTTTTTAGCAAGCTCATCCAAAAGCTCAGCCTTGCGCTGCCCATCGACAACGCGGCCCTTTACCCGACCAGTCACTTTTCCATTTTCAATTTCTAGTTCGTTGGCATACACATAATCTATACCGAGTTTCTTTTGCAAACCCTTTGCAAAATAAGTAAACCCACCAGACAAGATTGCTGTTTTATAGCCCAAACTACGCAGCGTCGACACCAAGCGTTCAGCACCTTCAGTGAGCTTTAGTCGTGCGGCAATTGTTTCGAGAACATCCTCGCTAAGACCTTCAAGAAGCGCCACTCGCCGCGCAAAACTCTCAGTAAAGTCAATTTCACCCTGCATCGCTTGCTCGGTGATCTCTGCAACTTGCTTTCCAACGCCCGCTTCTTTTGCTAACTCATCGATGACTTCAGCCTCGATTAAGGTTGAGTCCATATCAAACACCACCAAACGGCGATTGCGTCTGAATATAGAATCTTCTTGGAATGCGATATCAACACCTAACTCATTCGCGATCGCTAAAAAGTTCTCACGCAACGCATCCAGATCGGGCGGTGTGCCGCGCACAGAAAACTCAATACAAGCCTTAGATTCTTTATGGTCTTGAGCTAGAGATGGACGCCCTGACAAACGCGTAATATTGTCTATATTCAATCCATGATCAGCAGTGATCGCTGACACACGAGCAATCTGCTCGGCAGAAATCGAACGGGACAACAGTGTTACGATATAACGAGCCTTACCCTTGCCCTCTACCCAGTGCCTATACTCTTGCTCACTCACAGGTTTAAACGAAACATCTTGCTCTAATTCGTGCATACGAAAGAGTAAATCTTTAAGCACACTGCTCGCTTCTTTGTCACTTGGAACTTCGACCAAAATCCCCCAAGTCAAATAGTCATGTATAACAGCCTGCCCAATATCCAGAATTCGAATGTCATATCGCGCCAATATACTTGTCATTTCAGAAGTAAGGCCCGGCTTATCCCGCCCGGATACATTAATAAGAATTATCTCGCTCACTGAATCACCCTGCCTTCTAAACTACTATTAACCAATTTAATACCCATTTCTATGATTGTTCGCCCCCAGACCCTTCTGGCTCTTCGAGTGCACTCGCAGCCTTAGCCTTATCTCTCGATATCACTTCCATTTTATCGACTCGCTGCAAGCCTCTCGGCAACTTGTGCCCACGACGGCCACGCTCGCCAATATAATGACCAAGATCACTGAACTTGAGTTTCAAATGACGCTTGCCCGAATGAATTACAAGAAAATCATTTTCTTCAAACAGTGCGGTCGCAATCATTAACTCTTCTCGACTCTGAACACGAGCACTTGGAATGCTAATAATCTTATTCCCTTTGCCTTTCGAGAGGGCTGGCAAGTCTTTAACAGGAAACACCAGCATCCTTCCTTCATTACTCACTGCGGCTAAATATTGCGTATCAATAGAGCCAATACTGACGGGCGACATCACCTCAGCCCCTTTAGGTAGGCTAATGGCAGCCTTCCCTGCTTTATTCTTGCTCTGCAAATCGGAGATGCGGGTAACGAATCCGTAGCCAGCATCCGACATCATAAGTAAGCTCTGCTCTGGCTCACCCATTACAACCGCTTTAAAAGTCGCACCTGAGGGTGGGTTAATTTTACCCGTCAAAGGCTCACCCTGACCTCGAGCTGAAGGCAAGGTATGCGCTGCAATGGTGTATGACCGCCCGGTGGAGTCAATAAAGACTGCGCCTTGCTGACTCTTTCCTTTCGCCGCCAGACTGAAGGAGTCTCCCGACTTATAACTTAAACCGTTCGGATCGATATCATGACCCTTAGCCGCTCTCACCCATCCCTTTTCGGACAACACAACCGTTACCGGCTCAGAGCTTAGAAGATCCGCTTCGGAAAACGCTTTTGACTCGCTGCGCGAAACAATTGGCGACCTGCGATCATCCCCATACTTTTTAGCGTCTTCAATTAACTCTCTCTTGATAAGCTTTTTCATCTGGGCCTTAGAACCTAGAATCTTCATCAAGTATTGACGTTCTTTTTCTAACTCTTCCTGCTCCGCCTTGATTTTGAACTCTTCTAGGCGAGCTAATTGGCGCAACTTAGTATCTAAAACGTAGTCAGCCTGAACTTCTGACAAGTCAAAACGCGTCATCAAGACAGACTTGGGCTCATCTTCCGTGCGAATAATATGGATAACTTCGTCAATGTTTAGAAAGGCGATTAATAAACCTTCTAACAAATGCAAACGCCGATCTACTTTATCCAAACGATACTCTAGGCGACGAGTTACAGTATCGGTCCGATACACTAGCCACTCTGTCAGGATCGTTCTGAGGCCTTTTACAGAAGGACGGCCATCAATGCCAATCATGTTTAAATTCGCGCGAAAGTTTTTCTCAAGATCGGTCGTAGCATATAGATGCCCCATTAAGGCTTCGATGTCTATGCGATTTGAGCGAGGAATAATAACCAATCGTGTTGGGTTTTCATGGTCTGACTCGTCACGCAGGTCTGCAACCATCGGTAGCTTTTTAGCTTGCATCTGCGCAGCAATCTGCTCGAGCACTTTTGCACCAGAGGTTTGATGCGGTAATTCAGTAATAATTATATCGCCGTTGTCTTTATGGTAGACCGCGCGCATTTTGACCGAGCCGCGCCCCGTCTCATACATGTTATAAATGTCTTTAGTCGGCGTTACTATCTCAGCAGCTGTCGGATAATCTGGACCTTTGATATGAAGCATAAGCTCTTCGGTGGTGGCTTTTGGATCATCAAGTAAATGAACACAGGCGCTCGCAACTTCTCGTAAATTATGCGGAGGGACATCGGTCGCCATACCGACTGCAATGCCAGTCGTCCCATTCAACAGCAAATTTGGCAGACGTGCCGGCAACGTGCGCGGCTCATCCATCGTGCCGTCAAAGTTTGGCGCCCAATCAACTGTGCCTTGCCCAAGTTCCGCAAGCAGAACATCTGCGTAAGGCGCTAAACGAGATTCCGTGTAACGCATCGCGGCAAATGATTTCGGGTCATCCGGTGAGCCCCAGTTGCCCTGACCATCAATCAAAGGGTATCGATAACTAAACGGCTGCGCCATAAGCACCATAGCTTCATAACAAGCGCTATCGCCATGAGGATGAAACTTACCAAGAACATCACCAACCGTTCTCGCCGACTTTTTGTATTTGGCTGTCGCCTTAAGACCCAGTTCTGACATGGCATAAACAATGCGCCTCTGCACCGGCTTTAGCCCGTCACCCACGTGCGGCAAGGCACGATCCAAAATGACATACATTGAGTAATCAAGGTACGCTTTTTCGGTATAGTCACGCATTGAGACGCGCTCTATCCCTTCATCAATGATCTGCTTATCATGGCTCATAGTATTCTTATATCCTTTTTATACCCAATTACAGGCAACGCCACCAACACGAAACGGCAATCGTATTATAGGGCCGGAGCCCTTGCTTTCAAAGCGCTTAGATGCCTGAATTAACGCCAAGCTTTATTACCAAAATATCAGAGTAAAAAAGTGCCCGACAAACCAAGACTCGTGTTAACATCCAGATAGCAAAAATAAGCAAAATAGCTGTGGTTAAAAGCCTGCGACAGTTGCCTAGGTTCGCATCTCGTAAATGAACTCAACACTAGCAACTCCGCGCAAGCTTGCCACTCGAAGGTATACACAACCCGAACACTTTAGGCAAAAACATGAGTTCTAGCTTTACAGCCGATCAAGAGCCAAACTATATCCCCGAGCAAGCTGATTCAAGCCAACGCGAACCCAAAGCCGTTGATGCGCCGTCAAAAGGCCCATGCATGCAACTCAAAGGCTCGCTGCTCCCGATGACCGTTCTGGAACTCAATTATTTCGAACTTGAACAATTTGCGAGCGACCTACAAGCTAAGACAACCCAAGCACCGGACTTTTTTGAAAACCTTCCAATCGTCATCGGGCTCGAAAAGTTTGACGACGCCGGATCATTACCTTTCAAGCAGCTAATAGATGCATGCAGAGAGCACTCTGTAAAAGTAGTCGCGGTTCGCGGAGGATCCGAGTTACTTCAGTCTGCGGCTCGACAAGCAGGCCTTGGCATATTTGCAAAGCAGAAAGAACGCAAAGTATCTGATGCTGAAGCACCCACCCTGACCGAACAAGCACAACCCGAACACAAGTCAGAGCAAGCGGAAGCGCCAATCGAGCGCACACAAATCAAGCCAGAAACCCCAGTAATACGCATAGAACCTCAGATAAGCAAAATCATCCACCGCCCAATACGCTCGGGCCAACAAGTTTACGCCTCTGATGGCGACCTGATTGTCATGGCCTCAGTATCGGCCGGCGCAGAAATACTCGCCGATGGCAACATTCACGTCTACGGTGCCTTAAGAGGCAGAGCTCTAGCCGGAGTGAAAGGCAACACAAAAGCGCGCATATTCTGCCATAACCTTGGGGCCGAATTGGTATCCATCGCAGGCCAATATAAAATCAGCGAAGATATAGGGTCTGAGCATACCGGCAAATCTTGCCAAGTATACTTAGAGAATGACGCTATATGTTTTAAAGAGATAGAGCTTTAATCAGACTTAAATTCAAGTATCATTAAACGTAACAATTAGAGAGCAAAAAATAGCTCCGTCTAGGCAAGCGTAAAAAACCAAAACGCACAAACATTGCCTGCGACACACTACAGCAACTAGGGAACGAAAAATTGTCTAAGATCATAGTAGTTACTTCTGGAAAAGGCGGCGTCGGCAAGACAACTAGCAGCGCCTCCATATCAACCGGCCTAGCCCTTAAAGGGCACAAAACGGTCGTTATCGATTTTGATGTAGGTCTGAGAAACCTTGACCTCATCATGAATTGCGAACGCCGCGTGGTTTACGACTTCGTAAACGTTATCAACGGCGAAGCGACACTTAACCAAGCCCTTATCAAAGACAAGCACAACGAAAACTTGTACATTTTGCCGGCGTCTCAAACGCGCGATAAAGATGCACTAAGTAAAGAAGGTGTTGAGCGCATTCTAAATGAACTCAGAGAACGCTTTGAGTTCATTATATGTGACTCGCCTGCAGGTATTGAGCACGGCGCGCAAATGGCACTGTACTTTGCAGATGAAGCAATAATCGTCACCAACCCAGAAGTTTCTTCTGTGCGAGACTCTGACAGAATTCTGGGCATCCTTCAGAGTAAGTCACGTAGAGCTGAACTGAGTCTTGAGCCTGTAAAAGAGCACCTACTACTAACCCGCTATAACCCAGTTCGCGTAGAGAAAGGTGAGATGCTTGGCGTCGAAGACGTTAAAGACATTCTTGCCATTAAACTACTCGGTGTCATTCCTGAATCTCCAACCGTTCTATCTTCATCAAACTCGGGCGTTCCGGTCATACATGACCAAACTAGCGAGGCAGGTCAAGCATATGATGATGCAGTGGAACGTCTTTTAGGCAAAGAGAAAGAACACCGCTTTATGACCGCTGAGAAAAAAGGTTTCTTCAAACGTATGTTTAAGGGGTCAGCAACGGCATGAGTTTTTTAGATTATTTTAAGACTACCAAGAAAAACACTGCGTCAATTGCGAAAGAGCGATTGCAGATTATTGTTGCGCACGAGCGAGGCAAGAGAGACCAACCCGATTACCTCCCGATGATGCAACAAGAAATCTTGGAGGTAATCCGAAAGTACGTTTCGGTTGATCAAGACCAGGTACAAGTTCAGCTAGACAAAAATGATGAATGCTCCGTACTCGAACTAAACGTGACGCTACCAGATTAAACAAAAAAGAGGCTTCGCCTTGGGCAAACATAAGACCCCAAAGCAAATCATTCTATTCGGCCAAGGACCGGCTACTTCTGTGTTTCTAAATTTAACACCTCTCTTACTGCGCACACACGCTCTACTTTCATGCCTCAGTGCGTTTTTATCGCACCAAGACAGGGCTTTTTTAGGGTTCCGCTCAGTAACATTAACGCCATACAGTCGGCACAATATAGCCCCACTAGCTATCGTCCCCGACCGCCTGGTTCAAGGCACGATTAAAAATATAACAAACTGCAAGGCTACCCTATGATTAAGTCAGCTCTCTGCGCCAAAGACATCATGACACCCAACATAAAATCTGTCCCTCACACATGGACGATGCAGAAATTCTCAAACTTTCTATCCGATAACGACATAATTGGCAGCCCAGTTGCTAATGAAAAGGGAGAGATTATTGGCATTGCAACACTGAAGGACATTGCCGACTTTCATTTTGATGCAGGCTCGTCCGAATATGAGTCGCAACTAGACGAGGCTGAGGCGCAAGAAGTTCGCAGACTTCGAATGATGATCTTCGAAGGTCTAGCGACAATGCCGGTCGAAGTGAACGACATTATGACACCCATCGTATTTTCAGTAGAAGAAGAAACAAAAACAAAAGAAGTGGCGGAACTTATGATGAACGAACATCTGCACCGCGTTTTTGTTAAAAAAGATGGCGAGGTCACAGGGATTATCACCACCTATGACCTATTGAAAGTTATCGTCGATAACATTGAATGAGCCACTTACACGCGGCGCGGTCGCTACGGCTTGCTTTTAGACAGAGGGAAAACGAAACAAAGTTTGGCTAACACCACACCTATAACAAGCGGGAACTCACTATGGTAATTAGCAACAACGCGAGCAATCAAAAGGTTTATGTACTTGATACCAATGTTCTATTACACGAACCAGAATCGATTTTCAAGTTCGAAGAACAGGCTGTGTTCATCCCTCTAAGAGTGCTTGAAGAGCTGGACTCTCACAAACGCGGCCACCGAGACACCGCGAGAAATGCCCGTCAAGCCCACCGCTATCTAGACGAACTACTCAGCAACGCAGACATCGACAAACTTTCTGAAGGCATCTCCCTCGATAGCGGCGGAAAGCTAATATTTCAGACTTTCGAGCAAGATCGCGCCATCGTTGCGGACAATGAAATCATTGAAGTAACACACCAACTAAAAGCCGACTTTGCAGACCAAGACGTCTCTGTAGTGCTCGTAACCAAAGATATCAACATGCGCATCAAAGCCGTTGTGCAAGGCATCGTTTCTGAGGATTACCGAAACGACCAAGTTGCCAACGTTAGCGACGATGCCACGTTTGGCGGACAAATAGAAATCAGTGACGCCATGTGGGAAACAAAAGGCGTCGAAATAAAAGTAGATCGCGAAGACTCTCCCGACGTTGGAACTGTGATCATCTATCATGTTACCGCCCCATGGGTGGGTAATTGGCCCATTAATACTCACATATATTCGGACTCTGCCAGCAATCAAAACTTTCGCGGCATTTTACGAGCAGTTGAAGGCAATTGCGCGAGCATCGAAATACTTCCCGACTTTGAAAACCAATATCACTGCTGGGGCATACAGGCGCGCAACAAAGAGCAGAATTACGCCTTGGCAGTTCTTACGGATCCTGAAATCGATTTTGTCACGATTGCTGGCGATGCAGGTACCGGCAAAACACTACTTACGCTTGCCGCCGCATTGCAACTTGTCTTTGAAGACAAATTTTACGAAGAAATCATCGTAACTCGGGCCACAGTCCCAATGGGCGAAGACATCGGCTTTCTACCCGGAGAAGAAGAAGCTAAGATTGAACCTTGGATGGGCGCCATCACAGATGCGTTAGAAACGCTAAGCGCGAGCCCTGAAGGAAACGACTTTGAGCGTAAATCTGGCGTAGAATTTTTGAAGAACAGAGTCAAAATCAAAAGTTCTAGCTTTATGCGAGGCCGCAGTTTTTCTGATAAATTCTTCTTAATTGACGAAGCACAAAATCTAACTGCAGCACAAATGCATGGTTTGATCTCACGCGCAGGGCCCGGCACGAAAGTGGTTGCGATTGGCAACCTAAAACAAATCGATACGCCCTACCTGAGTGCGTCAACAAGCGGGTTTAGTTTTGCAATCGACCGAATGCGGAACTGGGAACACTATGCACATATAACGCTCAAGAGTGTCGAGCGATCACGCTTAGCAGACTACGTTGCAGCTAATTTTACAGACTAGCTAGAAACCGTTCTTAGATAAAACCCACCCCACCAAACAGGGGAGAAGCGACCTTAGGCGGCGCTTCTTTTTGCGCCACAAGCCTTGCAGCTAGGGTCTTTACTTAACTTTAGAGATCGAAAAGACAGACTCAATGCATCATAAATCAATAACTTACCGACACTCGCCTCTCCATAGCCGGCACACAGCTTAATTGCCTCCATGGCCTGCAATGAACCAAGGACACCAACCAAAGGAGCCATAACACCAGACTCCGAACAGGTCTGCGCATCTTCGCCATCTCTCGCATATAGACACTCATAGCAAGGAGATGAGCCACTTCTAGGGTCAAACACTGCCAACTGACCTTCCATACGAATAGCTGCGGCAGACACTAAAGGGACTTTTGCTCCTAGGCAGGCGTCATTTACTGCGAATCGAGTCTTAAAATTATCACTGCAATCAAGCACGACAGTATAACGAGACAACCTATCGCCCCAGCGCTGGCAGTCAAAGCGCTCTTGAAATGTGTTTATTCGACAATCGGAATTTAATGCCTGCAAGCTTTGTTTCGCCGACTCAACTTTTGACTTAGAAATACTCGACTCACGATGCATAATTTGGCGCTGCAAGTTGCTTAACTCCACCACATCGTCGTCGATCAAACTAATCTCCCCAATACCGGCCGCGACGAGATACATTGCCGCAGGAGAACCCAAACCACCCGCACCAACAATCAACACATGCGTGTCTCGTAAAGCTAACTGACCCGCCACATCAAAACCCGGTAGCATAATCTGCCGACTGTAACGCAACAATTCCTCATCCCTAAAATCGAGCTCGCTCATGCACCACCTTCTATTAAATCTTCTCTATCATGACCACCTGAAGCCTGCCCGACAGTAAACCGCTCATTCGACCCATAATCTTTATAGCTTTGGACGGAATAGAAACCATTCCTTTGCAGTATCTCCCGAACTGCTGCGCCCTGATCATAACCATGTTCTAGCACGACCCACCCAGAATCGAACAAATAACGACCAGCTTTCTCGGCAATACTTTCAAGGTCTGCCAAACCGGCGTTTTGCGCCACCAAGGCACTCAAAGGCTCAAAACGAACATCTCCTTCATCCAAATGCTTGTCAGAGGGATCAATATAAGGAGGATTACTGACAATAAGGTGGAAATGCCGAGGCTGCGGCAAAGCCGAGAACCAGCTGCCACAATAAAACTCAAGGCCAAGCAAATTGTTGCGCTCCGCGTTGCGCTTAGCCAAGGAGACAGCCTGATCACTTAGATCAGCAGCAACTACTTGCCATGCCGGACGCTCTGAGGCAAGCGCAAGAGCGATTGCACCCGTACCCGTACCCAGATCCAAGACCTGTGCGTTTTCAGGCAAATCTAAAGAAAGAATATATTCAACCAAACACTCTGTATCTGGCCGAGGAATGAGCGTAGATGCGTTCACTTCTAACTCTAGAGTCCAGAAACCTTGCCTACCCGTTAAATGGGCAACCGGAACGCCTGTCTCTCTGCGCTTAAGCAAAGAGAGAAAGGCCTGGGCCTGCTCGGTCGTGAGTAACTGATCAGGCCAAGTCCGAAAAAAACTTCTGGAACAGCTTAACGTGTGGCAAAGCAAATGTTCGACATCAACCAGAGGACTCTCAGTATTTAGGTGCTTATGAAGATTCAACGCACCCGCTACACTTAAGGCATCGAGATCTACTTCGCATGAGAGAAAGTCTTGCATCAGTCGTCATTTATCGACGCGAGAAGCTCCGCTTGGTGCTCCTGCAAAATCGGATTGATAATCACACCTAAGTCGCCCTGCATGACTTCCGCCAACTTATAAAGCGTAAGGTTAATACGATGATCCGTTACTCGACCTTGTGGAAAATTATAAGTACGGATTCGTTCAGAACGATCCCCACTACCCACTAAACTTTTACGCTGACTAGACTGTTCAGCTGCTGCCGCTTCCTGCTCAGCACTCAACAACTTAGACGCTAGCAAAGTCATCGCTTTGGCTTTGTTCTTGTGCTGCGAGCGCTCATCCTGACATTCAACAACAACACCTGTTGGAAGGTGCGTCAGACGAATAGCGGAATCGGTTTTATTAACATGCTGCCCACCTGCCCCCGATGCCCGAAACGTATCGATTCGCAAATCTGACTTATTGATTTCAATATCGTCAACAGATTCCACTTCAGGCATTACAGCAACAGTGCAAGCAGAGGTATGAATCCGGCCTTGAGACTCCGTTTCCGGCACTCGCTGAACACGGTGTGCACCAGACTCAAACTTTAAAGCACCGTAAACACCTTCGCCCACAACACGCGTTATGATCTCTTTATAGCCGCCATGGTCGCCTAAACTCTCACTCACCACCTCTACCTTCCAACGACGTTGCTCAGCGTAACGCGTGTACATACGATACAAATCACCCGAAAAAATAGCCGCCTCATCACCACCCGTTCCAGCACGGATTTCAAGAAACACGTTATTCTTATCGTTCGGGTCTTTCGGCAAAAGCAGTTTTTGCAGCTCAAGGTCTAATACTTCAAGACTCTCTTTTGCAGCTTTCCATTCTTCTAGCGCCATCTCGCGCATTTCCGAATCACCATCTTCCATCAAAGCGCTTGCTTCTTCGATATCTTCCTGCGTTTGCCTATATTTTGCGAAACATATGACAAGCGGCTCGATATCTGAATATTCTCGCGAGAAATCTCTAAACTTATCCTGATCAGAGATAACCTCTGGCTCACTCAACAGCGCCGACAACTCTTCGTGTCGTTCACTAATACCTTCTAACCTGTTCGATAGCGATTCTTTCATTTAGTTTTGATCACACCATAATAGTTGGGAGAGTTTAGCGCCTTTGCAGTAACAGGCATACTTATAGGTATGCACAAACCATGCGCTAAGACCTTTTCAAAATCTAATCTTTTTGATCCAAGCCAAAAAGATTTAGTAATAATTGCCCTTGCTCAGCATTACCTGACGCAGCAGCTTCACGAACCCTTACAGTAGGCTCATGAATAAGTTTCTGTGTAAGGGCACGCGAGAATGCTTTTAGCGTTTGCTGCGCGTCAGCACCCTGTTCAATAGACCTCAGCGCTTTATCTAATTCACTCAGCCTCAAAGCCTCTGCATTTTCACGAAACTTCTTTAGCACCTCACCT
>JAWUYI010000033.1:0-19810 GCA_034110885.1 Oleiphilaceae bacterium
ATCCGCCCCAGAGAAGCCTGGCGTTCCACGAGCAATTACACTTGCCACGACATCATCATCTAATGGCACTTTCTTCATATGAACTTTAAGAATTTGCTCTCGCCCAAGGATGTCAGGCAAACCTACAACAACTTGACGGTCAAAACGACCAGGCCGTAAAAGCGCCGGATCCAAAACGTCAGGACGGTTGGTCGCTGCAATCACGATCACACCTTCATTGCCCTCAAAGCCATCCATTTCTACCAACAGCTGGTTAAGCGTTTGTTCTCGCTCATCATTACCGCCGCCCACACCCGCACCTCGGTGACGACCTACCGCATCAATTTCATCAATAAAGATAATGCAGGGTGATTGCTTTTTCGCTTGCTCGAACATATCACGAACACGCGACGCACCCACACCTACGAACATTTCTACGAAATCCGAACCAGAGATTGAGAAAAAAGGCACTTTCGCTTCGCCGGCAATCGCTTTTGCCAACAGGGTTTTACCTGTACCAGGCTGACCGACCATCAACACGCCACGTGGAATCTTGCCACCTAAACGTTGAAATTTACTAGGATCACGAAGAAACTCAACAAGCTCTTTCACATCTTCTTTCGCTTCGTCAACACCGGCAACATCTGCAAAGGTCGTCTTAATCTGATCTTCGCTCATCAGTCTCGCCTTGCTCTTACCGAAGGACATCGGGCCTTTTCCGCCACCGCCTCCTTGCATTTGTCGCATGAAGAACATAAAGACAGCAATAATTACCAAGATAGGAAATGACGCCACCAACAACTGAGTCCAAATACTTTGCTTCTCTGGCTCTTTACCAATAACGGTAACGTTATTGTTGATTAGCTCATCCATCAGCTTTGGATCTTCGACCATTGGACGCACCGTTGTATATCGGCGATTATCTGTCGTTTCTATATCGAAACTAAGACCATCAATAACAACCTGTTTAACCTGGCCACCTTGAACTAGCTCAATAAATTGAGAGTAGTTCATTGCCTGCGTCTTCTGCTGAGCACTAAAATTATTAAAAACAGTCAGCAACACCGCAGCAATCACTAACCAAAGTACCAAGTTCTTAACCATATCGTTCAAGGAGAGACCCTCACCATTTCAAATTTGTGTGTAGGTTTACGTACTAAAATATACAACTAGATTTCAGAATATACTATTTAACGAACGGACAGAATCTCCCGAACACTCCAAAATCTAACCTTTAAAGCCAATACCAATCTGATACACCTCTCGCGAACGAGCGCGCGAAGCGTCGGGCTTGCGCGAATATACCTTTTGAAACATTTGCCTCATTTGCTGCAAAAGCTCATCAAAACCTTCGCCCTGAAACACCTTCGCGACAAAATTCCCACCCGGCTTCAATGTATTCTGAGCCATATCTAGCGCCAACTCGACTAAATACATTGCCCCTGGAATATCTATCGCGGCATTACCCCTCATATTGGGGGCCATATCTGATATTACAAGATCTACCTTGCCATCTATTTCAGAAAGTAGGGCTTCAAAGACCTCATCATCAGTAAAATCTCCCTGCACAAACGTCACGTCAGGCAAGGGATCCATAGGCAATATATCACTGGCAATCACCTTACCAGAATCCCCAATATATTCTGCCGCGACCTGCGTCCAACCACCAGGGGCTGCGCCGAGATCGATAACGGTCATACCATGCTTGAACAATCGATCTTTTTCATGCAACTCTATTAGCTTGTAACTGGCCCTTGAGCGATAGCCGTCCTCCTGCGAACGTTTGACATATTTATCGTCAAAATGTTCTTTAAGCCACTGATTACTTGATTTGGATCTTGCCATACCGAAGCTCTTCTATACTGAGTGCAAATTAAACACGCAAGTTTACTTTGGTTTCGGAGAAGCAAAGGTTACACTTGCGCCCATCAAACTTAAGACAGGAATTCTCTTCATTATGAAACTAACTGCCGCTGATAAAAAGCAATACCGAGCGATTGCTCATAATTTGAATCCCGTCATTATAGTGGGAGACAAAGGTCTAAGCGATGGCCTCTTAGAAGAATTGAATCGAGCGCTAGAAGACCACGAACTTATCAAGGTTAAAATCGCATCAAACGAGCGAGACGTGCGCGCGCAGTTGACGGAAGAGCTTTGTGAAAAATCTAAAGCAACCCTCGTTCAAACCATTGGGAAAATTGCGATCTTATTGCGAAAAAACGCGAAGCCTAACCCTAAGCTTTCGAATCTATTACGTGCTTAGAATCAAATTAGCTTAAGGGTTTTAGCAAAAAGGCGCTCTATTGAGCGCCTTTTTTAATTGCTAAGTAAATAGCCGCTGAAACTAAACGTGCAAGACCTCATCAATCTCGTATTCAATAATCCCATTCGGCACCTGAACACTTGCAACATCGCCTTCGAGCTTACCAATTAGCGCCCGCGCAATAGGAGATGATATGGAGATTTTACCGGCCTTAATATCCGCTTCATCGTCACCAACAATTCGGTACTGCACTTCTGAATCATCTTCGACTTTGATCAAATGGACAGTCGACCCAAAAATAACCTTACCTGTTGCCTCAATCGATTTTACGTCAATCACTTGAGCATTTGAAAGCTTGGCTTCAACCTCTTGAATTCGACCCTCAATAAAACTCTGTTGCTCACGCGCCGCATGATACTCTGCGTTTTCTTTTAAGTCGCCATGCTCACGAGCATCAGAAATATCCTGAATAACACGTGGACGCGAGACTGTTTTTAGCTCTACCAGCTCTTCTCTGAGGGCTTTTTCGCCCTCTACTGTCATTGGAATACGATTCATACTGTTCCTTTTATATCTAAGCTGTATCTCAGACTAATGTAAGTCTTGTAGACGGCGTACTTTTTCATTTGACCCAAAACGCATCGCTCGCGCAATCGCTTCGCCGCCAGCTAGGGTTGTACTGTACGCAATTTTTTTCTGTAAAGCAGATTGCCTAATATGAGATGAGTCAGCAATCGCTTGACGCCCCTCTGTCGTATTCACAATGAGAGTGATTTCGCCGTTTTTGATAATATCTACAACGTGAGGTCGACCTTCGAGCACCTTATTGACGCGCTGCACTTCAATGCCGGCATCTTCAATTGCTTTCGCCGTACCGCGCGTTGCAACAATCTTATAACCACCATCAACCAACAAGCGAGCCAAATCTACCACACCAGGTTTATCGACATCCCGAACACTCAGGAACACTTTACCTGATGAAGGAAGCACCTCACCCGTTGCAATAAACCCTTTCGCAAAGGCTTCATCAAACGTTTCACCAACGCCCATGACCTCACCTGTCGACTTCATTTCTGGGCCAAGGATAGGGTCAACAGACGGAAATTTATTGAACGGGAATACCGACTCTTTAACACTGAAGTGCGTAGGTACAATCTCTTTAGTGAAATTGAGCTCTTGCAGGGACTTTCCTGCCATCACACGCGCAGCCACTTTGGCCAAAGAAACACCTATCGCTTTCGATACAAATGGAACTGTACGTGATGCGCGAGGGTTCACCTCGATCACAAAAATTGTTTCATCTTGGTAGGCCAACTGAACATTCATCAAACCAACTACGCCTAATTCTAGCGCCATTGACTTAACCGCCTCACGCATTCCATCTTGAACATCCGCAGGAAGCGTATAAGGAGGCAAAGAACATGCTGAGTCACCAGAGTGAACACCAGCTTGTTCGATATGCTGCATAATCGCACCAATCACAACCTGCTTGCCGTCACTGATCGCATCAATATCGACTTCTATCGCCGCATTCAGAAAGTGATCCAGCAACACCGGGCTATCATTAGATACCTGAACAGCATCCTTCATGTACTTGGTGAGCTCGCTTTCTTGATAAACGATCTCCATTGCCCGGCCACCCAACACATATGACGGACGAACAACTAGAGGGTAGCCAATTTCTTTGGCCGCCAATAAGCCTTCTTCAAGACTTCGAACAGTTGCGTTCCTAGGCTGCTTAAGACCTAGACGCTCAATCATTTGCTGAAAACGTTCACGATCTTCAGCACGGTCGATTGCATCAGGACTCGTGCCAATAATCGGCACGCCAGCTTCTTCAAGACCACGCGCTAACTTCAGCGGCGTTTGCCCACCGTAGTGAACAATAACACCCCTCGGCTTCTCTAAGTGAACAATCTCCAACACATCCTCGAGAGTAATCGACTCAAAATATAGGCGGTCAGACGTATCATAGTCCGTCGAAACCGTCTCAGGATTACAGTTGATCATGATGGTTTCATAGCCATCTTCACGCATCGCTAATGCCGCATGAACACAGCAATAATCAAATTCAATACCTTGACCAATCCGGTTCGGACCGCCACCGATCACCACGATTTTTTCTCGATCGGACGGATTTGCTTCGCACTCTTCTTCATACGTCGAATACATATACGCTGTTGCAGTTGAGAACTCTGCAGCACAGGTATCCACACGCTTGTAAACTGGACGAATATTAAAGTCATGACGAATGCCACGTACTTCTTTCTCGCTCATATTCAACAAGTCGGCTAGACGATGATCAGAAAAGCCTTTGCGCTTTAGCCTTCTCATTGCGTCAGCACTTATATCAGCTCGAATCATGTTTGATACGACATGCTCTTCTTCAATAAGATCTTCAATCTGCACCAAGAACCAAGGATCGACCCCGGTTAACTCGTATATTTCATCGACTGACATTCCTGCACGGAAAGCATCACCGATATACCAAATACGCTCGGCATTTGGCGTACGTAATTCACCGCGCAATACTTCATGTGCATTTTCAGCATCCAGATCAAGCATGGGCTCAAAACCATACGAACCTACTTCCAGACCACGAATTGCTTTTTGGAACGACTCTTGGAAGGTACGCCCCATAGACATCACCTCACCAACAGACTTCATCTGAGTCGTTAACGTGGCATCAGCTTGTGGGAATTTTTCAAAGGTGAAACGAGGAATTTTAGTAACAACATAATCGATTGACGGCTCAAATGATGCTGGTGTTGCGCCACCGGTAATATCATTCTGCAACTCATCAAGCGTGTAACCAATCGCAAGCTTCGCCGCAACTTTAGCAATCGGAAAGCCTGTTGCTTTTGACGCCAATGCAGAAGAGCGAGACACTCGAGGGTTCATTTCGATAACGACCATGCGACCCGTTTTCGGATCCATACCAAACTGAACGTTCGAACCACCCGTCTCAACACCAATCTCACGCAAAACCGCGAGTGAAGCATTACGCATGATTTGATATTCTTTATCGGTCAAGGTTTGCGCTGGCGCGACGGTGATAGAGTCACCAGTGTGCACGCCCATCGCATCAAAGTTTTCGATCGCACAAATAATAATACAGTTGTCGTTCTTGTCTCGAACAACTTCCATTTCATACTCTTTCCAACCGATCAATGACTCGTCGATCAATAACTCACTGGTTGGAGAGAGGTCCAAACCTCGCTCACAGATTTCTTCGAATTCTTCTCGGTTATATGCGATACCACCGCCACTTCCACCCATGGTGAAAGACGGGCGAATAATACAAGGGAAGCCTAACTGGTCTAGTACCTGAACCGCCTCTTCCATGCTGTGCGCAATGGCTGAACGAGGCGTTTCTAAGCCGATTGCTTTCATCGCCTTGTCGAAACGCTGACGATCCTCAGCTTTATCGATCGTGTCTGCGTTCGCACCAATCATTTGAACACCAAACTTCTCTAGAACGCCTTCTCGCTCAAGATCTAGAGCACAGTTAAGAGCCGTCTGTCCGCCCATCGTTGGCAATAGAGCGTCAGGTCTCTCAACCTCAATGATCCGGGCAACCGTCTCCCAAGTAATCGGCTCAATATATGTGGCATCGGCCATTGCTGGGTCTGTCATGATCGTTGCAGGATTGGAGTTTACAAGGATCACTCGGTAACCTTCTTCGCGAAGGGCCTTACAGGCTTGTGCGCCTGAATAGTCAAATTCGCAGGCCTGCCCGATGACAATTGGCCCGGCACCTATAATAAGAATACTCTTCAGGTCGGTACGCTTTGGCATTTACATTCTTTCCATTTTGATAAGTCCAGGGTGAGAGTCATGTCTGACTTCAATCACCCAAAAATACACATTACTTACAACAAACGCTTAATTCTTGGCGCTGCGCATCATCTCTATAAATTGATCAAAGAGCGGTGCTACATCGTGAGGACCAGGGCTCGCTTCTGGGTGCCCTTGAAAGCTAAATGCTGGCACATCTTTGCGCTGAATGCCTTGCAGACTACCGTCGAATAGCGATTTATGGGTCGCTTCTAGGCAGTCAGGTAAGCTTTCTTCGTCTACCGCAAAACCATGATTCTGACTGGTGATCATCACTGTACTGTCTGCCAATGCTTGCACTGGATGGTTTGCACCATGATGCCCAAACTTCATTTTCACAGTTTTCGCGCCACTTGCCAAAGCAAGTAACTGATGACCCAAGCAAATCCCAAACACAGGTGTCTTTGATGCAAGAATTTCAGTAATTGCCTCAATCGCATACGTGCATGGCTCTGGATCACCTGGACCATTAGACAAGAATACGCCATCAGGCTTCAGTGCAAGCACGTCACTCGCAGGTGTTTGCGCGGGCACAACCGTTAAGCGACAACCTCGCTCAGCAAGCATTCTCAAGATGTTGCGTTTTACGCCAAAATCATAAGCAACAACATGAAAGTTCGGATCGCTCAAATGGCTATAGCCATCCACTAAATCCCATGAACTTTCTGTCCAATCAAATTGTTCTTTATGCGTCACTTCTTTTGCTAAGTCCATGCCTTTAAGGCCAGGAAAAGCTTTCGCTTTAGCGATCGCTGCAGCTTCAGTAGCGCCATCACCAGCCATAATACAGCCGCCTTGAGCACCCTTCTCTCGAAGAATTCGGGTCAAGCGACGAGTATCTATATCTGAAATTGCGACAATTCCATTCTGCTTAAGATAAGCATCTAGACTCATCTCACTGCGCCAAGAGCTGGCTGCAAGTGGCAAGTCTCGAATCACTAAGCCTGCCGACCATATCTGATCTGACTCAACATCTTCTGAGTTGATGCCCGTGCTTCCGATATGCGGATACGTTAGGGTTACGATTTGTTGAGCATACGATGGGTCTGTCAGAATTTCCTGATACCCTGTCATAGCGGTATTAAAAACAACTTCTCCTGTCGTCTCTCCATCTGCGCCGATAGAGATTCCCTTGAAAACGGAGCCATCTTCAAGAGCTAAAATTGCGGGTTTAGTCAACACCAGTTCCTCGTGCTTGGCTAAGCTGATTGATTATCGAATCGAAAGATTCCGTCTTTGGCGGGCCTGAGGCACAAAGAAGTATGGTCGAAACTTACAAAAAAGCGAGACGGAATGAAATCCCACCTCGCTTCTATTCAGGTACTGTTATTTTCAAAACAACACCTTACCTCAAGCGGCGGCATTGTACACATTTGACCATTTTCTGTCTAATGATTCTCATAAATGGAGGCGTTTTGTAACATTTGAGACTGATCAGAGCAAAAAACCATACACCTAAGCCCTAAGCATGAGCATTATGCTCTTCCACCATTAAGCGAAATGCACTATCTAGGCGCTTCACGAAACCCGCACTATCCATCAATGGACTTGCACGCATTTTATCTCTCGCACCTACCTTAAACTGCTTGAGGTAGCCGATATCTTGAGACAGAGATACGGCCTTTTCAACAAACTCAGCATCTGTATGCGCGATGCATTCATTCATCCCTAACTGAGACAGAATACTAAAACTCACCCTAGACCGATGGTCATCGCCTACCAAGGTCACTGTCGGCACACCCTGCCATAAGGCTTCACAGGTAGTGGTAGTTCCATTATAGGGGAAGGTATCTAAATGCACGTCAACACGATCATAAAGCGCGAGATGCTCTGCTTGAGTATCCGTCCAACCTAAGAGCTCTAAGCGGTCGGATTCGATACCCCTCGCTAAAAAACGCTCGATCAACAAAGTAACGACTTCCGGATCCATTAAAGGCTTCGTTTTAAGCAGCAAACGAGAATTAGACGTGCGCTTCAATATCTCAGACCAATTATCGAGCATACGGTCGGTATATTTCGAAAGATTGTTAAATGAAGCAAATACCACGGTCTCTTTTTCTTGATACGCAAGTAAATCAATATCTGCCTCTAGGGACTCGAAACACAGGAAGCTTTCAGGAAGATGCACAAGCTTCTCTGTATATAGATTTTGGTTTTCCTCAGACTCGGGATCAGCAAAACGGTCCGTTATACGGTAATCCATCGCGGGAACACCGCTAGTGTTTGGATAACCCAAGTAAGTCACCTGAATTGGCGCCATACCTTGAGCAAATTCACGCAAACGGCTAACACTTGAGCAGCCCATCAAATCAATCAAGATATCGACATTATCAGCGCGAACCCTTTCAACATACTCTTCTGAAGAGAGCTTCGTCATGTCCACCCATTCAAGTTTTAACGATTGCATGACCTCACTTACGTGATCAGGTTTACTCACATCCGCGTAGAGCAAGACGTCCCAGTCAACCAAATCCAACTGCTTAAGTATTGGCAGCATAAACGCTGAAACCGAATGCGCTCTCAGGTCAGCAGAAACAAACCCAACCCTTAGTTTTGGTTTATCAATTGAACGAGTTTTCTCAAACTTCGTTACACTAGATAAAGTCATCGAACCATTTGTCAGCGACTGTCCGAATTCAAGATGCTTACTCGCAATATAGCCGGCACTAAGGTCAGGCGAGTAATTCAGGATCATTAAGTAGTCTTGCCAGATCAAATAATCATCACTCTTTTTGTCTATCGCTTTCTCGAGATATGAAATAGATTTATGCACCTCACCGAGGTGTGCGTTTTCTGTTCCAATACGATAAAGAGCGTAGGGGTAATGCTCGCTTTTAGGACTTACTTCATTGAAGTATGCCATCGCCAACGTAAACCGTCGCAAACCATCCATAGCCATTCCGAGCAAGTAATTCGCCTCATCGGCTTTGGCCTTAACTTTCTTTAGCTCTTGCGCTGGCGCAATAGCCAATTCCCAGAGCTTATTGTTTATCGCTACCCTCGAGGCCAATTCAATTGCTTGCACATAGTAGGGGGACGGTCCCTGGCAAACCTGATACAAGGCTCTAACCGCCTCTTCATACTTTGAAAATTGCAGTAACAATTGAGAATATAACCACCAACCTTCAATATCATTAGGCAACGCATCAACAAGATTTCTAGCTGACGATAAAGCCACGTCATACTTCTTTGCCTTGCTCATTTGCACAATCTTTTGTTTTAACAAGACTGCCGTCTGCGCGCTAATTTTTGAAGACATAAGGTACCTAGAAAACGCTTAAAAGACCTAAACAAAAAAACGCAGAACAAGCCTTCTACTAGTTCTGCGTTTACTTTTTACTCATGCTGATTTAACAGCCAATCAGTTCGATAATCGGCTAAAAACAATCGACCATAACCTTAGCCGATGTGTTTACAGATTACCTTGATCTATTTCAAGTTCAGCACATCGCGCATATCAAAAAGACCTGCTTTGCGCTGCGCGAGCCACGCCGCTGCGCGCACGGCGCCATTAGCAAAGGCCATTCTACTTGAGGCTTTATGGGTGATTTCAACACGCTCACCCTCACCCAAGAACATAACAGTATGGTCGCCGACCACATCACCGCCACGCACCGTTGCAAAACCAATGGTCTCTTTTTTACGCGCGCCGGTTTGGCCTTCACGACCATAGACAGCCACACTACGCAAATCACGGTTCAAACCCTGAGCGACGGACTCTCCCATAGCCAGCGCTGTGCCCGATGGCGCATCCACTTTATGCTTATGATGAGCCTCATAGATTTCAACATCATAATCGTCACCTAGAACCTCAGCTGCTTTTTGCAAAAGATCAAGGCAGACGTTTACACCCGTGCTAAAGTTTGCCGCCTTACATATCGCCGCGCCGGACTGAAATGCCAACAACTCTGACTCTTGCTCCGAACTAAAGCCTGTTGTGCCAATTACAATACCTTTGCCGTGTTCTGCACACAGCCTAGCATTCGCTAAGGTCGCTTCCGGCGCTGTAAAGTCAATGAGCACATCAAATTGATCTATCACTTCGGCAAGCGAACCCACCAAACACACGCCAGATTTACCTATACCAGCAATCTCACCAGCGTCTGCTCCAATAACTGAACTCTCAGGTAAAACAATTGCCGCACTTAGTTGAGCGTCAGACGAAGCGTGAAGCGCTTCGATCAGCATTTTCCCCATGCGCCCTATTGCGCCCGTAACCGCTACTCTTATCATGTTATTTCCCTAACACAACAACGCCCGCAAGATGCGGGCGCTGATATGATAATTAAAGTTTCATATCGTCAAAAAAACTCTTCACGCCTTCGAACCAGGAATGTTTTTGGGGTGCATGCTTCTTGCCACCTCCAGACTCCAAGCTCTCTTGAAATTCTCTCAACAAGTCTTTTTGTTTCTTGGTTAAATTCACAGGCGTTTCAACTTCGACGCGACACATCAGGTCACCAACTGCACCACCACGAACCGGTGCAACACCCTTGCCGCGCAAGCGGAACATCTTTCCCGTCTGAGTTTCTGGTGGAATTTTTAATTTCACACGGCCATCCAAGGTAGGAACTTCAAGTTCACCACCTAAGGCAGCATCGACCATCGTAATCGGAACGTCACAGAATAGGTTGCTTCCATCACGAACAAAGATGGAATGCTTTTTCACCGAAACCTGAACATACAAGTCTCCGGAAGGACCACCCTGCATGCCCGCTTCGCCCTCACCAGACAGACGGATACGATCTCCCGTATCAACACCTGGAGGCACTTTCACAGAAAGCGTTTTCTGCTCTTCTTGAACACCCACACCACGACAAGACGTGCAAGGATCTTTAATAAACTGCCCTTGACCACGACACTGCGGACAGGTCTGTTGCACGCTGAAGAAGCCTTGTTGCATGCGAACCTGGCCTTGACCATGACAGGTTGTGCAGGTTTCCGGCTTCGAACCCTTCGCTGCGCCACTTCCACCACACGGTTTACAAGTCACTTGAGTCGGAACACGAATTTTGACGCTCTTACCACGAACAGCATCTTCTAAATCAAGCTCTAAGTTGTAACGAAGATCTGAGCCTCGCGAACTGCGCGAGCCGCCGCGACCACCGCCGCCAAATATATCTCCGAACACATCACCAAAAATATCGCTAAAGCCGCCGTTGCCGCCACCGCCACCAAAACCGCCAGCCCCACCATCAACACCAGCATGACCATATTGATCATACGCTGCTTTTTTCTGCGAGTCAGACAACACTTCGTAGGCTTCTGTAGCCTCTTTGAACTTAGCGTCTGCATCCGCATCATCTGGGTTACGGTCTGGGTGAAACTTCATCGCTAAACGACGATACGCTTTCTTGATCTCTTTATCGTCTGCAGACCGGTCAACGCCTAGAATTTCGTAAAAATCTCGTTTAGACATGCTCTAAATTCACCACTTTAATAAAAGCCTTAACGAAGCGCCTTCGTCACTAGCTAGATACAGTAACGCGGAAGTCGATGCTCCCGCGCTACAATTTACGTGTACCCTAGCTAGCTCATTGAACACACCAGGGCTTAAAAGTCAGCGCTAAGCTTTACTTTTTGTCGTCTTTGACTTCTTCGAACTCAGCATCAACAACGTCGTCAGTACCTTGTGCTTGCTCTTGGCTTGCACCTTCTGGGCCTGCAGCTTCGCCTTGCGCCGCTTGCTCTGCGTAAAGCTTTTGAGCCAAACCAGATGATACTTCAGTCAAAGCCTGAGTCTTCGCATCAATCGCGTCTTTATCGTCACCCTTCAATGCTTCCTCTAACTCAGAGATTGCCGTTTCAATAGCAGTTTTCTCTTCATCGGTCGCTTTGTCACCCGCTTCTTCCAGCGTTTTCTTGGTTGCGTGAACAATCTGATCGCCTTGGTTGCGAGCCGTCACTAGCTCTTCGAACTTACGATCCGAATCAGCATTTGCTTCAGCGTCATTGACCATTGCTTCAACTTCTTCATCAGACAAACCAGAAGATGCTTTGATCACAATCGACTGCTCTTTACCAGTTGCCTTATCTTTCGCTGACACGTTCAAGATACCGTTCGCATCGATATCAAAGGTAACCTCGATTTGAGGCATACCGCGCTGAGAGGGAGGAATATCCGACAAGTCAAATCGGCCAAGCGACTTGTTCTGAGTTGCTTGCTTACGCTCACCCTGAACAACATGAATCGTTACTGCTGTTTGGTTATCATCTGCTGTCGAGAACACTTGTGATTTCTTAGTCGGAATCGTCGTATTCTTATCGATCAACGGTGTTGCAACACCACCCATAGTCTCGATACCTAGCGTTAGAGGCGTTACGTCAAGCAACAACACATCTGTAACATCACCCGCCAATACCGCAGCCTGAATCGCAGCACCCACGGCAACCGCTTCGTCTGGGTTCACATCACGACGTGGCTCTTTACCAAAAAACTCTTCAACTTTAGCTTGTACAAGCGGCATACGCGTCTGCCCACCAACTAAAATCACATCGTCGATTTCAGAAATACTAAGGCCGGCATCGTTCAATGCTGTTTTACAAGGCTCAAGACTGCGAATAACCAAGTCTTCCACAAGCGACTCAAGCTTAGCACGAGTCAACTTCACATTAAGGTGCTTTGGCCCAGTCGCATCAGCAGTGATATACGGCAAGTTAACGTCAGTTGCTTGCGCACTAGACAGCTCAACCTTTGCTTTCTCAGCAGCTTCTTTCAAACGCTGCATCGCCAGCGGATCACCTTTAAGGTCCATGCCGTTGTCTTTCTTAAACGCTTCAGCTAAGTAATCGATCAATGCCATGTCGAAGTCTTCACCACCTAAGAAGGTGTCGCCGTTTGTAGCCAATACTTCAAACTGCTTTTCGCCATCAACATCAGCGATTTCAATGATCGAGATATCAAACGTACCACCACCAAGGTCATAAACCGCGATAGTTGAATCACCTTTGCTCTTATCTAAGCCGTATGCCAACGCTGCCGCTGTAGGCTCGTTAATAATACGCTTAACGTCTAGGCCAGCGATTTTACCCGCATCTTTCGTTGCCTGACGCTGTGAGTCGTTAAAATAAGCAGGCACTGTGATAACAGCTTCTGTTACTGACTCACCTAAAAAGTCTTCTGCTGTTTTCTTCATCTTCTTAAGAATTTCAGCTGAAATCTGAGGCGGCGCTTTTTTATCGCCCTTAATATCTACCCAAGCATCACCATTATCTGCCTTAACAATTTTATAAGGCACCATTGCGATATCTTTCTGAACAACATCATCTTCAAAGCGACGACCAATCAATCGCTTGATCGCATATAAGGTGTTGTTTGGGTTCGTAACAGCTTGACGCTTCGCCGACTGCCCAACCAAAACTTCATTATCATCGGTAAACGCGACGATAGAAGGGGTAGTACGATCACCCTCTGCATTTTCAATTACTTTGGCTTTATCGCCGTCAAGTACAGCAACACATGAGTTTGTTGTACCTAAATCTATACCAATAATTTTACCCATTGATTTTCTCCAATTCTGATTCTTAACTTGGCCTATCGTGTCGATACGAACGACCTAAACTTTCTTGTTTACTAATATTTGGTCAACTTCTCGTTTTTCAAGATCTCGAGCAAACTTTTTTATTCATTTTTAGCGAATAATCGCATCACTTCTTACTTTGCAACGACAACCATTGCAGGTCTAACGAGCCGACCATGCAAGGTGTAACCGCGCTGCATTGCATCAATCACCGTATTCGGCTCTGCGCCAGGCACGTCAATCATGGTCATGGCCTCGTGCAAAGTCGGATCAAATACTTTGCCGATTGGATCTATTTGCTCTACACCAAATTTAGTGATGCCAGCTAGAAGCATTGAAAGCGTCATATCAACACCTTCTCTAAGAGGCGTCACTTCGTTACCAGCTTGCTGCTCGGCTTCTACAGTCTTTTCTAAACCATCAATAACCGGAAGCAGCTCTTTTACAAACTTTTCTAAAGCGAACTTATGTGCTTTTTCAACATCTAGCTCTGCGCGTCGACGAACGTTCTGGGCTTCAGCCTGAGCTCGAATCGCAGCGTCCTTCAGACTTGCCAATTCAACTTCGAGCGCAAGCGCTTTTTGCTGCCATGAATCAGAGCTATCACCGCCCTGACCGCCCGTTTCGCTTGAGCCTTCTGCAAACCCAGGTTCAGCCGACTCCGCTTCAGTTCCTTCGAACAGCTCCTGTTCAGTTTCTGCACCAGAATTCAATTCGTTAGGATCTACTTTATTTTCATCAACACTCACTTGAGCCCCCTTAATACTTTCTTTCGATAATTTCAACGCTGCCACAAATCCCTGCGCGACAACTTATTTAAACTCTGCTCTCTCAATGGGGCTTACCTCTATTTTTTCAAGAGAGTACGAGAAAAATTCGTACTTTTTTAACTCATCGACGGATTTATCTTTACCGAATTGCAGCGCAAGACTTAAACTTAGAGATCAAGCCAACTCACATGACATCAGCCATGCTTAGCCACCTTAGTATTCGAAACTTCGCTATTGCCAGCCACATTGAAATTGATTTCCGTCAGGGCATGTCGGTCCTCACCGGCGAAACCGGAGCAGGAAAATCAATCCTTCTAGACGCCTTAGGCCTAGCCTTAGGTGATCGAGCAGACACCAGCATGGTTCGACACGGCGAAACCAAAGCAGAGATATCGGCGATATTCGATATCCAAAACCACGCAGAAGCAAAAGCCTGGCTAGAAACCAACGACCTAGAGAGCGACGACGAATGCATATTGCGCCGCGTAATCACTGCGGAAGGACGCTCTCGCGCCTACATTAACGGCCAACCATGCCCCCTGAACAACTTAAAGGCGATCGGTGAGCAGCTCATTGACATACACAGCCAACATGAACATCAAAGCCTTTTAGAAAAAGATAAGCACCGCGACATCCTCGACAACTATATTGGCAATAAGCTTCTTGCTGAAGAAGTCGCGGAGCGCTTTAAGCAATGGCATGAAAAAGCTGCTCAATATGAGCTCTTGGTCAACAACAAAGAAGAAACCGAAGCCCGCATCCAGCTACTCAGCTTTCAGGTTGATGAGCTCGACAAGTTAGGCCTTCAAGATGGTGAAATTGAGCAGCTTGAAAAAGAGCAAAGCAGCCTATCTCATGCCGAAAACCTGCTAGTGAAAGCTAACGAAGCGCTTGCAGTAAGTGATAGCGACGATGGCGGCGCTATTTCTTTAGTCAACAAAGCAAAGCTCGCCTTAGACTCGCTACCAACAGAAAATAAAAAGCTGTCGGAAGCACGTGCACTTTTCGAAGAAGCTTACATACAACTAGACGAAGCTAATCATTCATTACGCCAGTTTGTCGAAGATTTTGAACTCGACCCAGCGCGCCTAGCATGGATTGAAGAACGACTCAGCGCAGCGTATCAACTAGCGCGTAAACACCACTGCAACACAGAAGACCTAAACGAGATACACTTTAAACTGGCTTCTGAGCTCAAGTCTTTCTCCGAGGGTGGGCTGAATACAGAAACATTAAAACAGGATTTGGTCGCACTCAAGCAAAGTTACTTTGAGCAAGCGCAAGCCTTGCGCGCTGTTAGACAGAAACAAGCCAAGCAACTTGAGACCCGAATAGCAGAACAGCTAGCAAAACTTTCCATGCAAAATGTGCGCTTTGAGGTAAATTTTCAAGCCCTAGAAGAGCGCCAATATTCTAAACATGGTTTAGACGCGATAGAGTTTTTGATTAGCACCAACCCAGGCCAACCAGCGCGCCCTTTAGGCAAGGTTGCATCCGGAGGCGAGCTCTCTCGGATAAGTCTGGCAATACAGGTTGTTATCGCACAAACATCAACCATTTCAAGTATGGTGTTTGATGAGGTTGACGTCGGAATTGGGGGCGGAACCGCAGAAGTTGTTGGAACCCTACTCAAGCAATTAGGTGAAAAAGGCCAGGTAATCTGCGTAACCCATTTGCCGCAAGTTGCATCGCAGGGCGAAAACCACTTTGTAATCGGTAAAACGCTTGAGAATGAATCTGTTCACTCCTTCATTCGTGAGTTAAACGATGAAGAGCGAACCGAAGAAATCGCGCGCATGCTAGGTGGCGTTACGATCACCCAACAAACATTAGCGCACGCTAAAGAGATGCTAAAGCTAGACTAGTTTTTGACAGGCGCTTGACTTGCGGGAGCTTACTTTTCAGAGCGAGGACGAACATATAAGGTTAGGCTATGATCGACCAATTCGTAGCCGTGCTCCTCCGCAATTTCACGTTGGCGCTGCTCAATAACTGGGTCACAAAACTCGATCACTTTGCCGCTTTCTGTATCCACCATGTGATCATGATGCTCCTCCGAAGACAGTTCAAATACGGCATGACCACCCTCAAAATTATTTCGCTGAACCAAGCCCGCAGCTTCAAACTGGGTCAATACACGATATACCGTCGCTAAACCTACATCATCTCCGGTTTCAAGTAAGGCTTTATACACCTCTTCAGCGCTCATATGATGGTCGTGCGCACTTTCAAGCAGAGACAAAACCTTCAAACGAGGCAAGGTGACCTTAAGGCCAGCTTTTTTCAATTCGGTATTATCAGGCATGGTAAATCAGAATTTCCTTTAAGAGTTAGCTGCTAGAAGCACTTCAGCTAGGCATTCAGCTCGGTATTCAGTTATGATGCGCAGCTGACATAATTGGTTCGCCAGAGTTATACTAGCAAAACACATTTCAAGGCGTGTTGGCAAAGTGCAGTGGCTCATAAACGCGACAAAGATAGTGGAATTAATCGATAGATGCAAAACAAGCTTCCCGCCCTACTTGCGGCACTTCTAGTGTTCGCCACCATATCTGCCTGCTCTTTTCCTGGCGTATACAAAATCAGCGTTCAGCAAGGCAATATCGTCACCGAAGATATGCTCGCCAAATTAAGACGCGGTATGACCCGAAAGCAAGTCCACTTCGTTTTAGGCAACCCTGTCGTAGACAATGTATTTAGCGACGATTATGAAAATTTTGTTTACACCTATCAGCCACCGAACGAAGAAACTCAGCAGCAGACGATTACGGTGTACTATCAGAATAGTATTTACACACATCATGAAGGCACGCCGCTAGAAGAACACAGCGCATACTAAGAATAGTTGCATGAAGCCAAAGGCTTTGCGAGTTTAAGCCTTTTTATTGGCCCTATTCAAACGCGCTTGCTTAGGGTCTATTAGCAAAGGTCGATACAGTTCAATGCGGTCACCTGAGCGCAGAACCTCTTGTTTTGGCTGCTTTACAACCTTGCCAAAGATACCCATATGAACGGTTTCGTAGTCCAATTCTTCGAACAGCAACTCTAGGCCTGATTTTGTTGCAGCGTCATAGATGCTCGTACCTTCATCAACTTCTAACTGAACAATTTTTTGTAAGTCTGGACGCGCATAGGCAACTTCTACCTGAATTTTACTATCCGACATAAACTACCTTTGCCCTCTCACAAAATGCATCCACCATGGTGTTTGCGGCTTGATTAAAAACAGCGCCAAACGCCATCTTGCCAATACCTTTCTTCAACTCAAAGTGAAGCTCAAGCTCTACTTTGCAGGCGTCTTCGCGCAAGGCCGTAAAGCTCCAGTCCCCTTTCAAACTTTGAAACGGTCCACTCACCAAAGACATCGATATTTTTTCATGCGCCTGCAATTGATTACGCGTAGTAAACGACTGCCTTACACCACCTTTGCTTACCTGAACCGACGCCATCATCACACTCCCATCCCCCTCCAACACTTCGGCATCGGAACACCAAGGCAAGAATAAAGGGTACGAAGCCACGTCGTTTACCAAGTCGAACATTTGTTGACACGAAAACATTACGAGCGCTGATCGATGAATTTTTAAGGACATGATTCTTTTAGGCCATTGTACGAAAAGGCATTGTAACCTCGCGCCCCAATTATCACTAGCACCTATATTTGGTAGGCGACAATTCCCAAAACACTTAGCAGTTCCTAAAAACAATCATATACAGGCAAGAAGCTTAGTGTAATATAATGCCCTATTAATACGTAACCAATTTCATTCTTTATACAGCAGTAATCAGTAGCAATATGGCCGGCAAAAAACCAAAACAAGCGAGCAACACCATCGCGTTGAATAAACGCGCCAAGCACGACTACCATTTCATAGAAAAATTCGAAGCAGGTATGGTGCTAACTGGCTGGGAAGTTAAAAGCTTACGCGAAGGAAAAGCCCAGCTTACCGACTCGCATGTATTTCTTAAAAATGGCGAAGCTTGGCTGCTCAACCTGCACATAACGCCATTGCAAACGGCTTCAACGCACGTCATTGCAGAGCCTATGCGCCCTCGTAAACTGCTGCTGCATAAAAAACAAATTGGCAAGTTAAACGCCGGAATGCATCAGGCAGGCCACACCTGCGTTGCAATAGCGCTTTACTGGGTCAACAACAAAGTGAAATGCGAAATCGCGCTAGCGAAAGGCAAAAAAGAATACGACAAACGTGCCGATGACAAAGACCGAGACTGGGGTCGCCAGAAAGCGCGCGTTGTAAGAGATAACGTTAAGCAATAAGAGAGAGTTACGGTGGACAACAAATCTAAATTACTAAGCAAACTTTGCAAGCATGTGGAAAATCAAGATCCAAGTCTAGAGTTTACCATTATTGAAATTGGAGCAAGACCTATTAGCGAAGAGCGTGAACCTTACATGCCGATAATAGATTCGCTAAAAAACTCACACCTTCACGCCTTTGAAATCGACGATGAGCTCTGCGAGCAACTCAACGCAAGCACTCCACAAAATATAACTTACCACTCTCAAGCACTTGGAAAAACAGAAGAAGAAAGAACTCTCTTTGAAACTGCAGAGCCAATGTGTAGCTCGCTCTACAAACCAAATGACAAACTCCTAGACCTTTTCAACACAATGGAGATGGTAAAACTGAAAGAGGAACACTCTCTCAATACAGTTTCACTCGACACGTTTATCACGCGCGAAGGCATAAAATCGGCCGACATGATTAAAATAGATATTCAGGGGGCGGAACTAGACGTATTTAGGGGCTGTCAAAACACCTTAAAGGCGACCAGCTTTATCGTAAGTGAGGTTGAGTTCGCCGAAATATATGAAAACCAGCCTTTATTTTCAGATGTAGATAAGTTTCTGCGCTCAAAAGAAATGTATTTCTATAAGTTTTTAGGACTTGCAGGCCGCTCAATTCGCCCCATAGTACTTGCTAACAATCCTACAATCCCTTCCGCCCACCTATGGGCCGACGCCGTGTTTATTAAAGACATTACCTCACTCGACACATGGAACGACCACCAACTATTAAAAACAGCTCTATTAGCCTTTGCTTACGGGAGTCCAGATCTGAGTTTTCATTGCTTCGGTGCTTATGACAAACGCAATCAAAGCACACTCACCACATCACTTATGAACATCGGAAAGTAGAGATAACCTAACAAAGCAGTAGGAAAAGCACCCATTCTAGTTTATCGATTCAAAGCGGACTAACTATACGTAGTCCGCGATCTCCACATTATCAATTTGCTCAGACCCTAAGAACTCCTCCGCATATTCTAAGTACGCACGACTTGTTAAAAATAGCTGAAACACCTCTGCATCGATGTGTCGGTCTTTTACCATAAAGCTCATAATGCGCAATGCTTCGCTCAGCGTTTTACCTTTCTTATATGGTCGATCAGACGCCGTCAACGCCTCGAAGATATCG
>JAWUYI010000034.1:0-40462 GCA_034110885.1 Oleiphilaceae bacterium
GCACCGTGAAATTCACAGAACTGTCTGCTAATTCAGAAACCACAATCAGTGGCGCAGGGTCTTTCAAGCCACGATCTTCGGCTTCCACTACAGATTGAATAATTGATTTTGCCTTATCAATATCATCGCCGTAGCCAATACCAAAAACAAAGTCGACGCGGCGCGTTGGCTCGTGATTGATATTTACCAAACTTCCATTTGATAACGAACCATTCGGAATAACGATAATGCGGTTGTCAGCACTTAACAGAATCGTATTAAATATTTGGATCTCTTTTACTGTGGCTATATGCCCTTGCGCTTCGATCAAATCTCCGACCTTGAAAGGTTTGAAGATCAAGATTAGAACGCCACCAGCGAAGTTAGACAAGCTACCTTGCAAGGCTAAACCAACCGCCAAACCTGCCGCACCGAGCACGGCAATTAAAGACGTGGTTTGAATTCCGATGGTTGAAGCAACAATGATCACTAGCACTGTTTTCAAGAAAACGGACAGCAAACTGCTAAGGAACTTAGCCAGTGTCGGCTCAGCCCGATGAATAAAGTGTTTGTCCACCACACCGACTAGACGGCCAATGACCCATAAACCCACAACCAAAATAACAATTGCGGATACAACTTTGGGGCCATGAGTCATAAGCATATCCATGCCGTACTGCCCCGCTTCGTGTAGTTTTTCCTGGCTAATACTTTCGAGTGACATAAGCGTCTTCCATTTCCTGAAAAGTGATTCAAAAGAGTGAGGGAAATATTACTAACTTTCGTGTATACATTATTACCCTCCCTGTCTAATTTAATGTGTATCGAAGCCAATGCCAAGTCAGAAACACCTTGAATCGCGTATGCAGCGAACTTTGACGAAAGCCAAGCTAAAAGTTTGCTCCCCTCCCTATTGTGAAAATATCCAACTCTGCCTTTTCGATCCTGCTGTTCTAGAGGGACCAATACCGCATGACGAGGCTCAAGCCATCGTCGCGGAACCGGCATATTGGTCTTTTTGTTGGGCTAGCGGACAAGTGCTAGCGGCATACTTGCTTGCAAACCCGAACTTAGTAAAAGGCAAAACGGTTGCTGACATTGGCTCGGGCTCAGGTGTTGTTGCCGTGGCAGCTGCGCTAGCAGGGGCGGCACAAGTGTGGGCCTGCGATATCGACGAAGATGCACGCATGGCCAGTTTGTTTAATGGCGAGTTAAATGGCGTGAAACTCGAGCCAGCTGAATCGCTAGACGCACTCCCAAAAAATTTAGACTTGATTGTGGCAGCCGATATTTTATATGACAAAGATAACTACCCTTTGTTAGAGCAGTTGCGCGAATTAAGCCTGAGCGTCTTACTCGCTGACTCGCGCTTAAAGAAAATGCCTAACCCAGCTTATGGCTTGCTTGCAACGCATGAAGCTAGAACTTGGCCGGATTTAAACGAATTTGAAGAATTTAACCGGGTCCGGATTTACGAGGCAGATTCATCGTCCACTCAAACAAGATAAAATAGAATATTACGCCAGCCGTATCGGCTAAGAGGTCAAGCCAAGAAAATGACCGATAAGGTAAGTAGCTTTGAACCACTTCTATAAAGCCACCAAAAAGTGCCAAGCAAACAGCCAGCATTAGAGCCGGCGCTAAAGGAAACGCGGCACGCGCCATCAATGCTAAGACCACAAATGCCGAAAAATGCAGCAGTTTATCGTTCACCTGGGCCTGCAAATAGCGGTCGGCCGGCGTAAACGCTAAAACACACGATGCGATCAAAGCGAACACAAAAGCAAGCCTAGCCAATATGATCGATACTGAGTTCATTCGCTTAGAATGGAACATCGCAGTAAAACTCCATCATTTCACCGCTCTCTGGGTGACAAAAAGCCAAATAACATGCATGCAGTAAAAGGCGTTCGCTATTTTGAATGGGGTAGTCCGCAGCATACAAGTCGTCACCGACAATCGGGTGACCAAGCGCTTGCATATGCACGCGTAACTGATGAGAGCGCCCAGTAACAGGTGTTAATGCAACTCGAGTGTGGTCGCTCAATCGCTCTATACACTTGTATTGCGTCTGCGACGGTTTGCCATCTTCATGTACGATTTGCCTGGGACGGTTAGGCCAATCAGCCATTAAAGGTAAATTAACATCACCCTCACTTTCAGCTAGCTGGCCATAAACCATCGCCTCATACCGTTTCGATACCTCGCGGTCATGAAACTGCCTACTTAACTCTCTATGCGCGTCAGCACTTAGAGCCACGACCATCAAGCCAGAGGTGGCGCAATCTAAGCGATGCACGCTGCGCGCTGTTGGAAACAGCTGTTGCGTGCGGACTATCGCACAATCTGCTTTATCCGGCCCTCTTCCCGGCACACTTAACAAACCCGAAGGTTTGTTAATGATCACAATGGCGTTATCGGAAAAAAGCACTTCTATATCGTGTGTCATGCGCGTACCAAAACCATAAAAAAGGTATTATATATTTCTTTGTACATTCTAACACGGACTCTTATTTCACTATGCAAGGCAATCTCGTAAATGGTTTTAGCCACATGCTTTCTGGTTTCAAGCTTATTTTTCAACCTGGACTAAGACTTTTCATTTTGGTGCCCATCGTCGCCAATATCGCCCTATTCGTACTGTTATTTATGTGGGCCAAAAGCCTTTTTTCTGAGGGCATGACGTATTTAATGTCATGGATTCCTGAATGGCTTGGCTTTATAGAGTGGGCATTTTGGTTAATCTATTTCGCAGCCATGGTGATGCTACTGTTTTATGCTTTTGTGTCCGCAGCAAACTTAATCGGCGCACCTTTTTACGGCTTTCTAGCCGAAGTAGTCGAGCAGAAGTTAAGTGGCAAACGCAATGATGAGGCCACTAGTTGGCTCGCGTTCGTTAAGCTAATTCCTAGAACCATTCTGCGTGAACTGCAAAAACTGATGTATTACCTTCCTAGGGTATTACTTCTCGTTATTCTCGGGCTCATTCCAGGAGTGAATGCCATCATCGCGGTGATTTGGATAGGGTTTTCTGCTTGGATGATGGCCGTTCAATATATTGACTACCCCGTTGATAACAATGGCCTGAGTTTTAAGGAATTACGGCGCTATTTGGGGCAGCATCGAGTGACGGCTTTTGGGTTCGGCTGCCTTGCATTTGGTTTCACGCTGCTGCCGATTGTCAATATTATCGCGCTTCCGGCAGCTGTCTGCGGGGCCGTCGCGTTTTGGGTTAATGAACAAACAAGCGATTCAATGCATGTAGATAGTTCTAAGCATTTATCTCAAGGTTAGAGACGCCTGCCTTTACTGCACGAGAATTAGGAAAGTGACAAATAAATTCACTGCCCTTATCTGGCTGGCTAAGTACTTCAAGTGTTGCACCGTGATTGATTAAAACATGCTTTACAATCGCAAGCCCAAGGCCCGAACCTCCAGTAGCAATATGGCGGCTCGGATCGGCTCTATAGAAACGCTCGGTCAATCTCGGAATATGCACGGGGTCAAATCCACAGCCAGTATCCTTAACGCTTAAGTGACAACCTCTGTGGTCTTCTTTCCACTCAACAGTTATGACACCCTCAGCTGGGGTGTATTTAACCGCATTAAAAATAAGGTTTGAAAACGCAGAGCGCAGCTGATTTTCCGCCCCTAACAATTGCGATGAAGTAAGGCTTTCAAACCGAATATCGTGGCCTTTATCGCCGCTTACCAATTCAGCCTCATGGCATATACCCGAGACCAAGGTTTCAATATTAACCTGATCATCTAAGCTAGATCCGTCTTTTGCTTCGTACTTTTCAAGTAACAAGAGGTCCGTAATCAAGTCGTCTAAACGCAGGGCTTGGCCTTCCATAGATTTAAGCGGCCTTAGCCATTTTTCCGGCGCGCTGCCACTGTCGAGCATCGTTTCAAGATAGCCTCTAATGACGGTCAGCGGGGTGCGCATTTCATGAGACACATTACTCACAAAATCTTTTCGCATTTGCTCTAGTTGATGCAAGCGGGTGATGTCTTGGGCAAAGACTAGTCTTTCGTCTTCGCCAAATAAGGTGATCTGAATGCTGACAATCACGTTAGGATCGTAGGGAGAGGTGATTTCTAGAGCTTCATCGTAATTTTTAGCTTCGAAGTACGCTTTGAAACTAGGGTCTCGCACAAGGTTCGTTATAATCTGAGCTTGGTCTTTTTCATTATCAAAGCCAAATATCAAGCTTGCCGCGCGATTCCACCAATCCATTTGACCGATGTCGTTGGTCATAATCACAGCATCGCCCATCGCATTGGCTGATGTTCTTACGCGATCAATCATGGCGATAAGACGCTTTCGTGCTTTTCTGTTCTGCTGCTGGGTACTGTAGATACCTTCAAACAGGTCGCCCCACAAACCATAACTTTCGGGCACACCCTCATCGCTACTCCCCTTATAAAGCCAGCGATGAAGCCTAGAAGCCTGCCTAAGAGACCACGCGACATAAAGGCTCAGCGTAACAACCAACACCCATGCGAGCTCATCAATAAGGAGACCAAAAAGAATAGACAGGACAAACAGCCATGCTACAAATTGGATATGTCCGGTTGTTCGTTTGTGCATAGGATGAGCCATCCTTAACTATGGCGTGAACTGTGGTAGATCTAACTGGCTAACGTGGCCGAAAACCGATAACCCGTTCCGCGAACTGTTTGTACCAAATGTTCGTGCCTTTCGCCAAGTGCTTTTCGCAAGCGTCGAATATGTACATCGACCGTTCGCTCCTCGACATACACGTTGCCACCCCATACAAGATCAAGCAATTGCGCTCGCGTGTAAACGCGCTCTTGGTGCGTCATAAAGAACTGCAATAGTTTATATTCTGTCGGCCCCATTGTAAGCGCCTTCAAATCAGAAGTAACTCGATGACTGGAGGGGTCTAACTCTAGGCCGTCAACATTAACCACCGTTTCGATGCCTTGAGGCGTGGCTCTGCGCAACACAGCTTTAAGGCGCGCGACAAGCTCACGAGGAGAAAATGGTTTGGTGATATAGTCGTCCGCCCCGACTTCTAGACCTTGAATCTTATTATCTTCTGCGCTCTTGGCAGTGAGCATGATAATTGGAATTTCTGCTGTGCCAGGGTCGCGCTTCAAACGCCGTGCGAGCTCAATGCCACTGGTTTCAGGCAGCATCCAGTCAAGAAGAATCATGTCTGGTCGATGATCCATTACCGCAACGAATGCGTCTTTTGCATTCTCGGCCTCGATACACGAATACCCAGCCATCTCTAGTGCAACCGCGATCATTTCACGAATCTGAGCTTCGTCGTCAACGACCAAAATTGTTTTATCCGACATTACTTCTACCTGTAAGCTTTCTAGATAACTCACCCAACTTGGGACGTCAGTTTAAAAGGTATTACATAGAAATTATGTTACAAGCATATGACAAGCAGTGATTTTACCAAAAAATTGTCATGCCCGAGTGTTGCTCACTCATTACTTTAACAAACAGACTAAAGAACAAGGCTCACCGAACAAGATAATCAAGAAAGATGCCCAAAAAAACCGAAGCACCCACCCAATTGTTATTTAAAAATGCTTTTAAGCACTCGTCTTTGTAGCGCCAGCGAATCAAATGTTGTTGATAAACCAGTAAAATAGACGCCATAACCACGCCTAGAAAATAGAACTGACCGAGCTCTAGCTGAGAGCCAATCAGGCACAATGCCAATACGACCAGCACTTGAAGAAATGAAATAATTGCGCGGTCGGCAGAGCCAAATAGAATCGCGGTCGACTTAACGCCAATCTTCAAATCCTCGTCCCGATCAATCATGGCGTAAATAGTGTCATAGGCCACGGTCCAAATTAATGTCGCCATAAACACAAGCCATGCACTAGTTGGAACCGATTCACTCACTGCGGAAAACGCCATTGGAATCGACCAAGCAAACGCAGCCCCCAAAAAGACTTGCGGCAAATACGTGTGCCGCTTCATGAATGGGTAAATAACCGCTAAAACCAAAGCGCCAAACGACCAAAAAATAGTCGTAAGATTGAGACAAAGCACTAAACCTAGCGCAATACTGCAGAGCACAACAAAAAATATGATGCTTTCTTTTACGGTCAGTTGGCCTGAAGCAAGCGGGCGTTCTTTGGTGCGTTCGACGTAACCGTCAATATTGCGATCGGCAATATCGTTTATCACACAACCTGCCGCGCGCATGACAATCGCACCAAGTACAAAAATCATCAATATGTCGAGGTCCGGCGTTCCCTCGCTTGCAATCCATAAAGCCCAGAGCGTCGGCCACAACACCAAAAACGTACCTATAGGCCTATCAAAGCGCGCAAGGCGCCAATACGCGAGCGCCTTTTGCTCAGAAATACCCACCTTTGCTAGCACCTGCCTTGACGCTGTGCCTAACAATGAATTTAACTTTCTTGCAGTCATGCTTTGGAATCCGTTAGTACGTTTGGCATAAAGTATTCGCTTACGAGCAAAGGCTTATTCTGTAAAAAAAACACAGAGCGGCGACCATAGATATTACCCTGCTCAGAATCCAGATAAGAGTTTAATTCAAGGGCTCCGCGCATCATTGTGCGAGAGCTAAATAAAAAGGCGCCCAAAGGGCGTGTTCCCAAACTCGCAAGCTGCCTTTCTTTACCTGTGAGGGTGGCATTCGGAATAACACTCCTCGCTCGAACCCATACATGCTCCGCGCAAAGCAACTCGACCTCTCGAATGAGTGCTTTCTCTCGAAACCTTAAGCCAAGTGCCAATTGCTCACTCAGTTCTGGAACTTGCCAGTCTTGCCGCACGACTCGAACCCGAAAGTCTCCGTTCGATGCTTTAATCAAACGCTTGGTTAGTGAGCCCCGATCCAACACCCAAGACTGCCAAGCGCGAGGTATGACTGAGTCCGGAACAACTCGAAACGTAGACCATTGGTCGTATTTTCCTGACACAAATACCTCAAAATTAAGCGCCCAATGAAGTTTCATAGACGAGAAGGAGTCTTCCGAAAAGCATAGCACTTTGACCATACAAACAAGTCGACGCGGCGATTATAGCCAAGGCTAATCACTTTAACCAAGCAAAGCGCGTTTACTATGAAATAATCAAGTTTGTGGATTCATGTAGGATTCGTTAAATTAACGCAGCATTTTTACAAGTGTATAACTGCGTAGCGTGCCGATGCTCTTTACATAAGCTATATAGAGCCCTCGCTAGCGCCAATATTATTCGATAACAGGTGAAGATATGAAGAAGTGGCAGTGTGTAGTGTGTGGCTTAATTTATGATGAAGCTGAAGGTTGGCCGGATGACAACATTGCACCAGGCACAGCTTGGGAAGACGTGCCTGAAGATTGGGAATGCCCTGATTGCGGTGTTGGTAAAGAAGACTTTGAAATGGTTGAAATTTAATGACAGACCCTATCGTTATCATTGGTTCAGGCTTAGCCGGATACTCTCTCGCTAGAGAATTTCGCAAGCTTAATAAAGAGCAAAATCTGTTAATTATTACTCAAGACGACGGCACTTCTTATTCAAAGCCAATGTTATCGACAGGGTTCACGAAAAACAAAACAGCTAAAGATCTCGAAATGGCTGACCCGGTTAAGATGTCAGAACAATTAAACATTTCGATACGCACTAAAAGTAGCGTCTCTGAGATTAACCCTCAGAATAAAACCCTATGCGTAGACAATGAGCATATTGCTTACTCCAAGCTTGTTATCGCGACGGGCGCCACGGTAAACCGCTTGTCCTTTCCGGGGAGCGACCTAGAGCGCGTTGTGTCCATAAATGACTTGGACGACTATCGAAAATTCAGAGAGCTCGCGAATGGCAAAAAGCGTATTCTGATCATGGGCGCTGGTTTGATCGGCTGCGAATATGCAAACGACTTACTCAATGGTGGTTACGAGGTTGAGATTGTCGACCCTTCCACGGCAGTTCTAGGTCAACTCATCCCCCAAGAAACCGCGCAGTGTGTGGCCAAGGGTTTAAGCGAAGCAGGTGCGAAACTGCTGTTCGGCTGCTTTGTTGAAAGCGTTAGCGCCTCCAACGATGAACTTTCTGTCACGCTTTCTAATGGTGAAGTGCATACCGCAGATGTGGTTATTTCGGCTATTGGTTTACGTCCTAATTTGACCTTAGCTACACAAGCAGGGCTCGCAACCAACTTAGGTATAAAATGTGACCGGTATTTAGCGAGCTCGGAAAAAGACATCTATGCCATAGGCGATTGCGCAGAAATTGACGGTCACGTGCTGCTGTATGTTTTACCTTTAATGAGCGGTGCGCGAGCCTTAGCACAAACCCTTAACGATAAGCCTACCCCTGTGCACTACGGGGTAATGCCGGTGGCAATCAAAACGCCAGCCTGCCCTGTTATTGTTAGCCCTCCGCCTAAAGATGCGTTTGGTCAATGGGAGGTCGAGAGCGAAGGTTTGAATAGCAAAGCGCTTTTTTACAGCACGGACAAAGCACTTCTAGGTTTTGCCTTGAGCGGTGATCTAGTGTCCGAGAAACAAGCCTTAGTAAAGCAAATGAGCGGCATTCATGACACGCCATAACGGACCTTTTATAGCTATCGTTTAACGACAAACAATACTTACGTTTTGGTCATTTGATGACATTTTGATGTGCAAGCCAATTGGGCTTTGAGATACTTAGACTCTAAGTTACAAAGCCCATTTGCCAAGACTCGCGCCAATCAAAATGCAAGCAACACTAAAACAAAAAACAAAAGCGACCCACCTCTCTGCTCCCAATCGTGCATCGGCCTCAAAGCCAGAAATTAAGCCCAACATAATAAAAGCTGGAGCACGGCTTTGGGAAATGTCAGCAGAAGACGCTTTGCGCGTTAATTTTGTTGACCGAGAATATTAGCCTTTCTTGAACGCCGCCAATTCAATTTACTTGGAAAAAAAGAAACCATGTCTACAGTATTGCAGCAGCTCATCGACGTTCTCAAGCTCACTCAGCTAGACGATCTAAAGTTCGAAGGATGCAGCGAAGACTTAGGTTTTCCTAACGTATTTGGTGGTCAAGTATGTGGGCAAGCAATGATGGCGGCCTATCGAACAATTGAGGATAGAACCGCGCATTCGATGCACGGCTACTTTTTACGCCCAGGTGATCCAAATGCATCGATACAGTACGAAGTTCAAATTCTTCGTGATGGCGGCACCTTCTCTGCCCGAAGAGTGATTGCACTGCAGCATGGCAAAGAAATTTTTACTCTCAATGCTTCATTTCAAAGCAACGAAGATGGTTTTAGTCATCAAATTGATATGCCCGAAGCCAAAGATCCTGAAGTTTTGGTTTCAGAATTAGAAATGCGACGCCGCTTCAAGCATTTAATTCCAGAGAAACTTCGTGAACAGTTTACGCGCGACCGGCCAATTGAGATCCGTCCCGTGAACCCGCTAAATTATTCAAACCCTGATGTCCGTGCACCCTATAAACAGAACTGGTTTCGTGCCGTAGCTGACTTGCCAGACGACCAACACTTGCACCAATGTATTCTGACGTACGCCTCAGATTTCGGTTTTCTCGGCACTAGTATGCTGCCTCACGGCGTCAGCTTTGCACAAAAAGGAATGCAGATCGCAAGCATCGATCATGCTATTTGGTTTCACCGACCATTTCGAGTTGATGAGTGGTTACTTTATGATATGGATAGTCCAAGCGCGTCTGGCGGAAGAGGTTTTAATCGTGGAAATATCTTCAACCAAAACGGAGAACTGGTGGCGTCGGTCTGCCAAGAAGCCCTTATTCGCAAGCGTCCAAGTAATGATTAAGGCTTAAATTTACTTGCGCAAAGTCCATTTCAGAGCGATTATAAGTTGTACGAACATTTACCGTTTTTTGGTCAATAGGAATAGATATGAGCAGTGCCGATGAAAGCCGACAGGCTAAGGTTATCAGTGAGTTAAGAGTCTTCATCCGTAAAGTCTTATCGGATCCAACCATCTCAGCAAAATGCATGGAAATCGCGAGAAAACATCAAGGCGAAGCAGAAGCTTATAAAGCGATAGCAGAAGAAATTAGTGCCTCGACTATTGTTCGCATTCCAGAAGACCACAGCGATGCTGACAAGATTTTCTTAGACATTATTCACGAAGTATTAGACGACGAAGCAGCACTTTATTAATTGATCGCTTTCGAATTTTGAAGAACGACCGCTGTTTAGAACTAAACAGCGGTCTTTGACACAAGCTAGGTCTCTATAAAGAGAAAAACTGCTTCTCGCCAGTTTTGCGAATTTCTTTTTCGCCTGTCCATTCAAGCAAACCACTTTCTAGATTTACCAGCTTAAGGGTGAACTTGTAGTAAACGTCTTTAGTGTCGCTGTTGCGCTTCACTATGCTGGCCATATTTCCATACAACATAAATTGCGCACCGGTTTGTTTGCCAAACGCAGCTGCCTTCGATGGGTCAACTAGACCACTATCTTGTTGAAACTGCATTTGATCCTGCATGGCTTGAACCGCAGACATATCTACAAAACGAAATTTTCCGGATTTTAAAAGCTTTGTTTGAATCGAATCGGTAATAGACTCTGTATCGATATGCTCCACGGTTTTGTTTTTGACTTTATCGACGAACACCACTGGGCGATTACCGGTCGTTAAATCTACAATAGGCGGGAAGGTCAGCAAGTCATCCACTAAGGTGGCTGCAATGGTCTGTAAATCAGTAGAGCCAAAATCGGTGGTTGTGGTCTCTACCCCTGTTGCATCGCCATAAGACACTTTTGGGTCACTCGCACAGGCACTCAAACTCAAAACCGCCACTAATACGACAACTGAACGAAAACTAAACATAATACTCTCCTGATTCCCTGATTAATCTTGCACTAAAATTCGAAACGATTTTGCACTCGCATTGGGCGCAACACCTTGTACGTTTTTGGTCTCATAGGCTGTAATTTCCATCGGAGTCCAAGGCCGCCCGTCAATCGCAATTTCGAAGCCATCTTGATCCAACCACTTAAATTTATATTCAAAAACCAAGTCACTGCGAGAACCATTTACCAAACTCGCCTGTACGCGCATTAAATCGCCCGCCGAGCCCACTGTAATGTCCCCAATAGACAAACTTGCTGCTAAGAAGCCACTGTTCGACTCTAGCATGTCTGCTCTACCCCCATCTGGCTGGACGGTAACCGTGGCCGTTTCATTTACGGCACAGCCTGCCAGCACCGCCGTAGCAGCAAACACGGCCATTAGGCTCTTTATTCTGGATACACTCAACATGTAAACCTCCTTATAGTTTTAACTCGTGAATATAAAACCGACCCTCTACAGCGATCACTCTGAGCACTGTCGTTCTACCCGCTACAATATTGGCTTGGAATTTTGCGTCTGCAGCGTCGACCCGCAGATTCAAATCTCGCTGACCTTCCGCTAAAGTCATACGCATAATTTGCCCAGTATGTGGCAATGTCAGCCAAGAACGTAAATCAGCGCGCTCTGACAAAATAGTATAGATGCTAGATAAAAATAAACCGGCGTTACCATAGCTATCTGCCGAGCGCTGTTGAATTTCATACTTGGAAAATGCCCGCAGAACCTGCCTGACAATCATGCTTGGCAACTGCTCCTTAAGGTGCTTTACAGCTAGGTTCCCGTAATCGACTAGTACTTCGCTTGCAGCACTCTGCGAGCTACTTTGATCTAACACCCTAAGCGTTTTCTGCGCAGGCCACGCTTGATCAGAATAAAAAGGGAATGCCACGGAAATCCAATTACCGTCAAAATTTGGCACACTCAACGCAAACTCGGTTCGCTCCGGCACAAAGCCTTGCTCAAATAAAATGACGAGCGCACCTTCACCTTTATCAAGCGGCGACGACTGACGCTTTGCGGCGGCATCGCCCATCGCTGCGGAAACACGAATAATAGCGGCGCGCAAATAGTCGCTCTGTGGCGCCATTTCGTAGGCTTTTTTATAGTCAACTAAGGCCTCGTTCCACTCTCCTAAACCCTCCCAGAATACGCCAGAACTTGCATACGTATAGGGATTAAGAAACGAGCTTTTCACATTACCTGTTAGCGCATCTAGCCCCACAAATTGATCTTCAAGTCCATCAATCGCAATGTCATTCTCGCTAGCGGCCTTGCTCGCCTCAGCGATTTCTTTTTCGTGTTTTTGAGTCAAAAACTGTTGCTCCAACGCAACCTTTCTAAACTCAACACCCGCACCCTCGTAGTCTCTCAAGGCCCAGTAATTAAGAGCCTGATGGTGATGTGTTGCGATGCGTTCATAACCCGCGCCACGATAAGGGATGGCGTTGTCGTTAGTAAGTAGTGATGCACCTTGAGACCCTATTCCACTTAAGCTTACTGTGGCCTCAAGATCCTGTTGCTCGAAGGCATTGATGATGTCTGAAAACACCTGTTTACTGTTTTCATATTGTTCATTGACCTGTTCAAGCCGGCCTAGCTCCATGCCGTAAAGCATGCCGTCTTTACTTTGAACCGCGTCTTCCAGGTCTTGCTTAACGCTCTCATAAGCTTGCTCCTGGGAAATTGTCGTGCGAAAGGCCTGCGCTTGTGAGGGATAAGGGTTGAAAATGGAATTCGTTGCACAAGCACTGAGCATCAAAGGCAACAATAAAGGCAGCACTGCGCCACTTAATTTAAGAAAGACATTACGCAACAGCTTTGCTCTGACTTCGAACGCATTCATTATAACAATTTAGCCCTAGAGTGGCGGGGGAAACACTAAGTTATAGTTTAGACCTTCTTTTTCAACTAGTCGCAGCAAGGTTTAAATAATAGAGGTATAGTACACAAACTTTCAGCTATTCCTATACTGCGCTAAGACAAAAAACGTAGACACCACGCTTATGACCTTCTGCAACGCTCTTGAAACCCTCCACCTAGAATGTCTAAAACGACAACACAGAGGCATTGTTTCGCTGTGCGGCAACGAAGGATGGGTTAGAGAACAATTAGTCGAAGTTCGCTCGCACTGGGATAGCGCTGCGCTCGTCGTATCTAACAGCACAGGCCTTTCACAAGATAGCGACCAACTGATAGAAAGTAAGCTCTATCGCAGCACTCTAGGGACACAGCACACATTACTAATATGGAATGCTTTTGACGGCATCGAGCCGGATGCATTTTCGGCTGTTTCAGGCGCAATAGAAGGCGGCGGCCTATTGGTTTTGTTAATGCCTGAAACCCATGAAGCTCTCGCCCAGTCGGATTTATCCGATTTATCAAGTGTAGATACGCATGAACGCCCGCGTTTTACGAATTACACTCTGCAGCGTTTCTTGAACAAACTTCATGCCTGCAACCTCCATATTAATTATGACCAAAGCACCGGGCTAAGGTTCTTAATTGACAGCGCTAAACCGATCAAGCATCAAGCTCAAACTTCACACCCTCAAACTTCACAACTACACCTCAACTCTGAACAAGAAAATTGCTTAGCCGAGATCGCACGTGTGCAGCACGGTCACAGGCATCGCCCTCTTACAATAAAAGCTGATCGGGGGCGAGGAAAATCAACGGTACTCGCTTTTGCTGCTGCGAAAGCAGTGCTGGAAAACATAGAACAGCACATCATTGTTGTCGTGAACAAACGCGACTCCCTAGACGTGTTTCAGCAACACTTTAAAACCTTAACCGCGGCAGACTCCTCGGCGCAAGAACGCCTCTGCGTATGGGCGATTGATGCGCTGTTAGAAAAACTTCCGCCTGCTAGTTGCGTCTTTGTTGATGAGGCAGCTAGCTTTCCTTTACCTCAACTAGAAAAGCTTCTCATACAGTATCCGCGCTTAGTGTTTGCGAGCACCTTGCACGGTTACGAGGGTAGCGGAAGAGGCTTTGGAATCAAATTCGATGAACTTCTGAGTCGACATTGTGAGTCATGGAAACACTGCGAACTCAACACGCCAGTAAGGTGGGCCGACCAAGACCCTCTAGAGCAGCTTTTATTCGATGCATTTTTATTGAACGCTGAACTTCCTGAACTAAAAAAACAGGCACAGAAGAGCACACATATAGGTTGGTATAGAGGTAAAGATCTATATAAAGATGAACCCTTAACAAAACAGATCTTTGCTCTACTTGTGTTAGCGCATTACCAAACCCGCCCGAATGACCTTCGGCTATTGCTAGACCACCCTGCTGTTCATATCGCCTGCTTACAGGGTGATGATCTATTAGGTGCAGCCTTATGTATTGAAGAAGGTGGTGATAGCCTGATCGAGCAGCCTAACGTTACAAGCCTAGATATTTTAAATGGGCGGAGACGACCAAAAGGACATCTCGTGGCGCAGTCATTGGCGGTGTTTAATCAAGACCCTATCTGGCTGACGACCCCTTCACTGCGCGTAATGCGAATCGCTGTTCACCCACAAGCCCGAAACAAGGGGCTTGGCTCAGAATTGCTTTCTGCGATTAGGCTTCACTCTGCACAATTGGGCTTTAGTTTCACGAGCGTAAGTTTTGGGGTGAGTAGTGAGCTTGTCAGATTCTGGTCGAAAAATTCATTTTCAGCACTCAGGCTTGGCTACAAGCCTGATGCCTCAAGCGGAACTAGCTCACTCATTGCCATCGTACCGAACCAAAAAAGTAAGTATGGAAAAAGACTAAACCCCGCCTTAATTGCCGCACAAGAACGCTTTTTCGAACACTTCACCGTAGGTTTATCCCGTTACTTCAAAGTCCTTAACCCGACTATCGTAGAAGCAATTCTTGAAACCTGTATAACAAAGGTCAATCAGATACAGCAACAAGACACGCTTTCAGCAGAAAGCTTTGTGGCCGGAACCCATCAGGTTAATGACGCATGGCCGATGCTAGAGCGCTTGCTTATAGCAGCCTTGGCCCAAAAGAAACTAAGTTCGATGAGCAGTAAATCGAAACAACTTTTAATTATGTTTGTCTTACAGGCACACGAAGCAAAGGTTTGCATAGAACAAAGCGGACTAAAAGGTAAGAAGGCGTTGCAAAATGCATTACGCGAAAGTACACGAGAGGTACTTTCGCTAATTCAGGATAAGACTATAGAAACTAAATAGTGAAACTTGAGCCGCAGCCGCAAGTTGTTGAAGCATTCGGGTTGTTGATAACAAACTGCGCGCCTTTAAGCCCTTCGCTGTAATCGACAGTCGAACCAACGAGATACTGATAACTCATTGGGTCAACAACAAGCAGAACACCGTCATTTTCAATCACGGTGTCATCGTCAGCTTGGCTTTCGTCAAACGTAAAACCGTATTGAAAGCCCGAACAACCTCCGCCCGTCACATATACACGCAATCTAAGCTCAGGGTTCTCTTCTTCCTCAATTAGGGTTTTAACCTTATTCGCCGCCGCATCTGTAAAGATCAGTGGGGTTGGAATGTGAGACTCTACAACGCTCATTAAAGCTCCAGAATTTTTAAACGGAGGCAATTATGGTCTTAACCTAGTAAAACAGTCAAGTATTGCTGTTATGACCCGCAACCGCTTTTAGCTCTACTTGATCCTTAACTGAGGAATTATCCGCATCTGATTCTGTTTTAGACGTCTCGAGCGACTCATTCAAACCTTGGTTAGGCTCTTTATGATGCACTAGATTGCCGTTCACTTCTGCACCCATCGCCATCTCGATAAGGTGATAATATACATTACCCTTAACAGAAGCATTTTCTGCAAGTTCAATATGCTTAGATGCATACACGTCGCCATGCACAGTACCATTTACGATAATATGTGGTGCCACGACATCGCCATCAATTTCACCAATATCACTAATTCGGACAACCGCTTCGCTGTCGTCATTCGCGCGTATTGTACCTTTAATTAAGCCGTCAATATGCAAGCCACCCGAGAACTGTAGATCACCTTCAATTCTGGTCTTACTACTAATCAATGTATCAAACGTAACATGACTTGCCTTGGTGGCAGACTTGCGCTTATTTTTTCCCCACATAGGAACCTCTTAAATTCTTGCTTACTCTGTTGAAAACGCTGACTTCCAAACCACGCTCTTTTCAACTCGCGATGCGTTTTTGCCTTTACTTTGCGCAACAACTTGAAGCTGCTGAGGCTCAAAACTCTCGGGCAAAATCAATTCACCTTCAAAGTTTTGAAAGTAACGGAATCGGAAGTTAATACCTAACTCTTCAACTTCCGACACATCTCGTAAAGGGAGAATTTCCTGCTCCCCGTCTCGTGTACCAATTAAATTGACCGCAGCCACACCGCTTACATACTGGCGGTTACTCGCAACTTGAGCCAACACAATTTTATAAGCATAGCGCTTGTTTTCAGAACCTGCTGACAATTCAACAATTTGAACCTGCAAGCCCTTGTTATTATCTGAAGGCGCCATGATTTCCTTATAGAAAGACACATCCTTCTGAAGCTGGCTTATCTCACCCTTAAGTTCGCTTATCGTTGTTTGAATTTCATTTTTAGCGCGAGTGTTAATCGCCTTGCTTCGCTCTAGGTTTGCAACGCTCTGACGTAACTCTTCGTTTAAGCTCTGCTGCACACTGTATTCTTTAGATAGCGCAGCAAGACGCTCTATTGCCTGATCGTGACTGAAGCGCATACTAAAGGCTCCGGCATAGTACGCAGCAATGGCCGCGATCAATATGCAGAGTGTAATGAAAATCGTTAAGCGCCGGCCATACCCTGGACGATGCTGAACAAGGACAAGTTTTTCGTTGGCTTTAGGTCTAGGCATAAGAAAACTCTACGGAGATAGCGCTATATGCTGCAGGCCTAGAGTCTCATCTAGCCCGAACACGATATTCATATTTTGCACAGCTTGGCCGGATGCGCCCTTCACAAGGTTGTCGATCACCGATAGAACAATCAGCATGTCGCTACCTTCCTGTCTATGCAATGCCAAACGGCACATGTTAGAGCCTTTCACACTGCGTGTTTCTGGTAATGATCCGAGTGGCATAACATCAACAAATGGCTCTGCCTCATAGCGTTGCTCGAACACTTCCTGTAATTGCTCTAAAGGCATTGCTTGAGCGTCTTCGGTAAGCGGTACATACAAAGTTGACTCAATGCCTCGAATCATCGGAACTAAGTGAGGAACAAAAGTAATAGAAACTGGTTTATTCGCAGCCCAAGAAAGTCCCTGTTCAATTTCTGGTCGATGGCGATGACCAGATACGGCATAGGCCTTAAAGCTGTCTGAGCACTCAGGCAACAACGCTCCAACGCTCGATTTTCTTCCGGCACCGCTGACACCAGATTTCGCATCCGCAATCAGACCCTTACCCGTCGCTAGACCTTGCTCGAGTATAGGCGCAAGGCCAAGCTGGATAGATGTAGGATAGCAACCAGCGCAGGCGATAATGCGAGCAGACTTAATACTCTCACGATGCAATTCAGGCAAGCCATACGCCGCCTCATCGATTAGCTCTGGGCTGTTATGTGCTTGCTGATACCATTTTTCCCATACAGCTTGATCTTTAATACGAAAATCAGCTGACAGGTCGATTACTTTTGCACCACTCGAGAGCACATCATTCATCATCGCTTGTGCTACGCCGTGGGGCGTCGCGAAAAAAATCACATCACACACACTTAAACTAGCAGTGTTCGGCTCACAAAAAGGAATATCAACGACCCCCCTCAAATTAGGGAACATCTGACTCACGGGACTGCCAGCATCGCTACGTGAACTCACGGCCGTGATCTCTACTTCTGGGTGTAATGCGAGCAAGCGCAATAACTCTGAACCGGTATAACCTGTGGCACCTACTATGCCTGCTTTGATCACAAATCTCTCCTGCTCGAACTAACCAAAAAAAGTGACGCGCATTGTATCACGCTCAGAACGGAAAAATGATGCCGTTCTTTTGCTGCTTTCAACACTACGCTAGAATGTTGGGCACTCACACCTATGCCATTGCAAAACTTATGCCTTTAAAGAGCAAACTAGAAAGTTACAAGCACTTCTTCAGGGAGCGCCTTTCGTACGTCGACGCACTGCCACAGCTTGCTATTTTAAGTTTGATCACCGGTTTGCTGACCGCCTTAGTTATTCTGCTGTTTCGCTGGTGCATCGAAACAGCTCTTGGATTTTATCTTCCGGGATCAGACTCTGAAAATTTTGAGGCTCTTTCCACCACCATGCGCATGGCATTGCCATTAGGTGGCGCCTTCATAATTGGCTTGGTTTGGTACAAGATGAGAATTAATCAACGTAAGGTGGGCGTCGCATATGTAATGGAGCGGCTTTCGTATCACCAAGGCTATATGTCGTTTAAATCACTTATGACGCAATTTTTTGGTGGCTTGCTTACTATCATTTCGGGCCAATCTTCCGGACGAGAAGGCCCTGCTGTCCACTTGGGATCTGCCTCTGCTAGCTTGCTTGGCCAATATTTGAAATTACCCAACAATAGCATTCGAATTTTGATCGCGTGCGGAACAGCGGCTGCCATCTCGGCCTCGTTTAACACGCCAATCGCTGGCGTTATTTTTGCGATGGAAGTCGTCATGATGGAGTACAGCATCGTTGGCTTTACTCCCGTCATCATTGCTTCCGTGAGCGCTGCATTTCTGTCACACGCGGTCTATGGCTCAGAACCAGCATTCTTCGTGCCGCAGCTCTATCTGAACTCTCCTTTAGAGATCCCCTACATTGTTTTTTGCGGTTTGGTCATTGGGCTGAGCTCTGCACTTTTCGTTCGCTTAACACTGGTCTCGATGAAAATTTCGCATGTGAATATTTTCTACCGAATTATGCTTGCTGGTGCTATTACGGCGGCGATTGCCTACCTGTTCCCGCAAATAATGGGCATTGGCTACGACACGGTAAACCACACCTTTACAGGGCAAATAGGCCTTACCTTATTGTGCGGCATTGCCGTCGCAAAACTGATTGCCACAGCAACAAGTGTAGGCTTGGGAATGCCAAACGGAATTATCGGCCCCACCCTGTTTATTGGCGCAACTATTGGCGGCGCACTAGGAATTATCGCCAATTGGATGATGCCTGGCCTAGCCTCTTCTTCTGGCTTCTACGCGATGCTTGGCATGGGCGCTATGATGGGGTCTGTGCTGCAAGCACCACTTGCTGCGCTAATGGCACTTTTGGAGCTAACGCAAAATCCAAATATTATTTTGCCCGGAATGCTCATTATTGTAGTCTCAAGTATGTTTGCCAGTGAAGCGTTCAAACAAAAATCTATCTTCTTGAGCATCTTGGAATCGCAAGGTTTGAATTACAACAACAACCCCGCTTTACAAGCCTTACGCCGAATAAGTGTTGGCGCAATTATGGAATCGAAGTTTACGAAAGCAAAAAAACAGATCACAGTCGATGAGGCGGAAGCGAAACTTCGCCAAAACCCAATATGGATCATTATTCAAAATGACGAGGGCACGCCTATTTCGTTATTGCCGGCGGCCGATCTCGCACGCTTTATGGCGGCAGAAGGTTTTGAACGCAAGGATATAAAACTTCTTGATATTCCTGCCCAAAGACGCGACCTTGCCCCAATCTATAGTCAAGCGACTCTCGAAGAAGCGCTAAAGCAGTTCACACAAAGCAATATCGAAGCCCTATATGTTGAACGCAGAAGCCTAGATTACTCTCGAACATTAGGCGTGGTCACACGCGCAGATATCGACAACTACTACCAATACAAAGGAAGCTAACATGCTGTGGGTCAAGGCATTTCATATCATCTCCATGGTCTGCTGGTTTGCGGCTTTATTCTATCTACCGCGCCTGTTCGTTTATCACGCAACGTCTGACGACGACGTAAGCAACGAACGATTCAAAATAATGGAGCGCAAGCTCTATAGAGGTATTGGCACACCAAGTATGGTCGCTACGTTTGTTTTTGGGTTCTGGCTAGTATCTTTTGCACCCGATTATTACCTAGCGAGCAGCTGGTTCCATGCAAAGTTTTTACTCGTGCTGATACTTGCTGGCTATCATGGCTACTGCGGCAAGATTCTGAAGACCTTCCAAAAAGACGACAATACTCGCGGTCATGTTTTCTACCGTTGGTTCAATGAATTTCCAGTTTTGATACTACTCGCCGTTGTTATACTGGTGGTTGTTAAGCCTATATGAGCCCTGTAATAGAAAAACTACGCGGACTATATGTGATTACAGATCCGCTCTTACTACCGCCGGACAAGTTGGTCTCAGGGGTGCATGCGGCGCTAGACGGCGGCGCACGCATCGTGCAATACCGAAACAAAACGAGCGGGCATGCAAACAGCAAGGCGCTAGTATTCACTGAATTAGCCTCGCTTAGAGCCCTGACTGAACGCTACAATGCGCTTTTAATCGTGAATGATTCAATACAAGTCTGCATCGATAGTGGCGCCGATGGAGTGCATATCGGGCAGTCGGATCATCGTATTGAAACCGCTCGAGTAATGTTAGGGCCTAACAAAGTCTTAGGTGTAACGTGCCACAATGACCCCGCACTGGCACAACAAGCCGTTAACAACGGGGCCGACTATTGTGCGTTTGGGCGTTTATTTGCCTCGAAGACTAAGCCGAATGCTCGTGCCTGCTCTTTAGAAACATTTAAAGAGCTTTGCGCGCAACCTTATCTAAGCGTTGGCATTGGCGGAATCACCGCCGAAAACGCCCAAGCGGTTATAAATGCCGGTGCCGACATGACCGCTGTTATTGATGGTGTTTTTGGTCAACAGAATATAGAAGCGAGCGCCTACGCGATCGCCTCACTTTTTTAATTGGAGTATGTTGGTATGTCTAGATCTGAAGAGCTTTTTAACGACGCACAAAGCGTTATTCCTGGTGGGGTTAATTCACCTGTTCGTGCATTTAAGGGCGTTGGCGGTAGTCCAATTTTCTTTGAACGTGGCGAAGGCGCTTATCTCTTCGACGCGGACCAAAAAAGCTATATCGACTACGTAGGATCTTGGGGTCCAATGATTGCCGGCCATGCAAACCCAGTGGTCATCAAAGCCGTTGAAGCTCAACTGAAGCAAGGTTTGGGTTATGGCGCACCGACCGAGCTAGAGACCATTATGGCAAAAAAGGTCTGCTCTCTGGTTCCCTCTATCGAAAAAATTCGCATGGTGAGTTCAGGTACAGAAGCAACGATGAGCGCTATTCGTTTGGCGCGCGGTTATACAGGCCGAGACAAAATCGTCAAATTTGAGGGCTGTTATCATGGCCATGCCGACTCTTTACTCGTAAAAGCGGGCTCAGGCGCATTGACTCTAGGTGTGCCAAATTCACCTGGCGTGCCAGAAAGTATCGCGCAACATACGCTAACCTTACGATATAACGATATCGATGCAGTTCGAACCGCATTTGCAGAATATGGCGACCAAGTTGCAGCTATTATAGTAGAGCCGATTGCGGGAAATATGAATTGTATTCCTCCGGTACCAGGCTTTTTAGAGTGCTTACGAGAGGTATGCGACGAGCACGGCAGCGTTCTGATTCTGGATGAGGTCATGACAGGGTTTCGAGTTGCTCTCGGCGGCGCGCAGTCGGTTTACAACATCAAACCCGACCTTACTACGCTAGGAAAAGTGATTGGCGGCGGCCTTCCTGTCGGCGCATTCGGTGGCAAAGCTGAAATCATGGATTATATAGCGCCAACAGGGCCTGTGTATCAGGCTGGCACCTTGTCAGGCAACCCACTTGCCATGGCTGCGGGTCTCGCAATGCTCAACACGATCAGCCAAGATGGTTTTTACGAGGGGCTCGAAGCTCAGACGACAAAGCTCATCAAGGGTTTAGAGCAAGCAGCAAGAGAGTTTGGTATCGATATGAGCTTCAACCAAGTGGGCTCTATGTTTGGGTTCTTTTTTAGTTCAGAGCCTCAAATCAATTATTTTGAACAAGTGATGCAGTGCGATATGGACCGCTTTAAAGCGTTTTATCATGGCATGCTCGACAACGGCGTATATTTGGCCCCTTCAGCGTACGAAGCTGGATTTGTCTCTTCTGCTCATGGTGATGCTGAAATTGAGAAAACCATTGACGCGGCTCGGGAAGTATTTAGCACGCTTTACTAAAAAGTAGTTTTAGCTGCGCCAAAACAGCGTCATGCATAGATGCCGACCACAGGTTAATGAAGCAGCTAAACGAATCGCTCAAGCACCGAATTCAAAAACAAAAAGCCTTTAGGGCTTAATTGAATTCGGCCTGCTTCCATCAACCCTTCCGCTCTTAAGGCTGTTAGCTCTTCACTCACGTCAGCGATCGAATGACCTGTTCTAGCAGAATAATAAGATTCGGAAACCCCATCTTTCAAGCGCAATGCATTCATCATGAATTCGAAAGGAATGTCTTCTGATGCAATCTCTTCCTGCCCGACTCGGTAACTAACACGGGGCTGCATATAGTCATTTGGCACGCGTGACTTTCGATACCTAAGTAAGCACCCACTATCACGAATAGTTATTTTGGAATGGGCTCCTGCGCCCAATCCGATATAGTCACCAAACTCCCAATAATTGAGATTATGCTTGGCTCTCTTGCCCTTAGAAGCAAAAGCGGACACCTCATACTGCGCAAAGCCATGCTCTACTAAAACACGCGAACCATGCTCCTGAATTTCCCACAAGGTCTCTTCAGGCGGCAAGGTGGGCGGACGCGAATAGAACTCTGTATTTGCCTCGATGGTTAGCTGATACCAAGACAAATGCGTTGGATTAAAAGACAGAGCGGTTTCAATATCTTCAATGGCTTGCGCATCACTTTGGTCAGGTAAACCATGCATCAGATCAATATTGAAGTTATCAAAACCAACTTGGCGAGCCGACACAATAGCCTCTCTCGCTTGCCTGCTATCGTGTATGCGCCCTAGGCTTTCTAGGTGGTGGTCATGAAAGCTCTGCACGCCCAAAGAAAGCCGGTTAATACCCGCCTTGCGATATGCTTCAAATTTATTAGCATCGCTCGCACCAGGATTCGCTTCAAGCGTAATTTCAATATCTGGGGAAAACTGGACACTTTGAGCAAGACTATTTAATAGCTGGGTATAGAACGCTCCCGACATCAGACTAGGCGTGCCTCCGCCAAAAAAGATACTCGTTATTGGCCGCCCCTGCACAAACGGAAGCTCTTGCTCAAAGTCTTTCAGCAAAGACTGTAAATAGGCTTGCTCAGGAATACTTGAATTTTTACCCGATTTTGTAGGGGAATTGACGTGAGAGTTAAAATCACAATAGGGGCACTTTTTAACGCACCAAGGTAAATGAATATATAAACTTAGTGGCGGCAATGTTTGCACTAGCGCATCAATCCTTTCTTAACTGAGCAATTGATGCCTGCAGCAAGGGGACTAATTGCTTTATCGCATTGCCTCTATGGCTTAAAGACGATTTTTGTTCTCTACTTAATTCTGCAGCGGTCACACCTAGTTGCTCAAGCCAAAACACGGGGTCATAGCCAAAGCCATTATTGCCACCCTTGTTTTCGGCGATATGCCCATGCCAGACGCCGTGCGCGACAATAGGTGTTGGGTCTTGCTCGTGCATCATCAGCGCCAGCACACAATGAAACTGAGCCTGTCGCCCTGTCATGGGAACGCCTTGTAAAGCATCCATGAGCTTGTCAATATTCTCAGCATCGCTCGCTGCTTCACCAGCATAACGAGCAGAATAGATGCCAGGCTGCCCCTGCAAGGCATTAACAGCCAAACCAGAGTCGTCGGCTAACGCAGGCAAGCCAGTTTTAGCCGATGCGTAGCGCGCCTTTAGGATAGCGTTTTCGATAAACGTCAGCCCCGTCTCTTCAGGACTGTCTAGGCCAAACTCAGATTGCGCTACAACGTCGATTTCAAGCGGGGCAAACAAACTCTGAAACTCTAAAAGTTTACCTTTGTTGCCGCTAGCTAATACAAGTTTTGTCATAATTTCTACTAAATAGCTCCTACTGAATAGCCCCGGCTAGATGACCTGAATTAGGCAGCCCCACTAGACAGTTCCTGCTAGAAAGTTACTGCCAATAGATATGAAATTTAGTCGTTATAAAACGTTTGGCTGAAGCGAATTTTCAAGGGGTCTATCACCCCTTGCGGATAAACAGATAAATCAAAGGTCAATACTTCTGCTTCGCGGAACTGTACTTGCCCAATGTAGTAAATTGCAGTCCCTTCTACTACTTGCCGCATTGCTACATGCTGAACTTGCTGAATATCATTTTTGACGTTTGCTTCGATTACCGCTCCGACAGCTTTGCGCTTGCCGTCAGGAAAAACCTGAATAACACTCACGTTCACTATACCAATAGCCTTACTGCGCACCAATTGATACTGTCGCGCGACATCGGGCTCTAGAAACGTACTTATGAAACCAATGTAATGCACTTCATATTCAGAACCATCAGGCCCATTAAATATCTTCTTTTGCTCTGCATGAGCGCTTTGGCCCATAACCAAGACCATGGCAAGCACACAAATAACCTTCCATATTTTACGTCTGAAAAGCTGGGTACTAGGAACTCTCATAATCGTCTACCTCGCTCTATTTTCGCTCAATTCTGTAAACCGCAAATTCAGCTAGCATATTTGGCCAAATTGACGCAAAGCTGTTTTGCCGAAAATCGGCATTAACAACCATTCTATTTACGATGCGAATGCCTTTTTGGTGACACAATATTTCGAAGTCTTTAAACGTACATAAATGAATATTGGGCGTATTAAACCATGTATGGGGTAAGGTTTTAGACATCGGCATCTTACCTTTAAACAACAAATACTGCCGGCAACGCCAATGTCCGAAATTAGGAAAGGTTACAACGCCTTGATTACCCAAACGAAGCATTTCATCTAACATAACGTCTGGCTGACGAACGGCCTGCAAGGCCTGAGTCATAATCACCGTATCAAATTGCTTGTCGGCAAAGCGATCGAGGCCTTTGGCATCCAAGTCATGCTCAATGACATTAACGCCCTTTTCAATACAGTGAGTAATTTGCTCTTCGTCGATCTCTAAGCCATATCCTAAGACATTTTTTGAAGACTGAAGATGAGCCAGTAAAGTACCATCGCCACAGCCTAAATCGAGTACCTGTGAGCCATCTGCAATCCAGGGAGAAATAACGTCCAAATCGCCTCGTAAACTCATAACAGTGCCTCCCGCTCGACTCTGCGCATATAGGCAGAGAACGCAGCCATATAGCGCGGAGTTGGGATCAAAAATGCATCGTGCCCGTGTGGCGCATCAATTTCTGTATACACTACCGATTTGCCTGCTTTGACCATCGCCTCAACTAACTGCTCTGAACGCTCTGGAGAAAAGCGCCAGTCGGTGCTAAACGACACAACGAAAAAGGCGCATTTTGCATGCTTCAGCGCTTCAACCAAATTCCCGTCATAGTCGGCAGCTGGGTCAAAATAGTCCAAGGCACGCGTCATAAGCAGATATGTATTTGCATCGAACGTTTTTGAGAAGCGCTTGCCCTGATAATTCAAATAGGACTCCACTTCAAATTCGACACCATAGCCAAAGTTAAATTCTTCACCTTTTCGAATACGTCCAAATTTTTCGCCCATCGCCTCATCGGAAAGATACGTAATGTGGCCAATCATTCTCGCGAGCATCAACCCTTTAGTCGGGACCGTGTCATGATCATAGTAGCGACCGTCATAAAACGAAGGGTCGGAGGTAATAGCTTTACGCGCAATTTCGTTAAAGGCAATATTTTGCGCGCTCAACTTAGGTGCCGAAGCGATGACCACGGCATGCTTTAAACGGTCTGGATAATCTAAAGACCAGCGCAAGGCCTGCATCCCCCCTAAGCTTCCTCCAACGACCGCTGCCCAAATATTGATGCCAAGGGTATCCGCCAGCCGAGCTTGAGACTCAACCCAGTCCTGCACGGTCACAATGGGAAAGTTAGGGCCATAAAGCTCATTTTTAGCTGGGTCGATGGTGTTAGGACCCGTACTTCCATTACAGCCCCCTAGATTATTCAGAGAGACCACGAAAAAAACATTTGTATCAATCGGCTTACCCGGACCGATACAACTATCCCACCAACCTGATTTTTTATCGTCTTCGCTATGGCAACCCGCGGCATGATGATCACCGCTTAAAGCATGGCAGATTAAGACAGCATTGCTCGCATCGGCATTCAACTCGCCATAGGTTTCGTAAATGATATCGTACTGCGACAAAGTTTTGCCGCAGGCAAGCGCTAAAGGCTTATCAAAATGAAGGGTTTTAGGTTTAACTAAGCCCACAGAGTCGGCTGACACAGTAACGTTTACCCCTTTACAGGTCGATATAGAAAGTGTCAGCGGAGTGTAAACTTGCTTCTTGTTTGGCGCAACCGAAGCTAGCCAATAACACGGCGTAATTACCGAAGTACGAGGGCTGTTAGGACTATGCCCTAATCGCCTCATGAGGAAAGTGCTTGAAATGGGCTTGCAAGGTTTGAGTCTTATCAAGTTGTGCGTTTAGCTTCGCGATCATATCTTCTATGGCCTCGCGCTCTTCTCGAATTGTCCGACTTTCTTTGGCCAAATGACGTAGATCCGTCATTTGTGATTCTAAACTCTGCTTTTGCTCTAAGGTATATTGCATAAGCGGCAGCAACGCTTCTTCAGACCAACGCTCTGTCTCTAATAATATTTCTTGATACTGCTCTCTCGCTGCACGGATAAAGGTTGCCGAAAAACGCTTGATCAGAATAGTTTGCTCGATCACCAACATTTTCGGGTTGCGACGATATTTGCCTAACTGTATTTTAAGCTCATTGAGCTTGAGTCGCTGCTTCTTAACTGAAAACGGTTTGGGGTGAAGATGAGGGGCATCCATGTCTGCGCGAAAACGCTGATAAATCATCTCAACCATTTTGTCGGCGACTCTTGCTTCAAGACACAAACCATCAAAAATTTTGTCTAATTCAACAAAGAAGCTGCGCATCGCTGCTGACATGCCCAAAGTACTCCAGGCATGCTGCATTTTTTCTTTTGTCTGAACGCTAAGGGCGTCAAACTTATCCATGCCCGCTAGCTCTTGCAGAATATCTCCTTGAGAGTTCATTAGCCTGCGGCTTGACTTCAGGGCCACCAATTTCTGGAAATACTGAGCATGATCGGCCTGCGTTTGTTCTGCCAACTGTTTCAAGGAATCCCCATCAACATTTCGAGCTAAGCTGCGTTCCAGATCATTTGAAAGCCTCTCTATACGGTGGCGAATGACCTTTTGACTATTTCCCACAAGACTTGAAACATCGTCAATTAATGCCTCATGCAGAAGCTTTTCTTTTTGCCCCAGAATTTTACTTAAAATCAAATTTTCAAGCTTAGGCAAAGCACTTCGATTATGCAGGGCTGCATCATCATTCAACTGTGCGATAAGCGCTTGTTTAGCGGAAAGCGGCACCACGTCTTCTACATCTATGCCAAGTCTGTTTGCCGTGTCTTGGCGCACCCGCTCAATTGATGCAGCGGTATGCGTTTCGCCCTGAATGTCATCCCACAAGACATCCACTTTATTCAAAACAGCAAAACGACCGGCTCGGTGATCCGCCTTATCCAATTTTATGAAGTCATTCCAAATCGCCAGATCACTCGCGGTGACACCCGTGTCTGCGCTCAGCATGAAAATAACAGCCTGCGCATTGGGGATCATGCTAATCGTCAGTTCGGGTTCAGAACCCAAGGCATTTAAGCCCGGTGTATCAAGAACACGAAGTCCTTGTTCCAGAAGAGCGCTCTTTAAACTGAGCTCAGCATGTCGCCATTTAGGCACCAATACTTTCTGAGAATTTTTCGGGTCGAGCTCTAACATTGACTCGTCAAACCCAAGTGCTTCGGCTTCATCTTTTCGCATAGACGAGCAGGCTGCGACCTGTTGAAGAGTCTGGTTAAGCTCCTCGGGCTTAGAAAGATCTAAAGGAAACTCGTGCCATAAGTCAGGTTTCTTTTTTAAATCACTGATTGCCGCATTGAGCCTGCGGCTTTCGATAGGTAACAAGCGTAAGTAAGAACATTTTCTCTTACGATCATAAAATAGCTCGGTAGGACACATAGTCGTGCGTCCAGCCTGCGATGGAAGCATCCTTCGTCCATATTCACTAAAAATGAGGGCATTAATTAGCTCGGTCTTACCGCGCGAATATTCACCAACAAAGGCAATTGTGAGCTCGTCTTCTTGTAACTGCTTACCCGCTCTATCTAAGCGATGACGAACATCTAGAGAGTCTAAAGACATCTCTTCGAGCCAGTTTTTATACTCGGCAATATCTCCAGACAAGTCCTGCTTCCACTTGTGGAACGCACCAACCTGATTAGACAAACTGTTAATGTTGCTGATGTTACTCATATCGCCAATTACTCTCTACTAGTCTCTGCTAGGCATTTCTAACACTGGACCCAAATGGTGGGTTATTTAAAAGAGTATAGAGCGCATTTAATTGCGAGAAGGACCTAGCGCACACTCTTTAGACAGTTACTAAGAGTGCGCTAAATTGGAGGCTAAGTTAAATCGAATAAAGCAATATGATTCAATGACTTGAGAGACTTAATGACTTAAGTTTTTTATTGTAACTCTGTGTAAGAGTTACGCAAACTAATGCACTTAGCTACATGAGAGAAAAAGGCACGCCCAATTGCTGACTAACGCCACCAAGAACAATTGCGAGTATCTGCAACACAATAAAAACCAGTATTGGAGACAGATCTAGCCCTCCCATCGACGGAAGAACCTTTCGAAATGGAGCCATCATTGGCTCACAGATCTGGTTAATTAACTTCAATGCAGGGTTGTCACTTGCTGGGGCAATCCAACTCGCGATAATCATGATCAGAAGGCCCCAAAAGTATAGCTTGAGCAGGGCACCTAAAATTAAAACAAATGAAACGGCGAGCAAAGACCCAACACCAGGCAACCCTCCTGCTAATACTAAAAACTTAATAGTAAGCATAATAAGCTGGAATAAAAACGCTAAGACTAAAGCAGCGACATCAAATCCAGCAAAACCAGGTATGACTTTTCGCAATGGAATAAGGGGGGGGTTCGTTACCTTTACGATGAATTGAGATACGGGGTTGTAGAAATCGGCCCGCGACAGTTGCAACACGAACCGTAGCAAAATCATTAAAAGGTAAAGCGAAGTGATCGTATCAATCAGCAGCTGGAAAATCTGTTGGAACATTCAATTGCCTTTAGTGTCTTTTGGTGTGCCGCTAAATATATTCGATAGCTAGGACAAATGCAGCTTACGTGTTCGATAGGTTTGTGTCTGACCGTTCAATTTACGGCAGTAAAAACTCAAGAAGCTAAGAACGATACTACCTTTTCTAAGGTTATTGGCTTCTCAAAAAAAGCCAAGTTCAAACTCAAAGCCTTATTTTTCACTCGCTCTTGGAAGTTCGCCGTAAGCAACGCAATACGGGCGTTGGGACATTTTTCTTGCAAAATAGGGGCAACAGTCAAACCATCTTGACCTGGCATATTCATATCGAGCGCGATGAAATCAAACTGTTGATCGCAACTCAACTCCGTCGCCTGTTCCGCACAATCCGCCTCAACAACTGAAATATCATCAAAATTATCTTCAATGATTGCTCGCAACATCAATCGAGAGATCGCACTATCGTCTACTAATAATATGCGCCGCACACTTACCACTCTTCTTAGCCAAAAACGTTGTAAGCAGTATAGACTAGGAAATCTAATTTTCATCTTGCCGAGAATTTTTTAGGTATGCCTCACAACCTGTGTTCTATAGCCGAGTTTTCCGAAACCAGTTCTAAAGGCTTCATTATTGACAATAAAGAGCTATTCATCGTCCATCAAGAAGGTGTTTTTTTTGCCTACGCGAATAAATGCCCGCACCTTGGGATCAATCTAGAATTTAAAAAAGATGCCTTTCTGAACGTTGAGAAAGAGTTCATCCAATGTTCTTCGCATGGCGCACTTTTTGAAATCAGCTCGGGCAGATGCGTTTCGGGCCCTTGCCTTGGGCAGGCCTTAGAGACAATTGATGTCGAGGTTATTCAAGAGCGCCTATACATCGATATTTGAAATTAGCCTAGTTTAGGCGCCCTTTCATTGATATAAACGTGGGAAGCTTCGCGCTCTCGCCACAAAATGATGGCGAAAGAAATAACTTTCTGTTAGCGTTCGCAGGCTAAATTTTTGGCACAAATATTTAGAGCCAATGTGAGCCCTTTAAGGACCCGGCTTGTCCTTCAAGGGCGTAATACGCAAGCAATAAGAGATATAAAATATGCCGGCACAAGAAACCAAAACAGATACTCACTCGTCATTCCAGCCGTACGAAAGCGCCAAAGGCGAAGAGTACATGAGCGACGCTCAACTTGAACACTTCAAAAAAATTCTTCTCGCTTGGAAACAAGAGCTCATGGAAGAAGTGGACCGCACCGTTCACCACATGAAGGAAGACGCTTCTAACTTTGCCGACCCTAGTGATCGTGCAACTCAAGAAGAAGAGTTCAGCCTTGAGTTACGTACTCGCGACCGCGAGCGGAAGCTAATCAAGAAAATCGACAAAACAGTCGACTCGATTGAGCAAGATGACTACGGCTTTTGCCAATCTTGCGGGATTGAGATAGGCATTCGTCGTCTCGAAGCTCGTCCGACTGCGACTCTTTGTATTGATTGCAAGACGCTTGCTGAGATCAAAGAAAAGCAAACTGGCGTATAAGTTTAAACAGGCAGTATAACTGCCTGTTTATATTCATATGACTGGCTATATCGGTCGCTTTGCACCGACACCTTCCGGCCCCCTGCATATGGGGTCACTGCTTGCTGCGCTCATTAGTTACTTGGACGCAAGAGCAAGTAATGGCCGATGGTTAGTGCGCATCGAAGATATCGACCCCCCTCGCGAGCAACAAGGTGCTAGTGAACTGATCCTTCAAAGCCTTCTAGGCCACGGCTTTGAGTGGGATTCTGAACCTACCTACCAATCAACACGCAGTGCACTCTACGAGCAGAATCTGTCTAAACTGAAGCTTCAAGGTGCTTGCTACGACTGCCCTTGCAGCAGGCAAGACTTAAAGTTGTCCGGCGGGAAGCACAAGAAAGGCTGTGGGTACTATTCCTCAAACGGCTCAAGCACCGATGCGCCTTTCGCCACCCGCTTTCGAACAACCCAAGCTCAGGAAAATTGGCAAGACTGCCTTCTTGGCCCGCAAACAAATTTACTCGAAGAAGGCTTTGTCTTAAAACGCAAAGACAAGCTCTACGCGTATCAATTAGCGGTCGTTAGCGATGACATTCAGCAAGGAATCACCCACATTATAAGGGGTAATGACCTAACATCCTCAACGCCTATGCAACTCGCCCTGTACAGAACTTTAAACGAGAAATCACCCGAATTCGGCCATTTTCCTGTCATCCGAGGCTATGACGGTAAGAAGTTGAGCAAGCAAAACCTTGCGCCAGCCATTAACAGCAGTGCTGCGCTTACAAATTTGAAAACCCTCATGGGCCTTATTGGAATAGTGGTACCGATAAGCATCCACCAACCAAAACAAGCACTTGATTACGGCGTTGGGCAATGGCAACGCAAACTCATTAACCCTGCTATAAATGGCTATCAACTCTAAACATTAAGCTTAGCCACTAGCCACGACCGTGCCGCGTCAGCTATCATCTTTAGACAAACATCCATCACCTTGACGCCAACATGCATCGAATTTTAGTTATTGAAGACGAAGCGGCTACCCCGTCGAACCTACGCGAAATTCTTGAAGTTAATGGATTTCAGGTTGAAGCCGTCAATTCTATCAATGAAGCAATTGAGAATTTCCCTTTAGCCTCATTCGGCCTGATTATTACCGACCTAAGACTTGCCGGTCAGCCAGGCACTGACATTATTCCGCTTGCGCAAGGCACCCCAGTACTTGTAATGACCAGCTTTGCCAGTCTTCGCTCGGCCGTCGAAGCAATGAAGCTTGGCGCGATTGACTATATAGCTAAGCCATTTGATGAAACTGACTTGGTTAGTATTGTTGATGGCATATGTAACAAACAAACCTCCCAAGAGAAACAAGCTTCACCAAAAACAGGCGTCCAGCAAATAAGCGACTTAATCTATGGCCGCTGCCAAGCAATGCGCAAAGTCTTTAGCCTTATAAATAAAGTCGCTCCGACAGACGCAAGCGTGTTGATTCAAGGTGAGACCGGCAGCGGTAAAGAACTCGCCGCCAAAGCCATCCACATCCTAAGCCAGCGCAAAAACCAAGAAGTCATTTGCATTAACTGCGCCGCAATACCCGAATCACTAATCGAGTCCGAACTATTCGGGCACGAAAAAGGCGCGTTTACTGGCGCGGTGGCAGCCCGCTCTGGCTTGATCGAAGCCGCAGATGGCGGCACCCTATTTTTGGACGAAATAGGCGAATTGCCTCTGGATGCGCAAGCACGCCTTCTAAGAGTGCTCCAAGAGGGAGAAATCCGAAGAGTTGGCTCAATCACCTCACGTAAAGTAGATGTGCGCTTAGTCGCCGCGACACACCGAAACTTAAAAGCCTTGTCACGCACGGGCCAATTTCGAGAAGATCTTTATTACCGCTTAAATGTTGTTCAGATTCGCTTACCTCCGCTGCGAGAAAGGGGAAACGACATTCTCGGGCTCGCAGATAAACTATTAGATGCCGCGAGCATACGATTAAAGCGCGAAGGTATTGAATTTAGCCCAGATGCATTGCGAGCGATGCGCGAATACAACTGGCCAGGTAACGTTCGAGAACTTGAAAATGCGATCGAGCGCGGAATCATTCTTTGCGAAAACCAGCTCATCACCGCCGAACTACTTGATATAGAAGCCGCTCCCTATGAAATGGGGGTGCCACAAGGACTTGTGCGCGCCACGCCGTCAGCACACGTCCCTCAGTTTGGCAAAGCACTATCTATGGAAGATTACTTTCAACAATTTGTGCTTGAGAATGAAGGAAGCATGAACGAAACCGAACTTGCTCGGCAACTAGGCATCAGCAGGAAAAGCTTATGGGAAAAAAGGCAAAAGCTTGGAATCCCTAGAAAGAAAAATGCATGAGTCAAAAATAGATCGTTTTTTGATCTAAGCGACAGAAAAATGCCAACCAGTTCTCAAACCCATGTTTTCCTTAGAGATTTCAATTTATCACTGAGAACACTTTTAAGCGCTAAGCGCTACCATAAGTAGCATTTGAGCATGCCACACCCCACCAAACACCCCATAAAAGTAACACTACGCCCTGCACTACGCCCCCCTCCAAAGAAAAAACAGGCAAAGCTTTGTTTTTTAAGGAAAAATATTAATTGGCACGAATCACGCTAATAGGTAATTGAAAATAAAAAAGTATTTAGCTACAACTATTAAAATAAAAATAAAAACAGTACCTGCTTGTAGCACTCACCGCACAAATAAAAATAAAAAAGCGGAGCGAATTGATTATTTTGAGCGCCTTGCTTTTTAGTGGGTCGATAGTGTTTTAAAGATCGTTTTTTTGCGACAAGAACTACATTTAGTAGCACCGCATTTAAATAAGACCTTTGGAGCGTGCTGCCACTCTAAGTGTTCAAAGTATTCCGTTTGCCAGCATTGCATTGCGCAATGCCCTAGGTAGAGACATGGAATAAAAATAACAACAATTGATGGTCTGAACTATGTTCAGCATGAAAAGATTAAAATAAGGAACATTTCAATCTTTTCATGCAGCATCATTTCCTACTTCACCATTCATACTTATCGCCTTAATATCACACACAGTTTTTTTTCACCTCAGAAGTCGCTACACTGCCCCCCACATTATTTGCCTCAACGAATACAAACCTAACTTCGCCATTACACATAGTCGAAAAAACATGAAAAGCCCTCAAGCAAGGATTATCCCTCGGAATGAACACTCTATTTCGAGAAAACTCATAAGCCCTAGCGCGCTGAAGGTCATGTATCGCCTTGAACAAGCCGGATTTAAAGCCTATCTGGTTGGCGGAAGCATTCGTGACATATTACTTGGCATACAACCAAAAGATTTTGACATCGCTACTAACGCGCACCCTGAGCAAGTCCATAAACTATTTTCGAACTCCCGTTTAATCGGAAGACGGTTCAAGCTAGTGCACGTCTTATTTGGCCGCGAAGTGATTGAAGTTGCGACGTTTCGAGCAAGCAGTGATAAAGAAGAATCACCTTCTCAACGCCAAACCGCCGATGGCATGCTTACCCGTGACAATGTCTACGGCACGATAGAAGAAGATGCTTTGCGTCGCGATTTTACAGCCAACGCCTTGTACTATAGCGCGACCGATTTCAATATCTACGACTACACCAATGCTATTGAAGACATCGAAGAAAAACAGTTGAGACTGATTGGTGATCCAGAAGAACGTTATCGCGAAGACCCTGTCCGCATGCTACGCGCCCTCCGCTTTGCAGAAAAGCTTGGCTTCTCAATTGAATCTAACGCTGAACATGCAATTTCTGACTTTGCGCAATTAATGCAATCCGTGGCATCTGCACGCCTATTTGATGAAGTAATTAAACTTTTTGTTTCTGGTTGCGGACTAAATATCTATTTCCGTCTGAAGCAACACACCCTGTTCGAAGCAATGTTCCCTGCCGTTGCTAACAGCCTTGCTAATCACGATTCAGAAGGCACCTACGATCGCTTTATTCAGGCAGGTCTTCTTAATACAGATAAACGCATCAAAGAAGATAAGCCCATAACGCCTGCGTTTTTGTATGCCGTTCTTTTGTGGCCAGAGGTACATCGACTTTGGATACAAAAACAAAGCGAAGGGCTTCCTGAATTTCCAGCGATGCAACAAGCCGCTCAAGCTGCAATCGAATCCCAATTAAGCAGCATCATGATTCCAAAGCGCTTTCTACTTAACATGAAAGAGATTTGGGAGATGCAAATAAGGCTCACTAAAAACCATGGCAATAGGGGCTTACAAATAGTCCAGTTACCACGATTTAGAGCAGGGTACGACTTCCTTCTGCTTCGCGAAAAAGCCGGCGAAATAATTCCGGGGTTAGGTGATTGGTGGACCAAGTTCCAGATCACTAACCCACCACCAGAGCACAAGCGGCGCACAGAGCGTCCAAAAAGCAGGCCCTCTCGTCGCAAGCGACCGCCGAACTCGCAGCGTAACAGCAACTAGGTGGATCAAACTCACTCGAAAGTTCTGCTCGCCCTTGGAAGTAATCTTGACGACCCAGTCTCCCAAGTGTCTAAAGCGCTCGATGCGATAGCTCGCCACCCCCGCATGAGCGAGCTATCTCGATCATCTCTCTATTCGAGCACTCCGCGCGGACCGCAAGATCAAGACGATTATGTAAACGCCGCTGTGCTGATTAGTACAGCCTTATCACCCCTTAGACTATTACAAAGCATCCAAGAAATTGAACAACAATTCGGAAGGGTAAAGCACCGCCGCTGGGGCGAACGAATAATCGATATTGATATCGCATTTTTCGATGACCTAGATATTCGATTAGACGAACCGGATCTCGTCATCCCCCATCGAGAGGCCTTGCTACGCGACTTCGTTCTAATTCCCTGCCTCGAAATCTGCCCGAATTGGCGCTTACCCAATGGCGAGCCCTTGCAAGAACATGCTTTGGCCTGCGACAATCACAATTTGCATAAGATAGATGTAAAATTTGGCTTGTACTAAGCCTTACAGATGACTAGTCTTTGCAAGCGACCATATAAGCAAATGGAACTCCAAATGAGTGTAACGACCTTATCTTTGAAAAAGCTCAAGGAAGAAGGCAAAAAGTTTTCTTGTTTAACCAGTTATGATGCCTGTTTTGCTGCGTTATCTAACGACGCAGGAATAGATGTACTGCTAATTGGCGACTCGTTAGGAATGGTTCTGCAGGGTCACGACAGTACCTTACCCGTCACCATGGAAGACATGGTTTACCATACACGCTGCGTAAAGCAAGGCAACTCGCGGGCTCTTATAATGGCCGACATGCCATTTAACGGTAATACGACTATCGCAGAAACCGTTAAGAATGCAGGCCGCCTGATGCAAGCCGGTGCGCACATCGTTAAGTTAGAAGGCGATGCTTGGCTAGTCGAATCGATTAAAGAACTTAGTGAGCGAGGCATCCCTGTATGCGCCCACTTAGGACTTACTCCTCAATCGGTGAACAAGCTAGGAGGCTACAAAGTTCAAGGAAAGGAAGACGCTGCCGCAGAACAAATGCTAAAAGCAGTTAGAACGCTTGTAGACGCTGGCGCTGACATCATTTTACTTGAGTGCGTACCCACTGGCTTAGCTCAAAGAATCACCAAAAGCGTAAGCGTTCCGGTGATTGGAATTGGCGCAGGCAATGTCACAGACGGACAGGTTCTTGTAGTACATGACATGCTCGGACTAACACCAGGTAAACCGCCTAAGTTCGTCAAAAACTTTATGCTTGAGGAAAATTCAGTGCAAGATGCCCTCTCCGCATATGACCAAGCAGTTAAAAATAGCGCTTTTCCGGCGCCTGAACATAGCTTCTAAATTCTAATTCTATGCAACGAATACACACGCTTAAAGAACTACGCCAAATTGTTTCTTCAAATCGAGCAAAAGGCAGCAAGATAGGTTTAGTGCCAACGATGGGGAATCTCCACGAGGGACATCTAAGCCTAGTAGATAAGGCCCGTCAGAGTAACGACTTTGTAGTCGCGACCATTTTCGTTAACCCTTTACAGTTTGGCGAAAACGAAGACTTTGGAGCTTATCCACGCACACTCGAAGAAGACAGCGGAAAGCTTGCCTCTCGGAACTGTGACTTACTGTTTGCCCCCAGTGTCGAAGAAGTCTATCCAGACGAGTTGCGTGGCGAATCCAATGTGCATGTACCGGACTTAACGATGCACCACTGCGGTGCAAGCCGCGAGCGACACTTTGATGGTGTCGCAACGATTGTTACGAAACTATTTAACATGGTGCAACCGGACCAAGCGATCTTCGGCGAGAAAGACTTTCAGCAGTTGATGGTCATTCGAAAGTTGGTAAAAGATCTATGTTTTCCTATAGATATCAAAAGTGTAGAAACCTCCAGAGAAGACGATGGGCTTGCAAGAAGCTCACGTAATAATTTTTTGAGCGCGGAAGAAAGAGAGAAAGCGAAATATTTATTCGCAACGTTGACTCATGCTAAGGCAGCAATCGAGTCCGGCGGCAACGATTTTGCATCCATACGTCGCGAAGCTATGAAAAACCTTATAAGTAAGGGCTTCAAATTAGATTACTTCAATATTGCATCGGTAGGCACTCTGCTACCCGCAAAAGAAGATGAAGTAGACATCGTGATTCTCGCTGCTGCTTTTATGGGAAGTACTCGGTTAATTGATAACATTCGTGTCTCAATTAATTAGGACTAAAGCCCGTAGAGGCATCACTGCAAGGAATAAGCAGGAAACCAAATGAGACTTGATACCCACCCCTTGTTCAGCGACTTAAAATCAGCCGCATCAGAAGCCCGCTCAGATTCTATTTCGAGCTTATTTGATCAAGATGCTTTGAGAACGGCGACCTATCAAGTCGACGCACCACATATCTTCCTCGACTATTCAAAGAATCATATAACCAATACAGCCCGTAACTTACTTACTAAATTAGCAGACCAAAGCCCCCTGCAGCAGGACATCGCTGATCTATTTTCAGGCAAGCACCTCAATACAACTGAAGATCGACCTGCGCTGCATACTGCTCTGAGAGGCAGTTGTGACAAAGAACTTATAGTCGACGGCGTTAATATAAAACAAGAAGTTGATGCAACCCTTGAGCAAATCGATAGCCTCGTTGCAGCACTGCACAACGGCGAGTTGCTCGGTTCAACAGGCAAACACATTACGCAGTTAATCAGCATTGGTATTGGTGGCTCTTATTTGGGTCCGAAAATGGCAGTCAGTGCTTTGGCGCCATTTCATAAGGCTGGCTTAAAGTGTTTTTTTGTCGCCAACATCGACGGCTCTGATATCTCTGAAACGCTCAAGCAAGTCGATCCAGAGCAATGCCTAATTCTGATACAGTCAAAGTCGTTTTCGACCCTAGAAACTCTCGAAAATGGGCGCTTTGCGATTAAATGGCTCCAAAGCCAACTTGGCGACAAGTGCCAGTTAAATCGTCACCTTATGGCTGTCACCAGCAACACTGAAGCGGCAATGAGTTACGGCATTGATAAAGAATTGATTCTGCCTATGTGGGACTGGGTAGGCGGCCGTTACTCTTTATGGTCTGCGATTGGTTTTCCTATAGCCTTCCAACTTGGCATGGAAGGGTTTGCAGCGCTGCTCGAAGGCGCTAAACAAATGGATGAACACTTTAAAAGCGCTCCTGTTGAACAGAATATGCCAATTATGCTGGCATTAATTGGCATATGGAATCGCAACTTTATGGGACATGATGCCTTGGCGGTTATTCCGTATAACGAACAGTTACGCTTCTTGCCAGAGCACTTACAGCAGCTTGATATGGAAAGTAATGGTAAAAGCGTTGACCTAGATGGCGAAGCACTCGCTAGCGCTTCCGGTCCAATTATTTTTGGAGGCTCCGGCACAAATGGTCAACATGCTTATCACCAATTATTTCATCAAGGCACAACAACGGTGCCAATCGAATTTATCATCCCAAAACGTAGTCATTATTTGGTAGCCAATCACCATCAGCACCTAATCGCCAATTGCTTAGCGCAATCCAGGGCGATGATGGTAGGAAAAACCCTAGAGCAAGCCAAGCAAGAGCTGCTCAGTAAAGGCATGTCAGAGGCGCAAGCGGAAGCGCTCGCCCCGCACAAAGTGATTGCTGGAGACAAACCTAGCAACACGCTTATTCTGGACGCACTGACACCAGAGTCTCTGGGTGCGTTAATAGCTGCCTACGAGCACAAGGTATTTGTTCAGGGCCGTCGTTGGGGACTTAACTCGTTCGACCAGTGGGGTGTTGAGCTTGGAAAAGAAATAGAAGCGACTATTTTTCCACTGTTAACGAGGTCTTCCGAAGGAAGCAAAAAATCAGGCGCTGAAATGGACCCTTCAACGTCGGCCCTTATTGAGCGACTGAGCTCTTAAAGGTTTGTAAATCCTTCGGCAGAGTAAACCCAACCTTCCATAACTTTTGTTGATGCTTAAGTTGAGCGGCCAAAGCCGTATAGCTTTGGCCTGTTTTTGGCTCAATGCTTTCGCCTAAAAGATCAGCCATTGGCAGTAGCACAAACGCATTATAGAAAAGCTCGGGGCGAGGCAACTCAACACCCGAGAATAGCCCAACTCGCTGATCATACGTTACCAAGTCTATGTCGAGGCTTCTGGATGAAAACTTTGCGCCAGACCGATCTCGACCATGCTGGTCTTCAATATTTTTCAGGTGGCCGACTAGTTCTTCGATACTAAACTCAGTATTGACAGCGACCACGAGATTAAAAAATTCTGCCCCCTGAAATCCAACAGCCTCGCTTTCGTAGACAGGCGACACCATCAAGGCGCCAAAGCACTCTTCAAGCGCATAAAGGGCGGAACGAATATTGTTTTCCCGATCAATATTGCTGCCGAGACTTAGGTACGCTTGATGCATGAGTTAAGATCGCTCCCGCGCAATTTTCACACCTACAGTTTTGGCTTCTGCTACCGCGCCTGGCTTTGCAAGTTTTAATCGCAGCGTCTTAATTGGAAACGCCTGAAAAATAGCCTGACTTATTTTCTCAGCCAAGTGCTCAAGCAGGTCGTGGTGCTTTGATTGGATCAACGTAATCACAAACGCAGAGACCTCGGCATAACTTACCGCATGCTCTATAGAATCAGACTCTGCGGCCACGCTGAAATCGACGCCTAACTCTAGGTCGATGACAAGTGATTGCTTAATGGTACGTTCCCAGTCAAACACACCAATGGATGCTTCGCAGGCCAAGCCTTCAACGAACACAATATCTAAGGTCTTGGTCACAGGAGGCCCTCTATAGGAGGCAACTCGTCCATAGGCCACCGAGGCCTAACCTTGATCCCGAAACTGTCCTTCTGCCCCGCCTGCAGGCGCTGAGCACCTGCATAGGCTATCATTGCACCATTATCGGTACAAAATTCGGGGCGAGCATAGAAAACCTTGGCGCCAATTTTAGATTCCATATCGTGCAACGCTGCCCGCAAGCTTTTGTTCGCGCTGACACCTCCCGCAATCACAAGACGCTTATAGCCCGTCTGCTCTAGGGCCCGCTTACATTTGATGCGTAAGGTATCGACGACCGCATCCTCAAAAGCCAGTGCGATCTTGGCGACATCCTCTTCACACAGCTCTCGTGTTTTCGTAATGCCCTGAACGGTATTAAGCGTATACGTTTTTAAACCACTAAAACTGAAATCGAGTCCGGGTCTATCCACCATCGGGCGCGGGAATCTATAATCGGAGCTGCCAAATTTTTCTCGCGCTTTCTCTGCCCAAGCTGCGACACGGGGCCCGCCGGGGTAATCCAAACCAAGCATCTTCGCGGCCTTATCAAAGGCCTCGCCAGCCGCATCATCAAGCGCCTCTCCAAGGATCTGATAACGCCCGATTCCCTCAACTGCAACGAGTTGAGTATGGCCTCCGGAAACCAAAA
>JAWUYI010000035.1:0-17939 GCA_034110885.1 Oleiphilaceae bacterium
GAGCAGTGCAGTCAGATAATGTCCGACTTTTTTGCGCTGCGTCGAGCGAAGAAAAAAGCGCTTAAAGCTCGATCGAGTAGAGATCCTGCTACGCAAAATCCAGATAATTAGTTTATGCTTCTTTAATAGCGTAAATAGTCCTACAGAGGTTAGAGATGAAGGTATTAGTAACAGGTGGTGCAGGGTACATAGGAAGTCATGTGGTTAAACAGCTAGGAGAGGCTGGGCACGACATTGTTGTTTACGATAATTTGTCGACTGGCTATGAGTGGGCGGTCACTTACGGTGAGTTAGTGATCGGCGATGTGGCCGATGAAGCCAAGCTAGATAAAGTGTTTAGCGAGCATAGCTTTGACGCGGTTTTGCACTTTGCGGCACATATTGTTGTACCAGAATCTGTTGAAAATCCACTTAAGTACTATCGTAATAACACTCGTAATACCCTTACACTGCTATCTGTTATCGAAAAGCACAAAACGCCTTATATGGTATTTTCTTCGACTGCGGCTGTGTACGGCATGCCAGATGAGAAAGTATTAACAGAAGATATGCCGCTCGCGCCTATCAATCCATATGGCGCATCGAAGATGATGAGCGAGCAAATGATTCGAGACTTATCGTTTGCCTCCTCGCTTAAACACGTCATTTTGCGTTACTTCAATGTTGCCGGCGCCGATATACAAAGCCGCATTGGGCAGGCGACGCCAGAAGCGACACACTTGATAAAAGTAGCGTGTGAGTGCGCAAGTGGTGCGCGATCAGGCATGAAGGTGTTCGGTACCGATTATGAAACGAGAGATGGAACCTGTATTAGAGACTACATACATGTAGATGATCTCGCGAAAGCTCATGTTATGGCGCTCGACTACATGGCAAAAGGGGGCTTGTCGGAAACGCTAAACTGTGGCTACGGTAGCGGCTTTACGGTTAAAGAAGTAATTGATGTGGTACAAGAAAAAGCCGGAGCTAGCTTCCCAGTTGAAGAGGTTGAGCGACGCGCAGGCGACCCAGATGCCTTGATGGCCGACAATACTAAAATCAAGAAAACGCTTGGATGGACGCCGGATCATGACGATTTGGGCGTGATTGTGCAGTCGGCGCTCGACTGGGAAAAAGTGTGGCAAAGCAAACGCACATCGTGAATCTTAATTGGTGCGTTAAATTAGGGTTCTAAGAGTCAGAAGTAAAAGGCAGCGGGTATGCAAGAGTTTCAACTAGATCATCGTTTAGAGAGCGATACTGTGACGCTAGCGGATTGGCCTTTATGCCGAGTCTTGCTGATGAACGATCGCACATACCCGTGGTTTATTTTGGTGCCAAGAGTCATGGGTACAGACAGCTCAGTGTTAAGAGAGTTGTATGAGCTATCAGAAACAGAAAGAAGGCAATTAGATAAAGAGTCTATGCACCTTGCCAGCACGTCCATGGCGCTTTTTAATGGTGATAAAATGAACGTCGCTGCACTGGGTAATGTCGTTAATCAGTTACATATTCACCATGTGGTACGTTATGTAGGTGATGCGTCATGGCCGGCGCCGGTTTGGGGTAAGCACCCAGCACAGGCGTATACAGAAGACGCGTTAAGTGCTTTGACGGAGCGTTTGGCACCTTTGCTTAAGTTAAATTAGTTCGGTGTGTTCGCAGCGTGCAATCGACCAATACCTAAATAAATACGCAGAGCCCGAATCGGGCTTTACATGCGTTGACGGCTTGCTTTTACATGAGGCCTGTTTTGTACTCCCTGTTTATAACGAATCAATTAACGAACTCAATCGGTTTTTGAACCTTCCAGGTGATAAACCTATTTTGTCTGTTTGGGTGTTCAATGCGCCCGATAATTCGTCCTCTTCCAATCTCCACGAAACCCAAAAAGCTCTGCAGCATTTCTTGAGCCAATATTCGTTCAGGAAATTGAACTCGAGTGTGTTTTTTGCACGCATAAGCCAAAGACATGACATGGTTGTGGTTGATCGCTGCCTAGAAGGGTCCGTTATTCCTGCCAAACAGGGGGTTGGTTTAGCGCGTAAAATTGGAGCGGATGTGGCGCTGCGAATTTTGCGTCAAACGAATAATCTTTTGCTTGGTCATCGCCCTTATATCCATTTCTGCGATGCCGATGTTGTCTTGCCTCCAGATTACTTTTCGCCTAGGACAGAGGCACAGAAATTTCCAAAACCTGTCGCGATGCTTTATCCGTTTGAGCATGCACCCCAAAAAGGGTTTGAACTTTCGTGTGCACTTTATGATTTTAAACTGCGCTATTACACAGAGCAGTTGTTACGTGCTGGGTCTCCATATGCCTATCAAGCTTTGGGTTCTATCATAATGCTCGACCCCTTGGCTTATGCTCAAGTTCGTGGTGTACCTAAACGCTCGGGAGCGGAGGACTTTTATCTCTTGAATAAGCTGGCCAAGGTAGGGCATATACTAAGCTTAGAAGGGCCCCTTCTCAGCATCGAGGGACGACGCAGTGACCGTGTTCCATTTGGTACGGGCCCAGCGATTGATACTATTTCCGCGCTCGAAAACCCACAACAAGACTACCTCTATTACCATCCCCAGATATTTTTGTTGCTAAAGCATGTGCTCGCGGTAGCAGCAAGTTGGAACTCGAGTAACTTTTCAATTAATGAGTTTTTTGGACAGCTTGAAGTTAAGTGTCCTATCCATATAGAGGTATTGCGAGATGTCCTTATTAGCCTGAAACTTGAGAAGTTTTTTCGGCACTGTGCACAGCAAAATATCTCACCTGAGCGCTTCGAAGAATCGTTTCACGCTTGGTTTGATGCATTTTTAACACTTCGTTTCATTCATATGGTGAGAGATCAAGGTTATGAGAGTGTCGCGATAGCGCAACTTGAATCAGAAGGTGCTATGCTCTCGTCCCCATTATTTCTCGCTATAGAACATGTTCGCGACTTAACGCCTAAATAACTTATGCCTCAACGATTTTCAAAATACTTAACCGGATTAGAGCCTTGGCAATATACCGTTTCCAAAGGCTATAAAGCGCGTGGTTATTATACGCCACCGACGGGTAAGCCGCTTCTTCACTTTATTCATGGTAATGGTTTTTGCGGCTTGGTTTATGAAAAAATGCTAGGCGGCTTGCAGCAACACTTCGATTTGTTTATCAGCGATGCTCAGGGTCATGGCGAAAGTGCGGAAGGCAGCCGGTTTGTCGATTGGGACCAGAGCGCGCAAAACTTTGTCGAAGTGTGGGAACATTTTGCAGGGATGTGGGCCGGGGTACCTAGTGTTGCTTTAGGTCATAGTTTTGGAGCTGTGAACTCTCTACTGATGATGCATAAACGGCCTGGGTTGTTCGATCAAGCGGTGTTGTTAGATCCTGTTATAGGTAAGCCCTTATGGACTAAGGCAGCTAGCCTGATGCAAGTGGTAGGCGTGTCTAAATTCTTGCCGATGGTGCGCCAAGCATCTGTGCGAAAGACAACATGGGACAACGAAGAAGAGTTGTGGAGCTACTTTTATCAGCGTGGAATTTTTAAAGGTTGGGACGATGATTGTTTAAGGTCTTATCTTGATCATGCGCTTAGCGAGAGCGAGAATGGTTCATTTGAACTAAAGTGCCCCCCCCGAATAGAGGCCGCTATTTTCGCATCGTATAGTAAAAATATCTGGAATGCCGTGAGCGTTGTCGACGCACCAATTAACGTCATTGTAGGCACTAAAACCTACCCCTTCATTCATGGCGCGATAGACTTGATGGAAAGCAAAGGCAACAATTTGCAATGTCATGAATTTGAAGGCGGCCACTGCTTTATGCAAGAAAAGCCTGAACGCAGCGCTGAGCTAATTTGGAACCTCTTAAGCTAAGTGCCGCGCTTCTTCTGAATGACTAAATAGCCTTATTTGTTGTTGAGCTTTCGACTGATATTTTTGAATAGATCTCTCGTCGTATGCCACAAAAAGTATTTGAATGGCCCTGTTTTTGGGTCAGGTTGCGCGCCTTTTGACAGCAAAATTATCTGCCAATAATAGAAGCCTACTTGCCCAAAACTATTGATTGCCTTGATTAAGCTCGAAGAGCTGTTGTTGCCCCAAAACCCTGTGCCTAGAACAAGGTCTTTTTCGAAGTCGTCTAGTTGATCTAGTGTACCGTCAATGAGCTGCTTAGAGCAGTCTGTTTGCGTACATAGAGGGCGAGCTAACCCAACAAGATCCACTTCACCATCACGTATAGCGTTTTCCATTACCTCACGAGAACGGAAGCCTCCTGTGACCATAAGTGGGATCTTGGCTGCGTCTTTTATGCTTTTTGCATACTCTATAAAGTACGCTTCTCGTTTGCGTGTACTCTCTCGGACATCGGTAGGCTCAACGCCTATTAGGCTAAGCTGTTCGTAGGTCCCGCCGGATATCTCAAGTAAATCAATGCCGTCCTCTCCAAGCCACTGGGCTACTTGAACGCACTCCTCAAGAGTGAAACCGCCTTTCTGGAAGTCAGCCGAATTAAGCTTAACGCCAATAGGGTAGCCTGAACCTACTTGCTGCCTAATTTCCGCGATAATCGCGCGAAGCAAGCGCGCCCTGTTTTCGAGACTCCCTCCCCACTGATCTTTACGCTGATTGATCTTTGGTGATAAAAATTGACTCAGTAAGTAGCCATGAGCGCTGTGTATTTGCACGCCGCTAAATCCGGCATCTTTACAAAGGCGCGCAGAGCGTCCAAAGCGTTTAATTAGGTCTTGGATATCGTCTTCAGTCATCGCTCTTGGTTTACCGAAATTCCCCATCAGTTCTAGCTGCACTTCGGAAGGCGATAAGGGCTTGCTGTTCACCAACTTAGGACATTGTCTGCCAGGGTGATTAAGCTGAACCCAAAGGTGGTTACCGCCAACTTGCCCTGCTTGAGCCCAGGTCTTGAAAAGCTCCAGGTTGCTGTCGTCTTCAAGAACAACATTGCCTGCGCGTTCTAGATAGCGCCGGTCAACCATGACGTTACCGGTAATGTGCAGCCCTGTGCCGCCGAGTGACCAGGTCCGGTACAAGGTGTTTAACGCTTCGCTAGGGGTATCCCCTTTGTTTGCGAGCCCCTCAGTCATTGCGCTTTTTCCTAAGCGATTAGGGATAGTAGTACCGCAAGGTAACGATAAGGGCGTGGCTAGAGGTGAAGTACTGCTCATGCTGAATGCTCGTTGTGTTGAGTGTGGTGTTATTTATAATTAGCTTGATGTCTTTAGGCTACGGAGAGTCAGGGGCAAAAGCAAGACTTGCCTAGATGCGTGACGAATGGCTTATGTTTTGTGATCTAGTTCACTATAATGCCCGCTTCACTTTGAGGATGGATTAGAGAGTATGCGGGATGAAAGTCAGTTGTTCGACCAAGTCGATGAATTTGTTGGCGCATTAGCTCAGTGTCAGGCGCTTGGTATTAAGGTGACTTCTGCGCGCGAGAATGAGTTGATTTTAGAGCTTCCCTATAGCTCGGGAATTGTAGGTAACCCAGATACTCAGGTTATTCATGGTGGTGCAATTACCACTTTGATGGACACAACCGCGGGAGCGGCGGTTTTGTGTGCGATGCCCGAGTTTGAATTATGCCCAACGCTGGACTTGCGGGTCGACTACATGCGTTCGGCTAAGCCGGGGCAAGCTGTGTATGCGCGAGCGAGTTGTTATAGGGTTACGTCGAACATATTGTTTATGCGCTGTGAAGCCTACCAGGTTGACCGTACCGTTGCGCATTGTGTTGCGACGTTTATGCGCATGGGCTCTAAAGGAATTCCGTCACTCGAATTTATGACGCGTGACGTGAAGCTTCCGGAGCTTGTGCTTCCTGAGGGCAATTCGGAAAAAGTGGACTTTGTGGAACTGAGAAACCAAGCGGTTGAGTCGGGGGACTTTGACGCCTTGGTCAAAGCGATTCCTTATGCTCAGCACATCGGTGTCGAGTTTGAAGACAAAAGTTTGGGCGTATTTAAGTTAAGGCAGAAGCCGGGTAACCTCGGTAACCCGATTTTGCCGGCAATTCATGGCGGCGTGCTTGGCGGCTTTATGGAAATGTCAGGTGCCTTGCACTTGCTAGCGTCCCACCCGAGCTCCAAGTTCCCTAAGATTATCGATTTCTCTGTTGATTATTTAAGAGCAGGGCAAGACAAAGACACCTTTGCTCATTGCGCTGTAACGCGTCAAGGTGGGCGAATTGCAAATGTAGAGGTGCATGCTTGGCAAGACGACCAAGATAAACCTATTGCACTGGCAAGGGCGCACTTCTTACTTGAGTAGGCAGGCTAGGGCAGGGAAAGGCAAGGCAATCGAAAATGGCGACTCATAAGTCGCCATTTTTGTGTGGTTTTCCAGTAAATTTTTCTATGTAAAGTGCTCTACCTTCAGACAGAAAATACGCGTTAATGACCAGGCGTTGCCGTGGCGCCGGTGTTTAATTTAAATATCTGGTATGGGCCCTTTTGGGCAATATAGCTGGCGGGTTTAAGCATCACATCTTGCAGTGAACTTGCTGTGACATATAAATCGCCATTGGGGCCAAAGCTAAACCCGTCTGGCCAGCGCAGTTTGGTATTTTTATACAGCGTTTTCAGTTCACCTTTTGAGTTCATTTGCACAATGGCCGAATGTTCAAGATCTGAAATGTAGATGTTACCTTCGTTGTCGGTTGTAATGCCGTCACTCATTGTTTTCAGCGCAAAGGGCTCTATTCTTGCGTGTAATTCTTCTGTACCTAGCTCTGGGTTATGAAGGTCGCTTACGCGTACTCGATGCATGTAATCATCGCTTACAGGTGCAAAATATAACCACTCGTTACGGCGGTCTAGGGCGATTGAGTCAACGCCCGGTCGCACAGCGAAGAAGCCAAGCATGAGCATTTTTTCACCCTCTACTACGGGAATGTAGTTGTCGGCGAGCACCGAGTCATGGTCTTCGATCGCACGACGAGCGGTTTTGTTTTGAATGTCGTATACAATGACGGCAGGATCTTTTCCGAAAATACTGGCATCTGCGATGTAGATGAACTGACCTTTGGTGTCTACTTGGAAGTCGTTAAGGTGCGACCCCAAACCTACGATTTCACTCGAAAAGTTATGTTGATGAACCACTTTCATGCTGTCTAAATCAATAGCGACAATTTTTGGTTGGCCGGTCCCATGGTTAGCGTAATCAAGCAGCCATAAACGATTCTGTTGGTCTATTCGGAGTGATAAAACGGTCTCTAGCTCTAGAGGCGTATCGCTTTCGAAAGCAATCGGTTGAGCCTTACCATCTACTAGTTCTGCAATGTTGTAATCAGGCCTCCCCTCCGGGTGAAAGGTAAAGAAAATTCGCCCGTTTTGGCTGCTTGCAATATTGCCTGGAGGAAACTCTATGTCTGCCACCAGTTGCAAGGCGTCTTCGCTAAGCATTGGGTCAGAGCTGCGGTCGGGAAATGCATCACCTCCACCATAACGAGCGTCGAGCAGAGCTGCCCCTAGCCCGATGAAAACTACAACAGAAAATAATAGGATAACGAAAATGCGCAGCATGACTTGAATTCTTTGTTGGGAAATGTGGAAGCATTAAAACATAAGCAGAGTAATTGTGTGCAGCTTGTTGTGGGAAATTTTTGAGGACCTGCCCTTGAATTAAAACGTACTGCCCCAACATTTGCTTCATGGAAGAAAGCAGTGCGGCTAAGGTCTACTGCAGAGTTTATTTTAAAATCACCTAACACAAGAGAGATTATTTCTATGTCTGCATCGGAAAATGTGAGTGCAAAAGCTGAAACCCTAGGCTTTCAAACCGAAGTAAAACAGCTTCTTCATTTGATGATTCATTCTTTGTATAGCAACAAAGAGATTTTTCTTCGAGAGCTTATTTCTAACGCTTCAGATGCGGAAGATAAATTGCGTTTTGAAGCCTTGTCTAACGATGCATTATACGAAGATGATGGTGATCTAAAAATTCGTATCGACTTCGATACCGATGCCAAAACAGTGACGATTACTGATAATGGTATCGGCATGACGCGCGACGAAGTGGTGCAAAACTTGGGTACCATCGCGAAGTCGGGTACCTCTGACTTTATGTCGAACTTAACCGGTGACAGTAAACAAGACTCGCAGTTGATTGGTCAGTTTGGTGTTGGTTTTTATTCTGCATTTATTGTTGCGAAGCATGTTGATGTCTTTACGCGTCGTGCTGGCACCCCAGCAGACGAAGGCGTACGTTGGTCTTCGGCTGGTGAAGGTGAGTTCACTATTGAATCGGTAGAAAGAGCTGAGCGCGGCACCTCTATTGTAATGCACCTAAAAGACGATGAAGCAGAGTTTGCTGACGGCTGGCGTTTGCGTAGCCTAGTTAAAAAATATTCGGACCATATTTCGTTCCCTGTTGTAATGAAGTCACAGCCAGAGCCAGTTGAAGAAGGTGAAGAGGCTAAAGAGCCAGAAGATGAAACTGTGAACGAAGCGACTGCTTTGTGGACGCTTTCAAAGTCAGAAGTTTCTGATGAAGATTACACCTCTTTTTATAAGCATATCTCGCATGATTTTCAAGACCCTCTTACATGGTCGCACAACCGTGTTGAAGGTAAATTGGATTACACAAGCTTGCTGTATATTCCTGCGAAAGCACCATTTGATCTGTATAACCGTGATATTCCACGTGGACTGAAGCTTTACGTTCAGCGTGTATTTATCATGGACGAGGCTGAGCAGTTTTTGCCTCTTTACTTGCGCTTCGTTAAGGGTGTAATTGATACGCGAGACTTGTCTCTAAACGTATCTCGAGAAATTCTACAAAGCGATCGCGCAGTAGAAAGCATGAAGACTGGCCTTACTAAACGTATCTTGGACATGCTTTCTAAGATGGCGAAAAATGATGCTGAGAAGTATCAGTCATTTTGGACAGAGTTTGGTCAGGTCATTAAAGAAGGCGTTGGTGAAGACTTCTCGAATAAAGAAAAATTAGCTAAGTTACTGCGCTTTGCTTCAACCGCCGGTGATAACAAACAGAGCGTTTCTCTAGAAGACTATGTTTCTCGCATGCAAGAGAACCAAGAAAAAATCTACTACGTTAGTTCTGAAACCTATGCTGCAGGTATTTCTAGTCCGCACATGGAGATCTTCCGCAAGAAAGGTATCGAAGTGCTCGTACTAAGTGATCGCATCGACGGTTGGATGATTTCTTATCTTTCGGATTTTGAAGGCAAGCACCTTCAAGACATCACTAAGGGCGAGTTAGACCTAGGTGAAATTGAAGCTGAAGAAGATAAGAAGCAGAAGGAAGAAGCGAGCAAAACGTATGAGAGTCTGCTCAAGCAAGTCAAAGAACTGCTTGCTGACAAAGTTGACGACGTACGAGTGACGAACCGCCTAACCGATAGTCCTGCATGTTTAGTTGCTGGTGCTCACGACATGGACGCGCAAATGAAGAAAATCATGGAAGCTGCGGGTCAATCGGTTCCGGAGTCTAAGCCTAGCTTCGAGATCAACCCAGAACATCCGCTTGTGAAACAGCTTAATACGGAACAAGACGATGAGCGTTTTAACGACTTAACTCACGTTCTGTTTGATCAAGCGGTGCTTGCAATGGGTGATCAACTTAAAGAGCCTGGGGCATTTGTAAGTAGGCTGAACAAATTGCTGTTAGATTTGTCTAAGTAAGCGTAATTCAAAAGTAGTTTTTATCCCTCATTGGGAGCCCTAGTCTGTGGCGTTATTTGCTCAGATAGCTTGGCTCCCTTTTTTTATGTTTGTTGTTTAGAAGAATCTTAGCCTTGAGTCGTTCTGTGATTGCCATATTGATAAATCTTGTCCACTATTGGTGCTTGCCAAGTTTAGGAAATAAAAAAAATGATTGAGCATGTTAGTGCTGTCATTATTGTAAAAAACGCTGAAAGCACGTTAAAAGAAACGCTTGATTCGTTGAGAAACTTCCGGGAAGTTGTTTTATATGACAACGGCTCTATGGATGAAACGCTTTCGATTGCAGCGGTTTATCCTAATGTCGTGATATTTGAAGGCAAGTTTGTGGGGTTTGGGAAAACCAAGCAAGCTGCCGTAGCGTGCTCAAACAATGATTGGGTGCTATCCCTAGATGCCGATGAAATGGTCACGCTTGAGTTGTCAGAGTATCTTGAAAGCTGGGACCCTACTCAGGATTCAACGCTTGCGGTGAAAATATTGCGCAAGAATTTTTTGATGGGAAAATGGGTTAAGTATGCGGGTTGGGGGGGCGACTGGTTAGTGCGCTTGTTTAACCGCGATGCCCATAATTTTAACGACAATGATGTGCATGAGTCGATCAAACTTCATGCTGGTAGTTACGTTAAAAAGATCCCTCAGGCAATTGAGCATAATGCAGTTCAGGAGCTTGGACAGTTTTTGCAGAAGGTAGATCGTTATACTGAGATTAATCGACAGAGCGGTAAAACCTACCCACCTAGTATTATTCTTTTGAAGGCCATGTGGCGTTTTTTAGAGAGCTATATTTTGAAGGGTGGCTTTTTGGCTGGATGGCGAGGGCTAGCAATTTCTTGGTCAAACGCCAACGGTGTGTTTTACAAGTATATGAAGCCTTATGCAGACCAGAATAAAGGCTAGTTGAATATGTGTTGAGGCGTCTTTTTAAAACAAAGCGCCTTGTACCCATGCCATATAAAGAGCGGTTCCGCTAAAAATACTGACTAAGGCGTTACGAAAGACTAAGTGCGTTGCAATCACAACGCTTAGGCAGGCCAACTCTGGAATGCCATGGTTTCCTCCACTCCAGTTCACACCTTTAAGGCAATACAGTACAAGCAGTGTCATAACTGTTGGGGGCAGGTACTTGCCCAAAAACAGAATGACAGGGTGTTGTTGGTCTTTAAATATCAAAAACGGTAGTGCGCGGGTCGCAAACGTCGCGGCAGCCATAGTCGCGATAAATACCAGTAAGTAGTCTAGTTCCATGGTTGCACCTTATATCGGAAAAGGAGCAACACGAGTGAAAGGGACAGCGATATTAGTAGCATATTCTCAGGTGCGGCCAACATGAGAGTAACTATGCCTGCGGCCAAGGCAATAACGAAGGGGAAAATTTGTTGCACGGTTTTGTATTGCTCGATGACGAGCACCATAAACAGTGCGGTGAGAATGAAGTCCAAGCCTTGCGTGTCAATCTGAATAGCCTGCCCCAGAACGGCGCCAAGAGTGCAGCCTATGATCCAATAACCATGGTTTAAAAAAGTAATATACAGCTGTTTTTCAGATTGAGTATCTGGATCTATGATTTCGTGATCTTTTGGTTTTAGGCTGGTTAATAGTGAGTAGGTTTCGTCTGTAAGCCCGAATATCAAATACCAGCGTCGCCAACCCTTTACCTTGAATTCTTGCAGTAGAGATAGGCCATAAAACATATGTCGAGAGTTTAGAAGTAGGGTTGTGACTAGCACTTCTGTCATACCCGCGCCTGCGGCGAGGAGTCCTACGGCCATGAATTGTGCAGCGCCCGCAAAAATTAACATGGCCATGATGGTTGAAAAATACCAAGCATAGCCAAGCTCTACAAAGAGCACACCAAAGGCCATACCCATTGGCACGTAACCGAACAGTACTGGCAAAGTGAGCGGTGCTACATTTCTGAGAATAGCTTGTTTCATGCGCTTTGATAGAGCTCGGTATAGCGTTTTGCACACGCTTGGATGTCAAAATCTTTTATAAAGTCGGGGGTTTCCTGCTTAATTTTAGCGCGTAACTGTGTATCGTCTTTGATACGGAGAATGGCTTTAGCTAAACCCTTACTGTCACCAATTTCAATGAGCAAGCCATTGGTTTCATGCTTGATTGCATCAGGTATTCCTCCGGCTTTTGTGCCAATGACTGGCACGCCAGCTAGGCTCGCTTCTAAGAGCACAGAGCCCATGCCTTCCCGATAAGAGGGTAAAACCAGTAAATCTGCTGCCGCAAACCAGCTACCCATGTCGGTTTGGTGTCCCATAAATTCAATGTTGCTTAGTCCTTGCGCTAAACGTTCGAGTTGTTCTCGTTCGGGACCGTCGCCTAAAATACAAAACTGAATACTAGGGTGTGACGCTTCCAGCACGCGCGCGGCGCTTATGGTGACCGCATGGCCTTTCGGTTTTTCGAGCTTTGCCGCCTGTATAACTAAAAAGCGGTCATGGAAGCGTTCTGTTAGCTTCAGTGCCGCGTCTTCATCTACTTTGTAGGCAACTGGAGAATCTGGGATCGTGCATACATTCGCTGCAGGGAACTGTTCTTTAGCCGCTCGCTCTATGGCGCTGCTAACGCCAACAATCGAGCTCGCTTTTTGATAGGCAAGTTTCGAAAGCCGTTTGTTCTTAAACGGATTGTTTATTCGTCGCGTGACTAAATACGGGGTTTTGTGCAGAAAGTTTTGAATCAGCGCCCAGTAGATAGCCTGACCTTCATGCACATGAATGCAGTCGCACGCTTGGGTTATATGCCTTGAGTGGTTTAACAGGAAGTGCGGAGTTTCTAATAAGGTAACGGAGATAGCTTTGCAGGATAGCGCGAAGGCGCTGTCTTTCTTTGCGACGACAGTGACCGAATAGCCGAGGCGTAAATGCTCTTTTATCAGAAGAATGGTCTGGCTTTCGCCACCGCTAAATCCTCGAGCTAAATTTACATGACAAATGTTCAACGCTTGGCCGCTCTCATTATTGGAGTCTCAAAAGCGGGTAGTGTACTTACTCTTTCTCGTAGACCCAAGTTTGATTTCTACCACCTTCTTTACTTGCATATAAGGCATGATCGGCCTGTTCAAGCCAAGAAGTGTAATTTGCAAGGTCGGTGGTCGCTTCGCTGATCCCCAAACTAATGGTGAACCTTATTTCGACTCCGTCATAAACCACGACGCATGCTTCAACTTCTTTTCTTAGTCGTTCGCAGAAAACAACGGCTGATTCTGCATCGGTGTTCTCAAGAATGATCCCAAACTCTTCGCCACCGTATCGCCCTGCAATGTCAGTTTTTCGTAAATTATCTTGTATGATCTCAGAGACTCTACGAATAACCGCATCGCCAGCTTGATGTCCAAAGGTGTCATTGACCTTTTTAAAGTGGTCTATGTCTAGCATCACAACAGAGCATTCCGTTTTATAGCGATTGAAACGCGAGAATTCACGCCCTAAGCACTCTTCCCAGTAGCCTCGGTTATTCAAGTTTGTTAAGCGGTCAGTGCGGCTCAAAAGCTCAAGTTTCGAATTGGCGCGTTCGAGAGCTTTCCTGTTCGATACACTGTCGGTAACATCATAAATGATGATAACGATTTGTTTGACGCTGCCATCTATAGAGGTGAGAGGCGAAATAGTGACGTTCTGGTACATGTACTTTTCGGTACCAGTGATCGGGCGGTAGTTTTTAAATTCAAATAGATAGGGGCGTTGCTCCCATGTCATAAATGACCGGTTTTTAAGTGTGAATACTGTGTTCACTTTCTTTTTTAACCACTCTTGCGGCAGATCCGGAAAGAATTCAAACAAACTATGATCACGAATTTTGTCAGTTCCGATCCCGCTGTGACTTTCCATGAAGCCATTCCAAACTTTAACGGTAAAATCTTTTTCTATGACAACTAATCCCACATCCACGGTTTGGATCATATCCAAGAGCCAGTGAAACTCTTTCATTTGTTCTAGTGCTTGATCCATAGGGTTCAGTTCGAAAGGTAGTTAATTTGTTCGTATAGATTGTCTAGGGAATCTTCCGTAAACAGCAAGAGAAGATCACAGACAATATTGTAGTTTTCTATTTCGTAGGTAATCTCTATAGCGAGCGTTTGCTTCCAGTGATTTGCATTAGCGCCAATGAGTTCGCTTGCTTTAACATGCTGGCCGAGCACTACAGGGTGACCTTGACTAAAAATAAGGTCCAATTGTTTGGCAATGCCGTTGATGCAAGCACCGTTCAAAATACTTGCAAACTCCATCAATAGCTCTAGTTCGGCAGTTCGGTCAATTTCGCCGGTGTATTCCAAGAGCTGAGCCATATCGGTAAAGCTAGAGTCACTAAAGATCAGCAAGGCCTCGCCAGAAATACCACTTCCAATAAAACCTTGGCATACGGAAGAAAAGCTAGAACCGTCTTCAGTTTCGGTGAGGCTTAGTGCCATCTCTAGTTCGCCAACTTCAATGATATTGACATTTGGAATTGGAAGTTTAACGAAGACGTTTAATGAACGTGCCAGTAGGTCGGCCGCTTGGCCCATCGCAACGTTAGTGATTTCTTGCATATATTCGCGGTGATTAACTTCCGTCACCGAAGCAATTGCTTTGGCTGTGTTACTTACCACACTTTCCGGTTCGGGCCTGTATAAGCCGTATGCGTCAAGAAGGCTGATCAAGAGGCCTGAGTCGACAGGCTTTTTCATGAAGTCGATAGCACCCAGTTTCTTTACGCGCTGCCGAGCTTCAGGCTGAATGTCACCTGAAACAACAATCGTCATGCAGGGTAAGTCTAAGAGCGAAATGTTCTCGAGAGTCTCGTAGCCATCCATGACAGGCATGTTGAGGTCTAGGAACAATACGTCCGCTTGTCCCGCTTTGATTTTTTCAAGTGCATCGGCTCCATGCTCCGCAAATGATACATCAACGTCCCAATCCTCGGGGAGGCAATATGCCATTTGTTTTCGTGCAAGTTTCGAGTCGTCGCAAATTAGTACCCGCGTGCTCATTAGGGATTATTATCCTTTTACCCAATATATTTATTCAGTAAAGTTCAAAGGTGGGAATTCTTCAAGTTTCGGTGCCCCTTAAAGTCTAAAAAACGTATAATTTACAAGTTATTAGGAGGCTCTTTATGAGTGAGTGGCGGAACAAAACGAATTCCCAATTGTTTTATGCGCAAAAAGCGTTGGAGACTTGCGAAGCACTGCCAACTTCAGATGCTAGTTCGCTTGCTTTTAAGTTGAGCAGTAATGCTGCAGTACTTGCAATGAAAGAGGCATGGCTTTGTTGGTTGAATGAATTAAGCGAGTTACTTGCGCCGAAGCAAAAGGTACCAACGCTTCGTTCGTTTGCTTCCCTTTGCGATTGGTATTCAGAGGATACTCCTGATGTGGTGGTCTTGAAGCAGAACATCCTAGAGAAAGAAAGCTGGGTAAGTGCTTATCTCGAGCTCGAATCATGCATAGCTCCAAACATTGAAAACACTACAGAAACTCCCTCGAAGGGCATTCCGTCTGATGCGCCTTATAATGCATTGTCTCTTGCTCAGGTAGAGATCCGAGCTTTGTCTTATAAGTATGGTTTGAAGGACTTAAACCTAATGTTAATTGCATTAAAACAGCACATTAATGAGGTGCGAAGCAGGCAAGTTGAGTGGTAATAATGTTACAATTTATCTTCAAATTCGTAGTAGCGAAACATGAGTTCTAGCTTTTGGCTAGGTTGCGCGTTTTATAGAGCTTAGACGAGTGTGTCGCAGAGTCTTATTTTTGGAGTCAGTATGAGTGATCGTTCGTTTTTGGAAATTGTAGAGCAAGAAGACGGCGGGTTTGCGCTTAGGAGATTAGATAGTGATGACGAACCTTTAGTCACAATTCAGTTTTCTGGTGAGGTTCAAGACTTTGTTGGCGGTGATCTGGCAGATATTGTGAAAGCGATGATTGGCGCAGGGGTTCAGAAAGCGTCAACAATGTCTAAGGATGCTCATGAGGCTAAGCAAGATCAAGAAGACGTTCAAACGCTGCATTAGTATGTGCGTATTCGGTATGATTTTATCTTTTTTAGCAGACCTACATCCTTGTAGCTCGAGCTATATTTAAGTTTAAGCCTAGACCTAGACCAACAGGCTAGAAGTCTATCTAGCACGTAGCACTATTCCATGGCTGTCGCCTTTCGCTGATGCGCTCTCAATTTTTGAAAATGCATCGCTAGACAGAAGATCGGTCCATAAGATCACTGCATGGCAGGTTCCAGCGGCAAGTGCCTTTTCACACAAGTTAATTGCGCTGTGCTGTGAGCTTGAGCGCAGAACCATAATGTCATTTCCGTTATTACCGCTTTGCTGTTGCCACTTCTTTAGCAACTCCATTGGCGGGTCTATCCACGCTAGCCATCTCTTTTCTTGATTCAGTTTAGTCAGCATAGGCAATAGCAGTTGTACGCTATCGGCCTTGTCTTTCGCGATAATTATTTCTGTAACGTTTGCTTTGACTGATGGCTCGTCGACGGGAGCGATAACATCGGCGATGGGAGCCAGGGCTAAATTTTGTTGTAGGTATAAATCATTCATTGGATTGTCTCCTTGCGTATTACTCCTACCGCCAAACCCTCAATGCTAAGGCTCTGTTCTTTTAAATTGACGATAATAGGTTCGAACTCTTCATTTTCCGCATGTAACTCAACGGTGGATTTGTTTTTGAAGAAACGCTTAACAGTAACTTCGTCTTCAATTCGCGCGACCACAACTTGCCCATTACGAGCTTGTTCGGTTTTGTGAACCGCTAGTAAATCCCCGTCATAAATGCCAATGTCTTTCATGCTCATCCCTCTCACCTTTAAAAGGTAGTCTGCTGAGGGCGAGAAGAATTCAGGCTTAAGAGAGCAGTAATCTTCAATGTTCTCTTCACCTAAAATTGGATTTCCGGCAGCGACCTGTCCAACGATCGGAAGGCCGGCGGGTGCTGTTTGTGGAACGCGAATACCTCTGCTGGCGCCCGGTACGATTTCTATGGCACCTTTCTTAGCAAGAGCCTTGATGTGATCTTCTGCAGCATTAGGGGAGCGAAACCCTAGAGCGCTAGCAATTTCTGCTCGCGTTGGTGGGTAGCCAGTTTCTTCTAAATGGCTCCGGATTAAGTCCAGGACTTCAGATTGGCGTTTCGTTAGCTTTTCCATGCAAGATTCCATGCTCATGTGCGGGTTAGGTTGGGCTGTTTCGATATACAGTATCTGTAAATGTATACAGTGTTTTTACTTTTTGCAAATCTATCGAGTTATTCTTTTGATAGTTAGATTTTGGGAGTGCAGGTAGCAGGCGTTTCAGATTATCGCTAGTCGCTGTGTCGTATTTACCTCGAGAAGTCGCTAAATGGCTGATATTGCATGAAGAATGTGAACCAAAGATTCCCATTTGTTTCAGATCTAGCTTAGAATGAAGCATAAGCCTTTTATTGGTTAACCTAGGTTTGGTTTCTCAGTATTAGGCGCGAAAAGTAAATGTGGACCTTAGGTCTAGTGCTAGAGTAGAGCGCAGTGATAAACGTACTTGTTGTAGATGATCATGATTTGATTCGTGCCGGAATCGCTAGAATGCTAGAAGACGATGGTAAGATTCGCGTGGTCGGCCAAGCGGGTTCTGGTGAAGAAGCGTTAGAGAAGGTAAAGCAATTACGCCCTGACGTTGTGCTTATGGATATAAAGATGCCCGGTATTGGTGGCGTCGAAGCTACCCGTCGAATCCATCAGGGCTGTGGCACGACCAAGATTGTGGTGGTTTCTTCTTGTACAGATGACCCTCATGTAAAGAGAGTGCTGGAGTCAGGCGCTGCGGCTTACGTTTCTAAGAGTAGCCATATCCAAGAAATTATCAGTGCAATCGTTAAGGTTTATAACGGTGAGCGGTACTTAAGTGCTGATATTGCCCAATCTATGGCGCTAGGATCTCCTGGCAGTCCCTTTGACCAACTTTCTGATCGTGAAATGCAAATAGCCTCCATGATCATGGAGTGTCAAAAAGTACAAAATATCTCTGATGTGTTATGCCTTAGCCCTAAAACAGTAAACTCATATCGTTACCGTATATTTGAAAAATTAGGTATCAATAGTGATGTTGAACTTACCCTTCGAGCAGTTAAATACGGGCTATTAGAAGTAGATGGCGTCCAGTAGCGAGCACTCATCTAACTCGGCTCAAGCAAACTTCGACCCAAAGTTTTTTATTAAAAATCTTTCAAATTCCGCTGGCGGATACAGAATGTTTGACGGCTAAGACAAGCTTCAGTACGTAGGCAAAGCC
>JAWUYI010000036.1:0-9763 GCA_034110885.1 Oleiphilaceae bacterium
CAAAGAACCGTAAAGCATATTGACCGGAAGCAAGGCATCTTTAACCTCTGCACCAGGAGAACGCAGAGCGCCAAGGTCAACCGGGTTAACGACGTTAATACCGTTAAAAATAAACGTAGATTCACCCCAGCTCACAACCTGCTTACCTAGGCGCACGTTAAGCGGAAGGTCGCCTACGTAAAAATCACCGTATATGTAAGCATCAAGTATCTCGGCGCCAGATGCATCGTCCGCACCGTCTTTGCTTAGCTGTCGAGGAGGGTTAATACCATCGCTCGCGAAATTTTGATCTTCTAGCACGAAGTCATACCAGTAACGTGCTCTAACGAAGGCACCAAAGGTATCGCCACGAATCAAGAAGTCGGTACTGCCTTTAATTACTTCTGAAAAGGTATCGCCCTTTTCAAAATTCAAATTACCATCATCACTGTTAATGGACGCGCCTAGAGCGCCATACTTTCCATTCCCAGCATTCTGATCGGTACCCCAATAGCCGTTACCTCTGCCGACATTATAGGCACCAGGATCTTCGGTCCGCCAACTTGCGCCAGCTGTTAATGTGGTATCAAGGCTTGCCTCGTAGTCGCCAATGTAAAACTGAAATGCACTAGCAGAGGTGGAGATGGATGCCGCAACAGCAAGTGCCAGAGGCATCTTGCGAATGTGTCGCGACAACGGTGTTGTTTTTGTCATCGAACGCTACTCCGTAAGTTTTAGCTATCGCAAAGGTTTGCGATTATTTCCCTTCTGATTATGAAAATTTTCAAGCGAATCAGAAGTGATAAGGGACTGATCTTTATTTTTACTTCCAAAGCTAAACCATTAAAAATGTGATTAGCTTAGTTTCATTAAAGAAAGCATAGACATAAATTTGATTTTCGCCCAATTGAAATACGAATTTTTTTCCTGACCTTATGTTTTTTATTCAACGCCACTTAAAAAACTATTACCGATTTTCGGCCTCCAATCTACTAGCCGCCTATCCGCTAGAAATTAACGATCACTTCGATCACCTAAACTGCCTGCAGGCACAACAATGGGAATCAAGCAAAACGACGCTACAAATACGACCGCCGCACTCATCAAAAACGCTGAAGCATAGCCATAAGACGCAACGATCGCTGCGCACAAAATTGCCCCTGTTGCACCACCGAGACCAAAACCACTGCTACTATAAAGCGCTTGAGCCTTGCCCTGGTTTTCTTGCGAAAAGTGCTTATGCACAAACTGAATTGCAGCGGCATGCATTGCTCCGAAGGAAAATGCATGCAGACACTGAGCTAGCAATAAAACGAAAAATTGATCGCTAAACCAAGCAATGAGTAACCACCGAACCAGAGTAGCAAGCAATGCCACGAGCATTATGAGCTTTAAAGGAGTTCGCGCCTGCCACTTATGCATATAGATAAATAACAGTACCTCAGCCGCAACACCTAAGCCCCACAACCAACCGATATGTACTTTACTGTAGCCAAGCGACTCAAGATAAAGACTAAAATAGGTGTAATACGCTGCATGTGAAACCTGAAGTAAAAAACAACTTATAAAAAAGAGGTAAGCACGCCCTGCACGCAACTCGTCTTTGAAACTAACCTGAGATCGCTCATGCGAAGCGACCAGTAAGGGCTCGTCATAGTGCAGGAACGTAGAAGATAAGATCGCCGTAATAATCAACAATAAAAACCAAGGAAACAAACCAAGGCTAAATAGTTCGAACAATTCACCGGCAGCCACCACGGCCACAATAAAGCCAACCGACCCCCAAAGACGAATTAGACTATAGCGATCATGTTGCGCACCCAGACTATACAAAGTGATCACTTCAAATTGCGGTAATATGGCGTTCCAGAAGAAACTAAACCCAATGATTACCAGAGCATAGTCAAGAAACGAATCCGCCCAAAAGAAGCCAAGATAGCCAAGCAATGTTAAAAGCGCACCCAATCGCACTAAGCGCAGACGTTTTTGCGTTTTATCTGCCAAAGCGCCCCATACATTAGGCGCAAATATTTTCGTCGCCATTAGGATCGCCGTTAGTTGACCCACCTCAACCAAAGACATGCCCTTTTCTGACAGGTACAGGCCAAGATATTGCGCCATAACACCCAGCAGAGCAAAGTAAAAAAAATAGAAGTTCGAAAGTTTGATAAACAGCATAGATAAACGTTTAGAGGTCTAGTTTTTCCAGTTTAAGCATGCGCCGCGCACTTTGTCACATTTATCCCGACAAAAGCGCGTAAGAAAGTTGAAAAAATAGCGTAAGTTGATTAGCTTAGCGGGACCAATAAAAACAAGCCTTAATAACAATAATTCCGCACAAAAAAATGAAATCACCCGAGCTTAATAGCTCATTTTAGGAGAGCCCCCAAACAATGAAACTCATCACAGCCATTATTAAACCATTTAAGCTAGAAGACGTTCGGACTGCATTAACCGACATCGGTCTATTGGGCATGACAATTTCTGAAGTAAAAGGCTTTGGCCGACAAAAAGGCCACACCGAACTCTACCGTGGTGCAGAATATGTTATTGACTTCGTGCCAAAGTTAAAGCTTGAGCTAGTGGTCGCCAATGATACCGTGGACCAAGCCGTTGAAGCGATCATCAGCGCAGCGAACAGCGGGAAAATTGGCGATGGGAAAATCTTCGTTAGCGATATTGAACAAGCTATTCGTATTCGCACAGGCGAAAATGGCGACGAAGCAATTTAGACGCCCATTCATAGACAATTTAGTAACCAAATTTTCAAACGGATTCTAACAATGAAAACTCTTAGCCTTTTGATGGCACTTTTTTTGCCGTCTACGGTAATGGCAGCGGATGGCATAGTTGGTGCAGACACTGCCTGGGTTCTGACCGCCACTGCTCTTGTTCTTTTTATGACCATCCCTGGACTATCACTTTTTTATGCCGGCCTAACACGCAGCAAGAACGTGCTCTCCATTTTAATGCAATGCTTTACACTGACCTGCCTAATGTCTGTTCTTTGGTACGTCGCGGGTTACTCACTTGCGTTCAGCGAAGGCAACGCGTGGATTGGCGGCCTAGACAATCTATTTATGGCCCAAGTGACCAAAGACTCTGTCTCTGGAACTATTCCTGAAGCGCTCTTCGCAGTCTTCCAAATGACGTTTGCCGTCATCACACCCGCGCTAATCGTTGGCGCATTTGCGGAACGCATGAAGTTCTCTTCCATGTTGTGGTTCAGCAGTATCTGGCTTCTTGCCGTGTACGCACCTGTATGCCATTGGGTTTGGGGCGGAGGCTGGCTAAGTGAGCTAGGCGTTCTAGATTTTGCGGGAGGTATCGTAGTACACATCACCGCAGGCGTTGCCGCACTTGTTGCCGCTCTCGTGATCGGTAATCGTAAAGGCTGGCCACAAACCGGAATGCCTCCACACAACATGACGATGACAGTGACTGGCGCAGGTATGCTATGGGTTGGATGGTTCGGTTTTAACGCAGGCAGCGCTCTGGCAGCAGACGAAAATGCAGCCATGGCTCTTGTTGCAACACACCTTTCGGCGGCCACCGGAGCATTAGCTTGGATGGCATGCGAATGGCGAAAATTCGGCAAGCCTTCCGTTCTCGGTGTCGTAACAGGCATGGTCGCAGGCTTAGGCACGATCACTCCCGCCTCAGGCTCGGTTAGCCCTGCCGCAGCTATTGTCATTGGCTTTAGTGCAGGTATCGTGTGTTTTTACGCCACCCTATTTATTAAGCAAAAGCTTAAGATAGATGATTCCTTAGATGTATTCCCAGTTCACGGAGTGGGCGGAATACTCGGCTCGTTTTTAGTCGGCATATTCTGTGCAACGGAATTAGGCGCATTTAGCGGCTATGGCTTTGGTGGCGACAACACTGACATTCCAAGCCAACTTGGCGCTCAGCTAACCGGAATTTTTAGCACCGCCATCTACACCGCTGTCGTTACATGGATCATCTTAAAAGTAGTTGATGCGGCACTAGGTTTACGCGTCGATGAAGAAGATGAGTACAATGGCCTAGACCTCTCACAACACGAAGAAAAAGGCTACGACATGTAAGCCAACTTCAAGACGAGACGGCTCAATACAAAAGGCCCGGCGCAACTCGCGCTGGGCCTTTTTTTATATTTAGGGGCGTAAAACCCAGTGATCGCCATGCGTCGCTGGGATGTAAGCCCTATCCCTGATTTCGAATGTACTGCTGAATAGTTTGAATGTTCGCATAAAAGAAAGTTCATTGGTGGCGGCAAAATATCCGTCCGACCAAAACGTTCTCTCAAGCCAAAACTGCCTTCTGAGATAACGACCGTGACGTTCCCATAATGCATTGTTGGTGGTTTGCTTAAGCCTTCTCACTAGCTGGCTGATCGAATAGTTTGGGCTAAGATCGATCATCATATGCAAATGGTCTTGATCCACCTCCATTTCTGGCACATCAAAACTAGAAGCTTTAGCGCAATCTAATACTGATAATTTCACGGTTTCTGCCAAGTCATTTTTAAGTACCTTTTTCCGATACTTCACGACAAATATTACGTGAAATAGAAGAAGATATTTTCGTCTGTTGTGGTTGTGGTATTGCATAAAATATTACCTGTATTAATATACAGTATATGCATTCTAATACTCTGACTCTACGTTACAATTACAGAATCTATCCAACTCCGGAACAAGAAGAAAAGCTTGTCCGTTTCGGTGCGTATGCTCGTGGCATATGGAACCTGCTGCTGTCAGAGAATCAACGAAGATATGAGTTCGACAAGACCTTCTTGTTTTACGGTGCGATGGCGAACCTCATCAAAGAGTTAAAGCAGTTCGAAGAGTTTTTGTGGCTCAAAGAAATGGATTCAGCAGCGGCTCAGCAAGTGGTGCGTGATCTTGAAACATCATTGAAAAATGGGATTCGCAAAGATCGAATTCAGCGATTCCCGAAATACCGATTGAGCTATAAAAAGAAGAAACTCCACAACGACAGCTTTCGAGCCGTCAATAATGGCAACTGCATTCGCATCGAAAACGGGACCATTAGCATCCCTAAAGTGGGTAAAGTACCTATTCGGTATCATCGGAATCTGCCAGGCAAAATTAAGACCGTGACGGTGAGTTACCACCACGGTTACTGGGAAGTATCGATTCCAGTTGAGGTACAGGCAAAGCCTGCTAAAGAGAGATTGGAATCGCCTATCGGCTTTGATATCAACAGCAAGCACACCCTTGTTTCTAGCAATGGCTGGTACGTCAAAAATCCTAAATACTTAAAACAAACCTTCGATCAATTAAAACAAGTCCAACGTCAATTGAGCCGCAGAAAGATAGGCTCAAGACGTTGGCAAAAGAGTAAGCAACGCCTGCTTTCAATTCACGATAAGATCCGGCGACAACGTTTGGATTTTGGCCACCAAGTCTCTAGCACGATAGCCAAGTGCTTTGATTTGGTTGTGTTCGAAGATTTGAACGTCAAGGCGATGCAGCAGTGGAACGGCCACATGACTCAGGATAACTTGATGTCTGAAATTACTCATCTCACGCAGTACAAAGTGATGAGAGAGGGCGGTCTGTTCCATAAGATAAACCGATTTGCCGCTTCAACGAAGCCCTGTAGTCAGTGTGGAACTTTGCACGAACTGTCGCTAAATGATCGAGAGTTTCAATGCCGTTTTTGCGACCACAAGCAATGTCGCGACTGGAACAGCGCAATCAATATTGCGCAAATCGGAATTAATGAATTAATGCAGACTGGGACAGTCTGTCGGGCGTTGCCCATGGTACAGCAGAAAAGATCTGATAAAATGAAAGTCCGTAGCTTGCTGCGGTTAGATCTAGGATCTGTACAAAGTTCTTAAGTTAGGTCTAGCACCTAACTTAAGAAGCCTAGTTGTCGCGAAGCGCGGCTGGGTAGTTCACTGCACTTAAATTCTAGCCTGCAAAATTTATGCTAAAAAAAACCGAGGCCGCTTTAACACAGCAACCTCGGTTTTTTATAAGAAGCTAGCTTAGAGAGCTGCGTCCAATTCTGGAACCGCTTCAAATAAGTCTGCAACTAGACCGTAGTCAGCAACCTGAAAGATAGGTGCTTCTTCGTCCTTGTTGATTGCAACAATAACCTTCGAACCTGACATACCAGCCAAGTGCTGAATTGCGCCGGAAATACCAACAGCAATATAAAGGTTAGGAGCAACAATCTTACCGGTTTGGCCAACTTGCATATCGTTAGGAACAAAGCCCGCGTCAACAGCTGCACGAGATGCACCCATTGCTGCGCCAAGCTTGTCCGCTACCGACTCAAGCAGCTTGAAGTTGTCGCCATTCTGCATACCACGACCACCAGAGATTACGATCTCAGCTGCCGTTAGTTCAGGACGATCAGACTTAGCCATTTCTTCGCCAACAAAGCTTGATGTGCCTGCATCTTGTATATTATCGATAGACTCAACAGAAGCAGAACCACCTTCACCAGAAACAGGATCGAAACCCGTACCACGCACAGTTAGTACTTTGATTGCATCCGAAGACTGTACAGTCGCAATTGCGTTACCTGCATAGATTGGACGAACAAAAGTATCGGCTGACTCAACCTTGATAATATCTGAGATTTGAGCAACATCTAAAAGCGCCGCAACACGAGGCAAAAAGTCTTTGCCCGTTGTCGCTGCCGACGTAAGAATGTGTGTGTAGCCTTTTCCTAAATCAGCAACAAGTAATGACAAGTTTTCAGCTAGGTGATGACCGTATGCAGCGTTGTCCGCAACCAATACTTTCGTTACACCTGCAGCTTTCGCTGCTTGATCTGCCGCTGCGCCACAACCTTCACCCGCTACAAGAACATCGATGTCGCCACCGATCGCCGCTGCAGCAGCCAAAACGTTTAGAGTAACCGGCCTTAAGCTAGCATTATCATGATCTGCAATAACTAGAATGCTCATTTAGATCACCTTCGCTTCGTTTTTCAGTTTATCGACAAGCTCAGCGACATCAGCAACTTTGATACCAGCAGAGCGCTTAGGCGGCTCTTCTACTTTTAAGGTTTTAACCGTAGGAGCTACATCGACGCCAAAGTCAGCTGGCGTCTTCATATCAAGAGGCTTTTTCTTGGCCTTCATGATATTCGGAAGCGATGCATAACGTGGCTCGTTAAGACGCAAGTCAGTCGTTACAACTGCAGGCAAGCTAAGCGCGACAGTCATCAGACCACCGTCAACTTCACGAGTTACATTTACTTTGTCGCCGTCGATGGCGACTTCAGAAGCAAACGTACCCTGCCCCATTCCTGTCAGTGCAGCTAGCATCTGACCAGTCTGGTTGTTATCAGAATCAATTGATTGCTTTCCTAGAATTACTAGTTGCGGCTGCTCTTGATCAACAACAGCTTTCAACAATTTAGCAACTTGAAGAGATTGCACTGTTTCGTCGGTTTCAATAAGAATACCGCGATCCGCACCTAGCGCTAGCGACGTGCGAATTTGCTCTTGAGCCGTTTTAGGGCCGATAGAAACAACAACGATTTCCGTTGCGATCCCTTTCTCTTTAAGACGCACAGCTTCTTCAACTGCAATTTCGCAAAATGGATTCATAGCCATTTTGATGTTAGTGAGATCGACATCAGTATTGTCGGCCTTCACACGTACTTTGACGTTGTAGTCAATTACTCGTTTGACAGCGACCAGAACCTTCATAGATTCCTCATTATTTAATTTAATGAATTGAAGATGTATACCGCCACTCTACGTAGGCGTTATACACGAGAACCGGCGAAAAGGTCGATTTACACTGTAAATTCAATAACTTACTTGACCTTTCCTAAAAAACCCGACTTCGCGGAGCGCATAATACTGCCGCCAAACGCCGACAGGGTCAATAGTTGGCCAAAAATTATGCTACATGCCGAGCATTAATCTTACTTATCTCGGGCCGAATTCTTTGCACACATGCAAGATTACGTTAGATGGACAACCTTTAGATCTCATCAATTCTTTTGCACTCAGAGTCATTTTGTGTAAAATTCAAACAGTTGTTTGAAAAATAGCATTCGAATGATGCGAAATGCACCGCGAACAGGTATAATCGCGCGCTTTAAATATAGATATGCAGTGAGCACAGCCCGGAGTAAACCTCGGCACACCCTCAGCGAGCATACATAACTGTCATTATTGTACTAGGAGACCTATTGTGGAACGTGAATCGATGGAGTTTGATGTACTCATCGTCGGCGGTGGTCCAGCTGGACTTTCAGCAGCCTGCCGATTACTTCAACTAGCTCAAGAAGCAGAGCACGAGCTCAGCGTTTGTGTTGTCGAAAAAGGCTCCGAAGTTGGCGCGCACATTTTGGCAGGAACAGTATTTGAACCTACCGCACTAAACGAGCTTTTTCCTAACTGGAAAGAACTTGGCGCACCTTTGAACACCCCTGTAACGGGCGACGATATCTTTTTGCTACGTGGCCAAGAATCAGCACTTAAAATACCGAACGCCTTTGTTCCGAAAAACATGCACAACGAAGGCAACTATATTGTTAGCCTAGGCAACGTATGTCGTTGGCTCGCGGAGCAAGCAGAAGGTTTAGGTGCCGAAGTGTACCCTGGCTTTGCAGCATACGAAGTTCTATACAACGAAGACGGCAGTGTTCGCGGCGTACTAACAGGCGACATGGGCGTTGGCGTAGACGGCGACCAAAAAGACACCTACATGCCGGGCATGGAACTACTAGCAAAATACACTCTATTTACAGAAGGTTGTCGCGGCCACCTAGGCAAAACACTGATCAAAAACTTCAACCTTGATGAAGGCAAAGATCCGCAACACTACGGCATCGGAATTAAAGAGCTATGGGACATCAACCCAGAACTTAGCCAACCAGGCAAAGTAGTGCACACTGCTGGCTGGCCTCTAAGCGAAAGCGGTTCTACCGGCGGATCATTCTTGTATCACTTGGAAAATAACCAAGCATATGTCGGCCTTATCACGGACCTTTCGTATTCGAACCCGCACTTAAGCCCATTTGAAGAATTTCAGCGCTTAAAGCACCACCCAGAAATCAAGAAGTACCTAGAAGGTGGAAAACGCGTTGCATACGGTGCAAGAGCGATCACTAAAGGCGGCTTCAACGCCCTTCCAAAAATGACCTTCCCTGGCGGCTTATTGCTAGGTTGTGATGCGGGCACACTGAACTTTTCTAAGATCAAAGGCTCCCACACGGCAATGAAATCGGGCATGCTTGGCGCAGAAGCTGTTTTTGAGGCATTGAAAAATGGCTCAGAAGGCAAAGAAGAGCTGAACAGCTTTACAGAAAGCTTCAAAAACTCGTGGTTATATAAAGAGCTTTACGACGAGCGTAACTTTGGTCCAGCCATTCACAAGTTTGGTCAAATTATCGGCGGCGGCATTGCATTCTTTGAGCAAAACATTCTTGGACGTAGCCTTCCATTTACGTTCCGCGACACAACGCCTGACTACGCGACAATGAAGCTAGCCTCAGAGTGCAAGCCAATCGACTACCCTAAGCCAGACAATGTTCTGAGCTTCGACCGTCTAACGTCTGTATTCTTGTCGAACACCAACCACGAAGAAGACCAGAAATGTCACTTGGTATTGAGCAACCCATCAATACCAATTGATCAAAATCTTCCTAAGTATAACGAACCTGCACAGCGTTACTGCCCTGCAGGCGTATACGAAGTAGTTGAGAATGAAGCCGACGGAAGCAAGCGTTTCCAGATTAACGCTCAAAACTGCGTGCACTGTAAAACCTGTGACATTAAAGACCCTGCTCAGAACATCAC
>JAWUYI010000037.1:0-25021 GCA_034110885.1 Oleiphilaceae bacterium
TATTACTGCATGGGAAAAGCCAATGGTTCCTGCGATAGAGAAGGCGATCATGGAGGCCAATCTTGGTCTTAATCCGTCTACTTCGGGTGGCTTGATTAGTGTGCCGATGCCGGCGCTTACTGAAGAAACTCGACGTGACATGGTTAAGTTAGCAAAAGCTGATGCGGAAAGTGCGCGTGTTTCTGTTCGTAATGCTCGCCGAGATGCCAACTCAATGCTCAAAGAAATGCTCAAAGAAAAAGACATTTCTGAAGACGATGAGAAGCGCGGTGCAGACCTCGTGCAAAAGCTAACGGCCGGCTATGTAGCGAAAGTTGAAAAGATGCTGCAAGACAAAGAAGCTGATCTGATGGAAGTATAAACTCATTGAGTAAAGCCAGTTTCGACTGGCTTTCTTGGTTTTGGTCGCTGAAAACTCGCGAATAGTATGACATCATGGCTATAGCGATAGAGTGTAATAGTGTAGCAATAAGGTTCATTGAATGAGTTCGGATATTCCTTATCAGGCAGAGGCAAAGCCTCGTCATGTAGCCATTATTATGGACGGCAATAATCGTTGGGCGAAAGAGCGTCGCCAACTTGGCGTTTCAGGTCATAAGGCTGGGGTTGAGTCGGTTCGAGCTGTCGTACAAACGTGTGTAAAGGAAGGTATTGAAGTTCTAACTTTGTTTGCGTTTAGCAGTGAAAATTGGAGGCGGCCCGCTGAAGAAGTTGGGGCTCTAATGCGCTTGTTTTTGTTAGCGCTGCAGCGAGAAGTTAAAAAACTACATAAGAATAATATTAGACTCCGTATAATTGGTGATCGAAGTAAATTCAGCTCATTACTTCAAGACCATATGGCAAAAGCAGAAGCTGTTACGGAAAATAATACAGGTTTAGTTTTGGTTGTTGCCGCGAATTACGGTGGTCAATGGGACATAGCGAACGCTGCTCGTCTGCTGGCTAAGGACGTGAAAGCAGGGGTTTTAGCGCCCGATCAGATAACAGAATCTATGCTTCAAAGTCGAATGGAATTAGCGGATCTTCCCGCGCCAGACCTGATGATTCGCACGGCTGGAGAGTATCGTATTAGCAATTTTATGCTATGGCAGTTGGCGTATTCAGAGTACTTTTTTTCCGATCTGTTTTGGCCGGATTTTAGAGAGAAACAGATGCTTGATGCTTTGGAAAGTTATGCACATAGAAAGCGCCGTTTTGGGCAGACTGACGAGCAGGTCTCTGGTGAATTGGTCGGTGTTGCCTCGGCGGAAGATGTTAGTAATGTGAAATGGCCTGACGACAAGGATGTGGCTGATGAAGAGTAATCAAAGTAACTCAGAGCTCAACAAACAAAGGGAGAGCGTTCATGCTTAAGCAACGAATCATAACTGCGCTGATCATGGCTCCGATTGCCTTGGCTGGCCTATTCTTATTTCAGGTAGTTGGTTTCTATTGGTTTGTAGGCTCTATAACCGCAGTGGCTGCGTGGGAATGGGCTAGAATGTCTGGTTTTGAGGCGCAGTCCATGCGCATAGCGTATGCCGTATATGTGTCGGTGTGGCTGATTTTTGTGCGTTATGTTGATGCTACGCCAATCTTGTATTTGGGGGTGCTGTGGTGGATTGCCGCTATTGTTCTTGTACTAAGTTACCCTGGGCTAAAACATCTTTGGCGGAAGCGCTCAATCAAATTATTTATCGGTTTGTTGGTGTTGGTTCCGTTTTGGAGAGCGATGCTCGCGATTCGTGAAGGTGAGTTGGCGAGTTTTTTACCGAATGATTTAAGTGTGCTCTCGGTTATTTTGTACGCACTTTTCTTGATTTGGGCAGCGGACACCGGTGCTTACTTTTGTGGTAGAGCCTGGGGTAAAGCTAAGTTGGCTCCAATGGTGTCGCCTGGAAAGTCTTGGGCCGGTGCTTGGGGCGGTATTGCTTGTACCACCTTGCTGACGCTCGGTGTTGCGTACTATATTGAGCTCGGGCCTGATCGAACCGTCATGCTGTTACTAGTTGGTGCTATGACCGCTGTCGTTTCTATTTTTTGAGATTTGGCTGAAAGCATGTTTAAGCGTGAGGCAGGGATCAAAGATAGTAGCAATTTGTTGCCGGGTCACGGTGGAATTTTGGATCGTATTGATAGTCTGACTGCGGCTATTCCAGTTCTGACTGCTGTTCTATACGGTATGGGCTGGATCGTAGCTTCGTGATAGAAAGTGTCTGTATATTAGGGGCTACCGGTTCAATCGGGAAGAATACTCTCAAAGTTATAGCCGATCACCCCCAGCGATATAGCGTCTTTGCTTTGAGTGCAAATAGTGACTGGTCAGGACTATATGACCTGTGCCTTCAGTTCAAGCCTAAATATGCTGTGGTCGTGGATTTGGACTCGGCGTCTCAATTAAAATTTGCATTGTCTGGCGCTGGCCTTACTCAAATAGAGGTTTGTGGTGGTGCCGCGGCTTTGTCGATGATCGCGTCTCATGATGATGTCGATACGGTTATGGCTGCGATTGTCGGGGCTGCCGGATTAGAGCCTAACTTGGCTGCTGTGCGTGCCGGTAAAAAAGTGCTTTTGGCTAATAAAGAGTCCTTGGTCTTGGCTGGATCCTTATTCATGGATGCAGTAAAGGACCATGGTGCAGTTCTTCTTCCGATTGATAGCGAGCATAATGCTATTTTTCAATGCCTGAGCGATGGCTATCGTTGTGGTGATTCGCTCGATGTTTCGGTAGATAAGGTTTTGTTGACGGCCTCTGGGGGTCCGTTCAGGGGATACAGTGCGGAGCAGTTGCAAGATGTTACGGTAGAGCAGGCGTGCAACCATCCTAATTGGTCGATGGGGCGCAAGATTTCTGTTGATTCCGCAAGCCTAATGAACAAAGGTCTTGAGCTTATCGAGGCTTGTTGGTTGTTTGATATAAATCCCGATGATATAGATGTACATATTCATCCTGAGAGTATCGTGCATTCAATGGTTGCCTACAGTGACGGCTCCATACTCGCGCAACTCGGGCAGCCGGATATGAGAACGCCGATCGCCTATGGACTTGCTTGGCCGGAGCGAATCAATGCGGGTGTTGAGCGCTTAGATCTGTTTAAAGTTGCGAGTCTAAATTTTGAGAAGCCAGATGATCACGCTTTCCCTTGTTTGCGCTTGGCGAAAGAGGCATTCAAACGAGGTGGTTCGTCTTGCGCATATTTAAATGCGGCGAATGAGGTGGCGGTCTCGGCATTTCTAAAAGGTAATATCTCGTTTACCTCCATCCCTGATATCATAGAGCGAGTTTTATCGCAGGCCCCGCTCGAGAATTTAACGTCTATTCAAGATGTTTTAGATGCGGATGCAAAGGCGAGACAGTTTGCTTCACGCTATGTGGTTGAAGCGGTTGCACAATTTACGACGCTTTAGTATTAAAAGGCCTTATGGAAGCTCTGCAGTCAGTCTTATCGTTAATTATTACCCTCGGTATTCTCGTGACCGTTCACGAGTTTGGTCACTTTTGGGTGGCTAGGCGTTGCGGTGTGAAAGTACTGCGATTTTCGGTCGGGTTCGGTAAACCTTTGTTTTCTTGGCGTGACCGGCTAGGCACTGAATATGCAGTTGCTGCAATTCCGCTTGGTGGCTACGTTAAAATGCTTGACGAGCGAGAAGGCCCGGTTGCGACTGAGGATCTTCACCAAGCGTTTTCACAGAAAAGCGTTTACCAACGAATCGCAATTGCGGCAGCAGGACCGATAGCCAATTTTCTGTTTGCTATCGCAGCCTATTGGTTGATGTTTGTGATTGGCTTTAGTGCCGTGGTACCCAAAATTGGTGCTGTAGAGGAAGACTCAGCAGCCGATGTTGCTGGCATGCAAGTCGGAGATGTTCTCGTGACCGTTGATGGTCGTGACGTGCATGGCTGGCGCGACGCTATTATGTCTCTAGTCGGCCGCATTGGAGAGAGTGGCGATATTGCCATATCTGCAGCCAGTGAAAGTGGTCAAGTCCAGCGTTATGACCTTCAGGTTAATCGGTGGTTGGCTGACCAAGAGCAAGATGATTTGATCGGCAGTCTTGGTATTTCACCTTACAGACCGCCTGTTTCACCGATATTCTCTGTTGTTCAGTCAGGTAGTGCGGCGGAAAAAGCGGGCATACTTGTTGGTGATGAGGTTGTGGCGGTAGAAGGGCGGCAAGTGAGTGAGTGGTTTGCTTTTGTTGATTCTGTTAAGGCCAGCCCTGGGAAGATTCTAAACGTTACTGTTGTGCGCGGAGGGCGAGAAGTCGACCTTGAGCTATTGCCAGATGGTGTTGCCGATGAAAATGGGGTTGTTTACGGGAAAATCGGTGTCGGTGTAGCGAGTTTCAAATATCCAGATGAGCTGATACGCAAAGTCTCTTATGGGCCTTTGCGTTCAGTATCTGAAGCTGTCTCCCAAACATGGGATGATACTTGGATGACGTTTGGAGCCATTAAGAAAATGGTTGTTGGTTTAGTATCTTTGGATAACTTGAGTGGGCCCATCACGATTGCTCGCGTTGCCAATCAGTCTATTAGTTCGGGTTTTGAAGAGTTTTTGCGGTTTCTGGCTATCTTGAGTGTGAGTTTAGGTGTTCTGAATTTATTACCAATACCGATTTTGGATGGCGGACATATTTTGTTTTACTTGGTGGAGGCTGTACGCGGTAAAGCGCTTTCAGAGCAAAGCCAAGTGATTGGGTTTAAAATAGGCTTGTCTTTGGTTGTCATGATGATGGCTATTGCATTTTATAACGACATTATGCGTTTGTAGAACGTGGGTGCCGAGTAGATTTAGGTGTTGAATAGTTAATGAGTAATTCTTGGCGCTCACTTTTGAGCGGTGTTTTCTTCGTGCTTTTATGTGCGATGTCCCAAGCTAATGCGGAGTCTTTTCGTGTTTCCGATATTCAGGTTGACGGTCTTAAACGGGTTTCGGCAGGAACCGTTTTTGCTGAATTTCCTATTGATGTCGGTGAACAGGTAGACACGCTCAAGCTATCTGAGGCGAGTCGTAAACTTTTCCAGACGGGCTTGTTTACAGATATCCAATTGCTGCGACAAGAAAACGATTTAATTGTCGCGGTCAAAGAACGCCCTTCGATTAGTAAGATAAATATCAGCGGGAACAAAGATATTGCAGAAGAAGACCTGCTTGAGGGTTTGAAGACCGCTGGCATGTCCGAAGGTAAGGTTTTCAAGCGTGTTACCCTTGAAAGGCTCGAACTCGAAATTCTTCGTTCTTATGTTACACAAGGTCGCTACAGTGCGTCAGTAGAAGCCGAGGTTAAAGAACTGCCGCGCAATCGAGTTGAGATTAATATAGAAATCGACGAAGGTGAAGTTGCGTCTATTTTGCATATCAACATCGTAGGCAATGATGCGTTTAGTGATTTCGAACTTATTGATTTAATGGAGCTAAAAACACCAGGTTTTTGGACATTTATTACGAGTGACGATAAGTACAGCAAAGAGAAGCTGAGTGGTGATATAGAGCGCATACGGTCATTTTATCTCGATAATGGTTATATCAAATTTAGCATCGAGTCTACTCAGGTCTCGATCTCCCCATTTAAAGAACACGTTTACGTTACCATTAATGTTAATGAAGGCCCTCTGTTTACGATTAGAGATTTTGAGCTCAAGGGGGAGTTGATCCTTGAAGAGGAACGCCTACGGGAATTGGTTTCTTTTGAGCCTGGTGACACCTTTTCTAGAAGAAAGCTCACGCAATCTTCCGAGTTTATTTCCCGAACACTTGGTGGTGAAGGCTACACCTACGCAAGTGTGAACCCGATTCCGGAACCGCATGATGACAACAGCGCAACAATAATTTTCTACATCGATCCAGGAAAACGGAACTACGTTCGCCGTGTAAACTTTAGAGGCAATGTCACCACAAAAGATGAGGTTCTTCGCCAAGAAATGGTTCAGATGGAAGGTGGTTCAGCTTCGACAGACTTAATTGAAGTGTCGAAGACGAAGCTTCAACGTTTAGGGTTTTTCGGTAATGTCAGTGTTGATACGCCTTCGGTGCCTGGGGTAAACGATCAGATTGATGTGAACTATAATGTCGAAGAACAAAGCTCAGGTAATCTATCTGCAAGCTTGGGTTTCTCTCAAGACAGTGGTCTCACGCTTGGTTTGAGCGTTGCTGAGAACAACTTTTTTGGTAGCGGTAAGCGGGTATCCTTTGGTGTAAATACCAGTGAGTCGGTGAAATCTGCGAACTTTTCTTATCTTAATCCTTATTACACGGTTGATGGTGTGAGTAGGGGGTTCAGTGTTTTCGCTCGCGAAACTGACTTTGACGCATCAAATCGTTCCAATTACGTTCTCGATTCTATTGGTGGTTCTGTTAATTTCGGGTATCCAATAAACGAGGTTTCTCGATTGAATTTTGGTGCAGGGTACGCGAATACAAAGCTAGCGATTGGAACTTTGCCGCCCTTAGAAATTGATCGCTTCGTTTCTGAGTATGGCGACGACTTTGATACCTATGACTTAACGGCAGGGTGGTCTCGCAGTACTTTAAATCGAGGCATGTTTCCGACATCGGGCTGGCGTCAGGGTTTGTCGGCGGAGGTAACTGTGCCGGGAAGTGATTTGTCATTCTATAAGCTGCGTTATATGTCTAACTTGTATTTCCCTTTAGATAAATCACACGAATTTGTGTTTCGTATTCGAAACGAGTGGGCGGTAGGTGAATCTTATGGGCAAACGGATGCCTATCCATTTTATGAGCATTATTACGCGGGCGGTATAAATTCCGTTCGTGGGTACGAAACAAATACACTTGGCCCCAAGACTACACCCAATCCCTCAGATTTTAGTGAGCCAGACCCTTTTGGTGGCAACCTTTTATTTGAAAACTCATTCGAGGTGATCTTTCCCTTGCCATTTATTAAGGATCAGCAGTCAATGCGTATGGCACTCTTTGTTGATACCGGTAATGTGTTTGATACCCAGAGAGGGTATTATTTTGACTTTACGGAAATCCGCTGGTCTACAGGTTTAGCATTGCAGTGGAATACGTTTATTGGGCCTCTTGGCTTTAGTTTAGGTAAGGCGATGAACGCGACAGCCGAAGATGAAAAACAATTCTTCCAGTTCTCGCTGGGTCAGCCATTTTAATTTCATTATAGGAGTCTCAAGACTTATGAATATTTTACGTTTGATTGTGTCGGTTGCTTTTCTTTCGTTAGTTTCGATTAACGCGTTTGCTGAAGTCAAAATTGGCTTGATAGATATGCGAGCAGCATTATTTTCATCCAATGAGGCGCAGCAGTTCTCTGACAAAATGGTAGCGGATTTCAAACAGCAAGATCTTGAGGTGCGGGCTGTTGGTGAAAATGCTCAGAAACTTGAGCAGCGCTTACAGAATGATGCTGCGATCATGAGTGACAATGAGCGCTCGAAGCTTGCTGCGGATTTAGAAGAAAAAATTCAAGAGTTCAAGTATTTGAAAACTAAGCTCGATAAGGCGCTTGCCGAAAAACGTCAAGACTTCTTGGAGTTGTCGCGTCCGAAGCTTGATAAAGCGGTCAATGATTTGGTTAGTAAGGAAAAACTTGATTTGTTATTACCGCGAGAAGCTGCGTTGTATGCTGGCGTTGGAATGGATTATACAGAGCAAGTAATAGAAATGCTTAATGCTTCGAAGTAGTCGTTTGGGTCCTTTATTCATATGAACAAGGTTACGTTTACGCTCGCCTATCTAGCAGAGCTTGTTTCTGCAGAGCTTAAGGGCGATGAAAGTGCTGAAATAGATGGCTTGTCTACATTGCAAGCGGCTAGTGCTCGAGAGCTTACATTTTTAGCGAATCCTGCGTACGAAAAATACCTTTCGGGCACGAGTGCTGGGGCAGTCATTTTGTCTCCAGCTAGCGCTGAGGCTTATGCCGGAAACTGCCTCATCCATAAGAATCCGTATCTAGCCTATGCGCAGTTGACCCATCTTTGGGATTCAAACAATGTCGATACCTTTGAGATATCGCCTGATGCAAGTATTGATAGTGCGGCACAGATCGGGGAAGACGTTTCTATTGGGGCGGGTGTTCGAATCGCAGCAGGTGTTCAGATCGCAGCGGGTGCAATAATCGGTGAGAATTCTGTCATAGGGCGAGATTCAGTGATTGGTGCGAATACTCGAGTTTATCCTGGGGTGTTTATCTATCATGGCGTGTCTGTCGGTTCTGATTGCGTTATTCAGTCTGGCGCGGTGTTGGGTTCTGACGGTTTTGGTTTTGCGCCCAGTGAGCAGGGTTGGCAAAAAATTGCGCAGCTTGGTGGGGTGATTATCGGTGACCGAGTTGAAATAGGCGCGAACACCACGATAGATCGTGGTGCTTTAGAAAATACCGTAATAGAAGATGGTGTTATTTTAGATAACCAAATTCAAATCGCTCATAATGTAGTGGTAGGTAAAAATACTGCGATTGCGGCATGTTCTGCGATTGCTGGCTCTACAACAGTTGGTGCGAATTGTGTAATTGGTGGCGCCAGTGGTATTGCGGGTCACCTTAAGGTTGCGGATGGCGTTCACATTACTGCCATGACAATGGTTATTAAGAGTCTCGATAAGCCGGGTGTTTATTCTTCTGGAACGGGTGTCCAACCTAATTCAGATTGGAAGAAAAGCATTGCTCGACTGCGTCGACTAGATTCTATGGCTGAACGTCTGAAAAAACTAGAAAAGCAACTAAACTCTAATGAACGCTGACAGGCAGTTAGCGATTTCGAAGTCGGAGCTGATTAAATAATATGATGGATATTAACTGGATTCACGAATATCTTCCTCATCGCTACCCCTTTCTTTTGGTTGATCGGGTAACTTCGGTTGAATCAGGAGTGAAAATTTCAGGTTATAAGAATGTGACCTTTAATGAGCACCATTTTTCTGGGCACTTTCCAGGTATGCCTATTATGCCCGGGGTACTTATCCTCGAAGCACTCGCTCAGATATCAGGTATTTTGGGATTTGTTACTACGAACAAAAAGCCTAGTGAGAACTTAGTTCATTATTTTGCAGGCACGAATAAGGTACGGTTTAAGAGGCCTGTAGTGCCGGGGGATCAGCTTATTCTAGAATCTGACATCATTTCAGCGAAGCACAATATTTGGAAATTCGAGTGTCGTGCGTTAGTGGATGGCGAAATTGCATGCGTAGCAGAAATCATGACAGCAGAGCGTGAACGATAATGAGTATTCATCCTCAGGCAATTATCGACCCTTCTGCAAAGCTTGGCGATAATGTAAGTGTTGGCGCTTTCTCTATTATAGGTGCGGATGTTGAAATTGGCGATGGCTGTGACATCCGATCTCACGTGGTTGTTAATGGGCCAACGGTTATCGGTCAAAATAATACCATTTTTCAGTTCGCCAGTGTTGGCGAAGAGTGCCAGGATAAGAAGTTTGCCGGCGAGAAGACTCGTCTTGTAATGGGAAACAATAACGTTATTCGAGAGGGCTGCACTATTCATCGTGGAACAATCCAAGATGAAGGTATCACTTCCATTGGTGACGATAATTTATTTATGGCTTATGTGCACGTTGCACACGATTGCAAAGTCGGAAGTAACGGGATCTTTGCTAACAGTACAACTCTCGCTGGTCACGTTCATGTGGGTGATCAAGTGATTCTGGGTGGCGGGACGATGGTTCATCAATTTTGTAAAATTGGTGACCACGCGATGAGTGCTGGCGGCAGTATTGTTTTGCGCGATATTCCTGCATATATTATGGCTAGCGGACAATCGGCTTCTGCGCACGGATTGAATTCAGAGGGCCTTAAGCGGCGTGGATTTTCTCCAGAGTCAATTAAGCTCTTGAAGTCGGCGTACCGCATATTATACAGAAAGGGTTTGCGCTTAGTTGAGGCATTGGAGCAATTGAAGACCCTGGATGATGAGATGGGCGTGTTGGCTGTCTTTATTGAGAGTATTGAGCGTTCCGATCGCGGAATCATGCGATAGCCGTGATGAATGAAAACAGTAATGAATCTTCTCTAGATTCTGTCTCTAAGAATCAAAATCAAGCCCCTAAGTCTGATCGTCTGGTTAAAATAGCGATGGTTGCGGGTGAGGCTTCAGGCGACATTCTAGGCGCGGGTTTAATTGCGTCACTTAAATCGCGTTACCCAAATGCCGAATTTGAAGGTATTGGCGGTCCGTTGATGCAGCGTGAGGGGTTTAACTCTCATGTGCCAATGGAGCGTCTATCCGTAATGGGGCTTTTTGAAGTATTAGGCCGGATTTTTGAGCTTATTGGCATTAGGCGCCGTTTGCGTAAGCACTTTCTTTCAACAAAGCCCGACGTATTTATAGGTATTGATGCGCCTGATTTTAATATTGGCTTAGAGTTGGCACTGCGCAGGCGGGGCTTGAAAACGGCACACTATGTTAGCCCGTCGGTTTGGGCTTGGCGCCAAAAGAGAGTGTATAAAATTGCCAAAGCCGTTGACTTAATGTTGACCCTTTTTCCCTTCGAAGCTAAGTTTTATCGCGCTCATAAGATTGCTGTCCGCTTTGTTGGACACCCTCTTGCCGACATTATTCCAATGCGGCCCTCCCGTGAAGCTGCTCGATCTGAGTTAAACATTCCTTCGGATAATAAAGTATTAGCCATTCTGCCAGGTAGTCGTGCGGGCGAGATTTCTCGAGTGCTTGACGTTTTTATAAGTGCGGCACAGCTTGTTAGGCAGAAGGAGCCCAACTTAATCTGTGTGATTCCCTGTGTGAATGATGAACGGAAAGCGCAGGTTGAGTTGATGCTCAAAGAGTCAGCGCCTGCTCTCGATGTAAGGGTGGTTTTGGGTCAGTCGCGATCGGTTATGTCTGCTGCCGATACGGTTCTGCTCGCTTCGGGCACAGCGACGCTTGAATGTATGTTGTTAAAACGACCAATGGTTGTGGCATATAAGCTAAACGCATTGACCTACAAGATCATGAAACGCTTGATTAAGACCCCTTTTGTCGCGTTGCCGAACTTATTGGCGGATTCGTCTCTAGTGCCTGAACTGTTACAAGATGCCGCCACAGCGGATAATATCGCTGAAAAAGTATTGGAGCGTTTGCCAGTGCGCGCTGGAGAAATTTTAGAAGAGTCTTTCTCGGAACTTCACTCTGCGCTCAAACTGAATGCGAGTGAAGAGGCGGCAGAGGCGGTTAGTCGCCTGATAGAAGGTGCTGTTGATGAGGAGTGTGTCAATGGATGATCTTGAGTTCTGCTCTGGCTATTCTGGTTTGCTGCTTGCTGGCTGTGACGAAGTTGGGCGTGGCCCTTTGGCCGGACCGGTCGTTGCGGCCGCTGTTATTTTAGACCCTAGCAAACCTATTGATGGATTAGCCGATTCGAAAAAGTTAAGTGATCGTAAACGTGAAGCGTTGTATGTGCAGATAAAAGAGCGCGCGCTTTCGTGGTCAGTTGCCAGAGCTTCGGTGGAAGAAATTGACGAGATCAATATTCTGCACGCCTCGATGTTAGCGATGAAAAGGGCTATAGAGGGCTTATCTGCGCGTGCCGAGTATGTTTTGGTGGATGGGAATCGTTTGCCACAATTAAGTATGCCGGCTAGCGCTGTTATAAAAGGTGACGATAAGGTTCGGTGTATTAGTGCGGCGTCAATACTCGCAAAAGTCGATCGTGACAGAGAAATGGTGGAGCTTGATGCTATATACCCGCAGTACGGGTTTGCGAAGCATAAAGGCTACCCTACAAAGGCACATCTCGAAGCCATAACAGTTCATGGCGTTAATCATCTTTACAGGACTAGTTTTGGTCCAGTCTCCAGAATCCTTGCAAAAACTTAGTCGGCTTTCTGTCTGTTAGCTGTTTAATCCCTTTTTTGTGAATTCTCCTTCGTCGCTCCTGCGGCGGCTTTTCTTTTCTTTGGCTCTTCATTTCGTGAAACGGAGGTTTTACGGCGTCGCGTTGTTTCAACTTTTTTCTGTATTTCTCATTGCCGTGTTCCTTTCTCTCCTCGTCACCGCGCGGGTAGCCATTTGTAATGTGAACTCGCTGTCAAAATACATAGCTACCGCTTCACATTAATTGTCATTGTCAATTTAATGGCGCAAAAATGGATTGAACGGTGATGTGTGGCCGTCATTTCCATCGTTTGTCGACTAGGATTTGCGTAGATCAACTGAAAACGGCAGCGAGAACTTAAGATGACACACAATACAAAGTTCACAATTAAATCCCTTATGCAGCAATGCGTACTAGCAACAACAGTGTTGTTAGTGGCATGTGGTTCTGGTGGTGGTCAGGGGGATGAAGAATCTGCAGTTCAGGCGCAGGCGGCTGTTAAAACCACAACGACATATATAGATGGGCGCGCTGTTAAAGGGGTGGTTGTAAATGGCCGTGTTCAGGTTTATTCGATAATTGAGCAAAATGGAAAATCGATTAAGCAATCTGAGGCATTCGGCGATGCGGTTCGTACCGATTCAAATGGTGTGTTTCGAGTTGCTCTAGAAGGTGATCAGCGAGGTAATAGTTTTGTTGTTGAGATTACGGCTGACTCGGAAACCACAATGAAATGTGAAGCTTTGTCAGGTTGTCAGGATCTGCAGTTTGCTGCATTTGGTGAGACGTTTTCTCCAGGTAGCGATTTTCTTATATCAACTGTGACCCAACCTTTGACGCTTGGTCAGGTAAACGAAGTAAGTGTTACAGCGTTTACGCATATGGCTCGTGTGATTGCAGAGGCGTCGCAAGCAGGGCTAAGTGAGGACGCGATCGAGTCTGCAGTGGTTTCTGTTGAGGAAATGCTAGATCTTCCAGCGGGCAGTGTTTTTGAGCAGGCGAGCGATTTGACGAACTCTGAAGAGCGTGCAGCGGCGAGCGACGCGCAGCTAGCTGTTTCTCTTGTTTCATCTGCTCTTCATGAGCTTGCAAATGAAGCAGATTGGGATTCTGTTGCAGAGGTGTTAGTGCATATCTCTGGTCGTCTAACTGAGTCGGGTGAGCTCGCTTTAACGAATATGGGAGCGACACGAGATGTTGCGCTTGATGACTTGTTCTATCAGTCACAAGAAGCGGCTGAAGCGTTAATATTGATTGAGTCGAATGAGCAAACTAAAGCGAACTTACAGCAGTTTTCAGCGAACTTAAATGAAAGCTACGATGAGGTTGTAACTGAGTCACAGTCTATTACTCCTGTTCAAATTACCTCGCAACCTGTCGCTGTAAGCGTTGATGAAGGTGAGGGAGCGGTATTCTCGGTCGGTGTGATTGGTAGTGGCCCACTTTCTTTCCAGTGGCTAAAAAATGGTGAGTCAGTAGTTGGCGAAAACCAGGCTACCTTAACGATCAATGCGGCAGGCCTAGCGGATGCAGGTAGCTACTCGCTTAAAGTTTCTAATGCAGTAGGCTCAGTTGTTTCTCTAGCGGTTGCACTTACCGTGTCGGAAGTCACGCGAGATATTTCTTTAAGCTGGGATATTCCTACAGAGCGCGAAGATGGTTCATCGCTTGAGTTGTTCGAAATTAACGGCTACGCAATTAAGTATGGTTCTTCTGAAGACCAAATGACAGATTCAGTGACGGTAACGGGTGCGGCAGTGACAGAGCGGGTTATTAGCGCTCTAGGTTCTGGTCGCTACTATTTCGCTATCGCAACGATTGATAGTGACAATATTCAAGGTCGTTTTTCGGATACGATTACGGTCGATATTTAAGTAGTTCATGTCTACTACCTTTAGCCTCTTCTTTTGAAGGGGCTTTTTTTTGGCCAAAATATCTTTATAAAGTGCACGGATATAGGTTTTGTATTTTCTTGTGCTAAGGAACTAAGGAACTAAGGAACTAAGGAACTAAGGAACTAAGGAACTAAGGATTGGAGTGAGGGGGTTTAAGCTAGTGGGGAAGACATGGCTCCTCGAGCTGGGCTCGAACCAGCGACCCACGGATTAACAGTCCGTTGCTCTACCAACTGAGCTATCGAGGAATGGTGTGTCTTTCAACAAGGCGCGTATACTAATTAGCAAACGCGCCTTGGTCAAGGCTTTATCCAAGAACTTTTTTGATTCTAGCGACAGCGTTCTCAAGGTTTTCCATGCTTGTTGCAAAACTAAGTCGCATGCAGCCTTCCGCGCCAAAAGCAGAGCCTGGGACGAGCGCAACCCCAGCGTCCGATAGCAAATGTTCTGCCATGTCTAGGTCGTTCGACGTGATGGGGCTCTTAGCAATTGCCTCGCTAAAATCTGGGAAAACATAGAAGGTTCCGTCTCCTGATAAACAGTTGACACCATCAATTGTATTGAGCGCTTCAACGAGATAGTCGTGCCTCTTTTTAAACTCTACAACCATGTCTTTAACGCATTGTTGTTGCCCGGTTAGTGCCTCAGTGGCAGCTGCTTGTGAAATTGATGCTGGGTTGGAAGTGCTTTGAGATTGAATTTTCTTCATGGCGCCAATTATTTTGGCTGGTCCCGCAGCATAACCAATACGCCATCCTGTCATGCTATAAGCTTTCGATACGCCATTTAACACAAACGTTCGCTCATAAAGTTCGGGGCACACGTTTAAGATGTTGGTAAAAGGTTCTTCAGTCCAAAGAATATGTTCGTACATGTCGTCTGTCGCAATCATGACATGAGGGTATTCTTTTAGAACGTCAGCAAGAGCTTTCAGTTCGCTGGATGTGTAAGCCATGCCCGTCGGGTTTGAAGGGCTATTAATTACAAACAGTCTGGTCTTATCCGTAATCGCGCTGCGTAATTGCTCGGCGGTAATTTTAAAACGCTGCTCGGCCGTCGTTTCGATGATTACAGGTGTGCCGTCGGCAACGATGACCATGTCTGGATAAGAAACCCAGTAAGGCGCAGGTATAATAACTTCATCGCCTTCGTCTAGTATTGCGAGTGCAAGATTGAAGAAGCTTTGCTTGCCGCCAGAAGAAACTAATATTTGATTGGCTTGATAATCAAGATTGTTATCACTCTTGAACTTATGAATGATCGCTTTTTTCAGCGCGGGCGTACCGTCAACAGCGGTATACTTGGTTTGCCCTGCGTTAATTGCTTTAATGGCGGCATCTTTGATGTGCTGGGGGGTATCGAAATCTGGTTCTCCTGCACCCAAGCCAATAATGTCTTTACCTGCGGCACGCAACTCGCTTGCTTTGTTTGTAACCGCAAGAGTAGGTGATGGTTTTATTTTTTGCACACGATTGGATAATTTTAAGTCCAAAGTAAAAGCCTCAATCTGTAATGAAGTGATCAAGCAGCGAGATATGTCGTTATCTCGGTAGATTCTTCTTGCTAACGTGAATATGTTATGTCGGTAGAGCAAATTTGCTACTATGGCGCGCTGCCTAACTGACCGACTAAAACGAAGCTGAACGTTTTAAGCGACTAATAAACTTTAAGAGAGGCGCACATATCTGGGTGCGATCTTTTTGTTTGCGTCCACAAGCCCCAAATTCTACCACTGTGAGTAAGTTTGCGAAATATGAAGGTTAAGGAATTTCAAGTAAAGTCACGCTTCGAGCCTGCTGGCGACCAACCAACAGCCATTAAATCGCTTGTAGAAGGTTTAGAGGATGGTCTTTTGCATCAAACCCTCCTTGGGGTAACGGGATCGGGTAAAACATTCACTATTGCTAAAGTGATAGAACAGGTTCAGCGTCCGACTATTATTATGGCGCACAACAAAACACTTGCCGCGCAACTTTATGGGGAATTTCGGGAGTTTTTTCCTAACAATTCCGTAGAGTACTTCGTATCGTATTACGACTATTACCAACCTGAAGCCTACGTACCATCGTCAGATACGTTTATCGAAAAAGATGCGTCGGTGAATGATCATATAGAGCAAATGAGACTGTCGGCGACTAAGGCGCTAATGGAGCGCTCTGATGCGATTATCGTTGCGACCGTTTCTGCGATCTATGGTTTGGGTGATCCAAAATCTTACATGAAAATGATGCTGCATTTAGATCGAGGCGATCAGATTGGGCAACGTGATATATTGAATCGTCTTGCGGAATTGCAATATAAGCGTAACGACCTAGAGTTGCAGAGAGCAACATATCGTGTTCGTGGAGATGTTATTGATGTGTTTCCCGCAGAATCAGAGAGAGATGCTGTGCGTATCGAGCTCTTTGATGACGAGGTCGAAAATTTAAGTGAATTTGACCCCCTTACAGGTGAGGTATTAAGACGAGTTCCTAGGATCACTATCTACCCCAAGAGTCATTATGTTACACCGCGTCAAACTATTGTTAATGCGGTAGATGACATTAAAGAGGAGTTGGCTGGTCGGCTTACTCAGTTAAGGGATAATAACAAGCTAGTAGAGGCTCAGCGCTTAGAAGAAAGAGTGCGCTATGACACCGAAATGATGGTCGAGCTTGGCTACTGCAACGGAATCGAAAATTACTCTCGCTATTTGTCAGGGAGACCTAAAGGCGCGCCGCCGCCTACCTTGTTCGATTATCTGCCTGACAATGCGTTATTGGTCGTCGACGAGTCTCATGTGAGCATCCCGCAGATTGGAGCAATGTATAAAGGGGACCGTTCGCGCAAAGAAACTTTGGTTGAGTATGGGTTCAGACTGCCTAGCGCGCTCGACAATCGTCCAATGCGTTTTGACGAGTGGGAAAGTATAGCTCCGCAGATGATTTTTGTTTCAGCGACGCCCTCAAAGTATGAAGCGGAGCATGCAAGCCAGATAGTGGAGCAGGTTGTCCGTCCAACGGGCTTGCTTGACCCTGTGATAGAAGTTCGTCCTGCGACCACTCAAGTTGATGACTTACTGCAACAGATTAGTGTTACCGTTGCAAAAGATGAGCGAGTGTTGGTTACAACCTTGACCAAACGGATGGCGGAGGATCTGACGGATTTCCTCTCTGAGCATGGGGTACAGGTGCGCTATTTGCACTCTGATATCGATACCGTAGAGCGCGTTGAGATTATTCGAGATTTGCGCAAAGGTGTGTTTGATGTATTGGTGGGTATTAATCTTCTTAGAGAAGGCTTAGATATGCCCGAAGTTTCGCTGGTAACCATTCTTGATGCAGACAAAGAAGGATTTTTGCGCTCGGATCGAGCACTGATTCAAACAATTGGCCGCGCAGCACGAAACTTGAATGGCCGGGCTGTTCTGTATGCCGATCGCATTACCGGCTCAATGGAGCGGGCGATGTCTGAAACTAAGCGACGCAGGCAAAAGCAAATTGAGCATAACGAAGCGCTGGGAATCGTACCTACGGCTTTGAACAAGAGTATTGCGGATATTATGGAGGGAGCTGTGGTCATTCCTGGTAGTCGCAAGCGAGGTGCAAAAGGAAGAGTGGCTGAGTCTGGTGCAGACTATGTGATGAGGTCGCGTACACCTGAGGAACGCTTGAAAGAGCTTTCTAGGCTTGAGGACGAAATGTATAAGGCGGCGAAAGAGTTGGACTTCGAGAGAGCGGCAGCGTTGAGAGATCAGGTATCTCAGATCAAGCATTCAGTGGTATAAGTACAAAATCTACGTTATGTGCGACACTATTTTGACGATTTTGTGCACAAAAATAAATATCCTTAGTAATATTGTGAAAAACTGTCATAGCTAGATGAATCTAACGATTATTTGCCTAAGTCATTGAAATATAAACAGTTAATGATTGGTTAAAAAATGATCAATTTGAAGAAGTCCGCGAGGACTCAGGCGTTTGAGGGCGAGAATGACGGTTTTGCACAAAGTTATCCACAGATTCCGTGGATAAAAAAATCAAAATGGCTGTTTTGATAAAATCAACACTTTTGTTAGAAAAATTTAGACTGATTTTTAGTATCTTGGAACCGAGTCAAGCTAAAGAATGTTAGATTAATCGTTAATATTACCCATCTACATTATTGACAAATGAAGTTATACTGGCGCCAATTTTTTTAAGACGGCTTTTTATGACCTATCAAATTTTGCGTAAGCTTTTATTCAAACTTCCTGCCGAAACATCGCATGACCTTTCGTTAGACTGGATGAGTGCGTTGGACCGTTTAGGCTTGTTATCGCCATTCGTATCAAAGGTACAAGATTGCCCTGTCGAAGTTATGGGAATATCTTTTCCAAACCCAGTCGGGCTTGCTGCTGGGCTGGATAAAAACTCTGATCATATCGATGCGCTTGGAAAATTAGGGTTCGGCTTTATAGAAGTAGGGACCGTAACGCCTCGTCCTCAAGCGGGCAATCCTAAGCCGCGTCTATTTCGAATTCCTGAGCATGAAGCCATTGTGAATCGTATGGGGTTCAACAATAAAGGTGTTGATCACCTACTTGAGCGGGTGCAAGTTGCAAGGTTTCAAGGGCCTATTGGCATTAATATAGGTAAGAACTTTGATACGCCTGTAGAAAAAGCGAATGACGATTACCTGATTGGATTGAACAAAGTTTACGCGCACGCAGACTACATTACGGTGAATGTATCGTCTCCCAATACGCCGGGTCTTAGATCTTTGCAGTTTGGGGACTCGCTTGAACGACTTTTAGAAGCAATAAAAGAAGAGCAGGGTAAGCTCCAGTCGCAGCATGCGCGCTACGTTCCTATCGCAGTGAAAATAGCGCCAGACATGACTGCAGACGAAACCGGTTTAGTAGCTCGTGCACTGAAAGCCCATGGTATTGATGGCGTGATTGCCGGCAATACCACCTTGGACAGAGACGCAGTTAAGAGTAGTCCTGTAGCTGAAGAGGCTGGGGGGTTAAGTGGCGCTCCTTTGCTATCTAAGTCGACTGAAACGATTTCTTTGCTGAAGGCCGAGTTGGGTGATGCACTTCCAATTATAGGGGTAGGTGGAATCATGGAGGGCGCGCATGCGGCTGATAAGATCAAAGCAGGCGCAAGCTTAGTTCAAGTGTATACGGGGTTTATCTATCATGGGCCTAAACTAGTGCGTGATTGCGTTGAAGCTATTCGCTTCAGTAGTTGAGACGGCTAGCAAGTTATAAAGCAAAAAAAAGCCCGCTGTAGCGGGCTATGTTAGAGGCACTAAGTCCCCTGCTTGGTAATGGTAAAGATGGTTTTAAATGTTTGGAAGGCGGTGTATTCCTGACACGCCGGTGAGGCCGTCCCAATTGTCTTCTCGGCCTTCTCGCCAGCCATTGAGCCAATCTTGTTGGACGTCATCTGAATAATTTGAGCTTAGTGATTTTGATTTTCCTGCAACACCGGCCTGATAGCCGCGGTTGAAAGCACGTTGCATTGGATTTCTTTTCTGTCTTTTCATGTAGTCGAACCTCTAAATCAATACGTTGTACAGGCATGGGCTTTATATAGGTGACAAACCCATGACACTGTTGGTAAGGCTTTAAATGTGCACTTCTAAAAGAAAGTACGTGACGTTCAAGAGACTCCTATGTGGTGCACATAGATATGTGCGTTCAGAGTTAATGGCCTACAATAAACTGCGAGAACTTGTTTGGCCGAGGTCTTAGTAAACCTAAATTTGTTTTAAAAGTATACAATTTAATTGAGCTATCGATAGCGAGTTTTATAGTTCAAAGGTATAAAAGATGTATCTGAATTGTTTAGATATACGTGTGGTTTGTGTTTTAGTCGCCACTTCTTTAATGCCTCTAACCAGTGGGATTTAATTTACGAATGAGCACACCGCACCAGTATAAAGTATTTGTGTCCTGTCCTAAGGGGCTTCAATACGCCTTAGAATCGGAAGTTAAAGCGCTTGGCCTTGAATCTGCCAAGCCAGTGATGGCAGGTGTCGAGGGTTTGGCAGGATTGTCCGTCATTTATCGTATCTTGCTTTGGTCTAGGGTTGCGAATCGTGTTTTTCTTGAGTTTGCTAGCGGCAAAGTCGAGACCGCTGATGATGTATACGACATCGCACTGGGTATTCCGTGGAGTAAACATTTTGACGTTCACTCGAGCTTCTCAGTTTCATTTGCGGGAACAAACAAAGTTATAAACAATTCAACTTTCGGTGCGCTCAAGATTAAAGACGCTATTGTTGATCAATTTCGCCTAGCGTCGAATGAGCGTCCAAACGTCAGTAGAGAAGACCCTGATATTCGTGTTGCGGCAAAGTTGAGTCGTGGTGTGTTAAGCCTCGGTCTGGATATTTCAGGAGAAAGTCTACATAAGCGTGGTTATAGGATTGATAAAGGTGCGGCTCCTCTAAAGGAAAATCTTGCAGCAGCACTGCTACAGCTTTCTAAGTGGGCCGAACGTTCGAAAACGGCGCCGTATTTTGTCGACCCGATGTGCGGTTCTGGTACCTTTTGTATCGAGGCCGCGATGATAAGTTTAGATCTTGCGCCAAACCTTCGCCGAACACGCTGGGGTTTTGATGCGTGGATAGACCATGATTCTCATTTGTGGGGTGCTTTGGTAGCAGAGGCGGAGGAACGCTTCCAGAAAGGCTGTGAGGGATTCCGAGGTAAAATCGTAGGATATGATCAGGACCCTAGAGTTGTTGCCATTGCTTGGCAGAATATCGAACGAGCAGGCTTGAAAGAGTTTATTCATGTAGAAAAACGTGAACTCAGTAATTTCCAGATCCCTGAGGGCATGCAAGAAGGGTTATTGATCACAAACCCCCCTTATGGTGAGCGCTTGGGCGAGGTTAAGCAGTTAGAAGAGCTCTATCGTGATTTAGGGCGGATGTTTGAACAGCATTTGCCAAATTGGAGTTGCGGTATTTTTACTGGTAATGCCGACCTTGGGCGGAAGATAGGGTGGCGAAGCCACAAGCAATATAAGCTTTTAAATGGTGCGATCGAGAGTCAGTTAATCCAAATACAAACCTCTGAAGACAACCGATTTAAAACCGAATGGATGAGCCCAGAGGAACTTTTGGCTCGACCAGAACGTTGGGTTGTCGCAAAGCCAGAGCGCGCACAAATGCTGCGCAACAGACTGCTCAAGAACAAAAAAACGATTGGTAAATGGGCATCTAAGCAGGGTATTTCATGTTTTCGTATCTATGATGCGGATATGCCAGAATATGCGTTCGCGATTGATGTATACCAGTCAATCGAAGGTAAAACCTATCTTCATGTGCAGGAATACGCAGCGCCTAAGACGATTGATCAAAAATCTAGTTTAGAACGATTGGCTGAAGGCCTAATTACGCTTTCCGAGACCCTAGAGGTTTCGCCGGAGTCAATTTTTCTAAAAAGGCGGCAGGTTCAGAAGGGCAGTGCGCAATACGAAAAAGACGGATCCCGTAAGCTAAAGTTTGATGTTGTAGAGAATGGTGCTCGCTTTGAAATAAATTTGGGTGAGTATCTTGATACCGGGCTGTTTCTTGATCATCGCGTGATTAGAAAATGGGTGCAGAAAAATAGCCAAGGTAAAAGAGTTCTCAATCTGTTCTCGTATACCGGGGCTGTTAGCGTGCACGCTGCGATTGGTGGCGCCACGCACGTCAACTCTGTCGATATGTCACAAACGTACCTTAAATGGGCGCAGAGAAACTTTGAGATTAACGGGCTTAAGAGTCCGAATTATCAGTTTACGCGTGCGAATTGTATGGAATGGATTGTTGAACAAGGGGATCGTCCGCCGAGTTACGATCTAATATTTATTGATCCGCCAAGCTTTTCGAACTCTAAGAGAATGGAGGGCGTGTTTGATGTGCAGCGTGATCACGTGGACCTGATCAAAAAGTCGGCAGCCTTGCTCGCTGATGATGGTTTGATTATCTTCTCAAATAATCTGAGGAAATTTAAACTAGATGCTCAGCTTCTGGAAGCTTTTGAAGTGAACGATAAGACTGGATTTTCTCTTGATAAAGACTTCGAACGCAATACAAAAATTCACCAGTGTTGGTTTTTGAAGAAACGCATCGGATAAAAATTAGGCGATACCCCGCGAGAATTCGCGGGGTTTAAAACTCGTACTTTATCAGTGAATTTAGCTGGTAGACTTTGATGCCTGTGTCGGCGTCATTTAATAGGCGTCCGTATTCAAAACTCCAATACCAATCCCCAATAATTGAGAAGTCGACTCCCACTAACCATGAGGTACTGAAGTGCTCACCAAAGAGCTCTTCTTCCATTTGGATGCGGCTAGGACTTGCGATAACATCTCTTGGTGGGTTAGTGGGGCTTCCCTCAGTCCTTGTTTCAATTGCGAACCTTGTAACTTCCGCATTATAAATAGACAGGCCGTATTGAGCGTAAATAGTTGCATAGTCGGTGATCGGGTAAGCTGCGCCCATGTACCAGTTAAACCATTGCCCAATGTTAAGTTCAAGGGCTCCACCAAGAGTGTCTGCCCCCACTCCTTGCCCAAATCTCACCTCGGTTTTTATGTGGTCTGTTATGTAAGTCCCAAGAACGAGTGAAGCGCTTGTAGTGTGCGCAGTCAAAGGAAACTCCTTTGACAGAGTGCCAAGTTCATTGCGATTGCTGTCTATTTCTACCATTACAAGCTCAATAGACTTAAAGCGATTAAAGTGCGCGCCTAAACCGATATAGGTCTTGTCTTCTTTAGATAGTGTTGGGCCGGCTGGTTGGGGATTTCGAGCGTTAGACAGTTGGCTAAAAACACACAATAGAGAAAAAAGCATGACACTTTTAAGGTTAAAGCGACAAATCATGCGGGTGAGTTGCTCCGTCTGAACAAGGGTTAAATTAGAGGCGCAATTGTGCCATCAAATTAAATTTTGTTTGCAGATAGCGGTCACAGAAAATAGTTTTGGTGTTTAAGGTGCCTGATCTTCTGCAGCGACAAATACCATTACGCGCACACGGTCTTCACTTGTTTCCGGGTAAAGGTCGAGTTCCCTGCATTTGAAGTTAAACCGCTCTTCAATTTCGTCAGCGCTAAGCCCTTGAAAAGCAGCTTGCCAATGTTCAGGTTCAAAAGACGGTTCGCTGCGCGCGCTATCGCAAAGTTTGTCGAGGAGCTCGTCGTCGTAACTGCTGAAGTTGCAAAACGCACTAACGCCGTCAAGGTCAGCGTTCATTTCTAAGCAAACATCTGTAGGGCTAGCACCTTGATCAAAGAGTACATCCAATTCGACATTATGATCATGGTTTTCCTGTGGATTCCAGTCTTCGTCTGGGCAGATTGTAGTTGTTTTTATTGTCCCATCGGCTAGAGACCAAGCAACAGCAATAGGGAAGGCGTTTTCATCGGCGGAGCTTGCTTCGAGCGCAAAAAATTGTGGGAGATCCATACTTCGGCGTAAACCTTTTAATGTTGTGCATTGAATTTAAGTTGTACGGCGCTAATTTTACTACTATTTTTTAAAACCAGTCTAAACTTTAGCTATACATACAGCGTTTAAAAAAACTATGAACGAATTGCAACGACAAGTACAGCTAGCCAAATACTATAGAAACCTTCGGTTTTTGATTATTGATGACTTTGAAAACTTCCGCCTTTCCATAAAACAAATGGTGAGAGCGTTTGGAGTCGAAAAGGTTGATGTCGCCAATAATGGAGAAGACGCCGTATTGCGTTGCGAGAACGAAAGCTTCGATATTATTCTTTGTGATTATAACCTGGGCTCTGGTAAGAGTGGGCAGCAGGTGTTGGAAGAGTTGCGTTTTAATAACTTACTCAAGCATACCAGCATCTTTGTCATGGTTACTGCCGAAACCTCTAAAGACATGGTTATGGGCGCGCTAGAATACTTACCAGACGCTTACATTACTAAGCCGCTTACAAAGGCGGTGTTGCAAGAGCGGTTGGATCGCTTGATAGAGCAGCGTGAGGCCCTGAAGCCGATCAACCAAGCAATTGACGATGAGAATATCGATCGGGCCATTTTAGAGCTAGATAAAGAGATTAAAAGTAATTCTCGTTACATTCTTTGGTGCTTTAGGACCCTTGCAAACCTATATTATCATCGCGGTGAATATGAGCTGGCTCGGAAAATTTATCAGAACGTGCTGTCAAAAAGAGATATTGGTTGGGCACGTCTTGGTCTAGGTCGGGTGCGCGCGGCCACGGGCGAAGTAGACGATGCCGTCAATGACTTTACGCATCTGTTGGATGTAAATCCTAATCTTATTGAAGCCTACGACGAGTTGGCTGAAGCCTACCTAAAACTAAATCAACATCGAGATGCTCAGAGAACTCTTGAAGACGCCGTCGGCATTTCGCCCCATGCATTTGAGCGCCAGAAAAAACTCGCTAATGTCTGCACCCAAAATAAAGATGTAGAGCGTGCGGCTGGGGCATTCAAAAATACCATGAAACTCGGGTTTAACTCAGTCCATGATGACCCTGAAAATTACTTGAATCTTGGGCGTTGTTTAACTGAGCTTGCTGAAGGAGATACTTCAGAGCAAGGCAGGAAGCGCGCGAAGGAAGCGGTTCATACAATGGAACGAGTGGCTAAGAAGTTCAAAGACGACCCTAATGTCCGTATGAATGCTGCGCTTATTGAAGCAAGGGCGCACGAAGGGCAGGGTGATCAGAAGAAATCGGAAGCCGCATTTTCGAAAGCCAAAACCCTTATGGATGCCAATTCCCATAAAACGGATGCGCTCACTCAGCTAGAGTTAGCGAAAACCATGTATAGCATGGGGCAAACAGATGAAGCAGAGCAACTGCTAAGCAAGCTCGCCAACGCAGAGAAAGACAATCCAGAAATCATTAAGCAAATCAACGAATTACTTGATGAGCCAGTAAGTCTGCAGGCTAAAGTACGTGCTCGTAAACTCAACAAAGATGGTATCAAGTCCTTCGAAAATGGCGATCTTGAAGAAGCGATTGCTAGTTTTACCGGCGCGCTTGAGTCCACACCGAAACACCCCGCACTGAATTTGAACGTCGTCCAAGTAACTCTGAAGATGATTGAAACGAAAGGTGCGATGGCAGACTTGAAGCAACGTTGTGTAGCGAGTTTGAAAAACGTCAGCCACATACCTGAGCAACACCCTCAGTACAATCGCTACATATTTTTGAAGAAAAAGGTTGGAGTGTTAGTGGGTGAATAGAGGCATATAGGCTTCGAAAAATCTCGCAAGGCCCTCGCATCAACTCATCAATCACACGCATCATCATCCCGACTTTTTTGGGGTTATCATGCAGGTTGAAATAAAAGCCTTTGGCTTAACGAAGTTCGATCATCTCGAGAC
>JAWUYI010000038.1:0-16675 GCA_034110885.1 Oleiphilaceae bacterium
TTTGAGACGAGACGCCTTTGGGTGAAAAGTGTGTGTGTTAGTTTGCTGCTTATGGTGTGTGTGATTGGTTCTGTTGCTCATGCGCAAGTTGGTGATGATGAACATGAACCTTTGAAGGTTGTTGCATCATTCAGTATTTTGGGTGACTGGGTTAAGGTTCTTGGCGGTGACCAAGTTAACGTGGTTAATTTGGTTAAAGCCGATGAAGATGTGCATGTTTACAATGCAACGCCTAAAGATATGGGCGCGCTAGCGAAAGCCGATATATTGGTTGTGAATGGTTTAGGGCTAGAGGGCTGGATGGAACGCTTAGTTCACTCTTCAGGTTTTTCTGGGTCGATACTAACCGCATCGTATGGAGTTGAGCTTATAACGCTCTCCATCGACGATGATCATAGTTTTTATAGTAGTGACAGCCATCAGCACGATCATGATCACGGACATAGCCATGCTGCCCATGATGATGAGCATGCAGATGATGCCTTTAAAAGCGCCGATCCGCACGCCTGGACGAGCTTAAAGCAAGCGCGTGTTTACGTAAAAAATATTACAGCAATGTTGGTGCGTGAACGAGCGGACTATGAGTCGATATTTGAAAAGCGTGAGGCTGGCTATTTACGTGAGCTAGATGCCTTGGATCAAAGCGCGTCTCAGCGTTTAATGGCCATTCCAGAAAATCAGCGAAATATAGTGATTCCTCATAATTCATTTGCCTACATGGCACGAGATTATCACTTGTCTATCCATAGCTTGAGTGGTTTGAATACTGAGGCTGAAACGTCGGCAAGCAACCTTGCCAAAGTAGTGCGTTCGGTGAGGGAAAAACACATTAAAGTCATCTTTAGTGAAAACGTTAGCAATACGCGCATGATTGAGCAGATTCAAAACGAGACGGGTGTCAAAGTATATGGGCGACTACTATCCGGAGCATTGTCGAAAGAAATCGCCCCAGATTATTTGAGTATGATGCGTTACAACTTAGACTTGTTAACGCAGGCGCTTTCGAATTAAGTTAGACAGGTGTCGCGAGTAAATAGACTAAGAGGGAAGGATTAGAAATGGCAAAGTCTCTACAAGAGCAATTGCTGGGAGCAGGTCTTGTCGACCAAAAAAAAGCCAAAGCAATTAAGCACGAACAGCGAAAGCAAAAAAAGCAGACGCAACCAACAAAGAAAGGGGTTGTGAATGTTGATGAGGACAAATTACGCATTGAACAAGAACGCTTGGCTAAAGTTGAGCGTGACCGTGCGCTCAACCGTCAGAAGCAAGAAGCTGCCGAAGAACGTGCCGTGCAGGCTCAAATTCAACAATTGATTCAATCTAATAAACTATCGATCGATGGAGACGTTGGTTATCAGTTTGTTGATGATAAGACAGTGCGAAAAATATACGTAGATGACTTAAAGCAAAGCCAACTGGCGCTAGGTTTATTAGCGGTCGCTAAACAGAACGATAATTACTTTGTTATTCCTAAGTTGGTGGCCGAAAAGATTATGCAGCGTGACCCTAAAGTGATCGTATCGCTAAACGAAAAATCAGCCAGCGTGGTCGATGCAGACGATCCATACAAAGATTATCAAATTCCAGACGACTTGATGTGGTAGAGTTTTTTTAAACTAACGCTGCAAACCGCCACTTATGCACTATCTTTAGAAGCAAGATATTAGCGCCTCTAAGGTGAGCTTGTCCGGCTGTAATTTATTTTGACGAAAGAGTATTACATATGTCTCACGACCAACATCCATCGCGATCCGTTTTTGACCAAGTAATGGTGCCAAATTATGCACCGGCCGCAATGATTCCTGTTCGAGGAAAAGGGTCTCGTGTATGGGATCAAGATGACAACGAATATGTTGATTTTGCTGGTGGCATTGCCGTTAGCGCGCTCGGGCATACTCCCCCGGTCTTGGTAAACGCGTTGACCGAACAGGCCCAAAAACTATGGCATCTTAGCAATGTCTTAACTAACGAACCTGCGTTGCGTTTAGCGCAGCTGCTTACAGAAAAGACGTTTGCAGACAAAGTGTTTTTTGCGAATTCTGGGGCAGAAGCGAACGAAGCCGCCTTTAAGCTCGCACGAAAATATGGCCAGGATCATTTCGGTAAAGAGAAGAATGAGATTATCTCTTTTTTTAGCAGCTTCCATGGTCGTACTTTGTTTACGGTTTCTGTTGGTGGACAAGCAAAATATACTGAAGGTTTTGAACCCATTCCGGGCGGCATAACGCATGCGACGTTTAATGACTTAAGCTCTGTAGAAGCGCTTATCTCAGATAAGACTTGCGCCATTGTTGTTGAACCTATTCAAGGCGAAGGCGGCGTTATGCCCGCCGATAAAGAGTTTCTTGAAGGTTTGAGAGCTTTATGTGACAAGCACAATGCCTTGTTGGTGTTTGATGAGATTCAAACTGGAGTAGGGCGTACCGGACATTTATATGCCTACATGCATTATGGAGTGACGCCAGATATTCTAACGACTGCGAAGTCTTTGGGCGGTGGCTTTCCCGTTGCGGCAATGCTAACCACGGACAAGGTAGCCACAAGTTTTGGTATAGGAACGCATGGCAGTACTTATGGGGGTAACCCTTTGGCTTGTGCTGTCGCAGACGCGCTGATTACAGAGTTGTATGACCAGAATGTGATGCAAGGTGTGGTGCAGAAAACAGCGCTATTTAAGCAAAAACTGCAGGAGATTAATCAAGAGTTCGGCGTCTTTAAAGAAATTCGAGGCGAAGGGCTGCTCTTAGGTTGTGAGATGGCCGAAGCCTATAAAGGTCGAGCAAAAGACATCATGACGATTTCCTCTAAAGGTGGTTTGTTAGTGCTAATCGCAGGCCCTAATGTACTTCGCATGGCGCCCTCGCTGATTATTCCTGATTCGGATATCGAAGAAGGTATGGCTATCTTACGTAAGTCTATTCAAACTTTTATTGAAGCGGAGAGCTAGCATGTTAGTTGTGCGACCCAGCACACTTGATGATGTAAGCGGTATCGAGTCATTAATTCGGGATAATGAAGCCCGAATATCATCCCTTCCTCGCAAGCGAGTGAAGTTGTCGGAGCGTGTCGAGCGTTCTATCCGTTCTTTCAATCGTGATCCCGATCTTGCCGGCAGCGATTTTTTCCTTTTTGTACTGGAAGACACTTCTACAGGAGAGCTTTTAGGGTGCAGTGGAATCGCAAGGAACAGTGATCGAAAACGGCCGTTTTATAATTACCGTCTAGATGAACTTATTCATGCCTCCGAATCCTTCGATGTGCATACACCGGTACCGATTTTGCACTTAACGCACGAACTTACCGGCTCAAGCGTATTGTGCTCGTTTGCAATTAAAGCGGGTTTGTCTGGTGGAATTGAATCAGAACTTATGTCTCGCGCGCGGCTTATGTTTATTCGTCAGTTTCCGGAGCTCTTTAGTGAACAGCTTGTGGTTGAGTTGCAAGGCGTATACGGAGATGAAGGGCAATCTGCGTTTTGGGATGGCTTAGGACGCAACTTTTTTGATATGGACTTTGCAAGCGCTGAGTACCATGTGGCGACGAAGAGCCGCACCTTGCTAGCGGAGTTAATGCCCCCGCATCCTATTTATGTTTCGATGCTTAGTGAGCATGCTCAGTCGGTGATCGGTAAGACAGATGAACGCGCACAAGCGAGTTATCAACTGCTCATGAAAGAAGGTTTTAAAGCATCTAGCTATATCGATATTTTTGATGGTGGGCCCGTACTGTGCGTGCAAAGAGAGCAACTCAGAACGTTTGTGCACGCTCAGCAAAAGACTCTCCGTTGCGGTGACGTGAATACGGGAGTGCGGCACATGGTGGCCAATGCATCCATTGAATCGTTTCGCTGCGGTGTGGCGCAATTAACCGATGGCATGGGTCACGTATTGCGTATCGATGCCTCTGTTGCGCAGACCCTTAATTTGAAAGATGGAGACGAGGTCTCTTACACGCTCCTTTAATCTACTGTTCATGCTCGAGGAAACGACATAATGAAAGTGATTCGTCCGATTGAAGCGAGTGACTTGGATAGCCTTGTAGGGTTTGCTCAAAATTCAGGCGTAGGTGTAACTACTTTACCCGATAACCCTGAGCTTTTAGAGCAACGCATATATTCTTCTGTTAGATCGTTTAGATCTTCTCAGCCTAAAGAAAGAGGAAACTATGTTTTTGCACTAGAGGATACTGAGCTTGGAAAGATTGTAGGGGTCAGTGCTATCGAGGCCTGCATTGGTTTAGAGACTGTCTGGTACAACTACCGGATCAGCAAGGTTGTTCATGCGTCCAAAGAAATTGGCGTGCATACAACAAACGAAATGCTCTCTTTAACGAATGACTTAACGGGCGTTTCTGAACTTTGCACACTATTTCTAGATGAACCTCACCGAACTGGCAACAATGGACGTATGTTATCCAAATGCCGAATGCTTTTTCTGGCGCAAAACCAAGCTCTTTTTGGTCCTAAGGTTATTGCTGAGATGCGTGGCTATTCAGACGAGAATGGCGTTTCACCATTCTGGGAGTCTTTAGGTCGCAAGTTTTTCCAGATGGATTTTTCGCATGCAGACTACCAAATTGGTTTGGGTAATAAGTCTCTCGTTGCCGAACTCATGCCGAAGTACCCCATCTACTTATTCTTCTTGAGTCCTGAGGCGCGCGCTGCAATTGGCAAAACGCATGACAATACTCGTCCTGCGCTCGAAATGCTTAAAAAAGAGGGGTTTCATTTTAATGGTTATGTCGACATATTTGACGGCGGCCCGGTGATCGAATCTTTTGTTGAAGATGTTCGCGGTGTGCGAGAGAGTCGATTGGTAAGCGCTAAAAAATCGGGCGCAGTGACAATGACCGATGATGAACGCTCAAATCTCATTATCTCCAATCTGTCTCTAGAGCACTTTCGAGCCATTCAGATTTCTCCCAAGCAAGTTTCGCAGCAAGAGCAAAGTGTTAGTTTAAGTTCAGAGCAGTTAGACGCGTTAAGAGTTGCCGAAGGGGATCAGTTGCGTTTGATACCTATGCGTTATCAATGATGCGTTATCAATGACGCGTTATCCGTCATGTATTATCAGCAAGACGGTATTAGTAAAGAGTAATCAATAGGGGTTTAGAATATGAGTGATCACGGCTTAGTCATCGCTAATGCTTGGCAGCAGGGTTCAGGCGCGGCGCTTGACTCACATAACCCCTTTGATGAGTCGTTAGTGTGGCAAGGGGTCGCAGCTTCTGCGAGCGATGTTGATCTAGCAGTGCAGACTGCGCGCAAAGCTTTTGCTTCTTGGGGGAGAACGACTTTCCAAGAGCGTTGCGATATTGCAAAGCGCTTTCAAAGTCTACTCAAAGACAATACTGAACATTTGGCGATTACTATTGGTCGCGAGACCGGAAAGCCGCTTTGGGAGTCGCGAACCGAAGTCGCTGCGATGATAGGTAAAATAGATATTTCTATCGACTCTTATCAGAAGCGAACGGGCGACTCTCGCACTGAATCCGCTGCGGGTACGGCGAGTTTGCGGCATCGTCCTCACGGAGTAGTGGCCGTTTTTGGTCCTTATAATTTCCCTGGACATTTGCCTAATGGCCATATTGTTCCAGCGCTACTTGCTGGTAATACCGTTGTTTTTAAGCCAAGCGAACTGTGTCCTCTTGTTGCGCAAGAAACGCTAAAACTATGGCTGCAAGCAGGCATTCCTGCGGGTGTTCTGAACTTGGTTCAAGGTGCTCTTGAAACTGGGCAAGCCCTAGCAAAGCACACTGAATTGGATGGCTTGTTTTTTACTGGCAGTTCGAGCACAGGTGCCATTTTGCACCAAGCGTGGGGCGGGCAACCTGAGAAAATTTTAGCCTTAGAAATGGGTGGGAATAATCCGCTTATTATCGACGACAGTGCCCCCCTTGAAGCCAGCGTGCACCATATTTTGTTTTCGGCGTTTGTGTCAGCAGGGCAGCGCTGTACATGTTCCAGACGTTTACTGATTCCCACAGGAGCCTATGGCGATCAATTGATAGAGCACGTGGTGGCTGCGACAAAGCGCTTAACGTATGGGGCGTACGATCAAGAACCGCAGCCATTCATGGGTGCATTAGTTTCCGCTGGTGCCGCCGCGAACATGGTTCGAGCGCAGGATCATTTGCAGTCACTCGGCGCCGAAAGTTTGCTTAAGCTAGAGCAGCAAGCTCAGAGTCAGGCTTTAGTGAGCCCAGGCATACTTGATGTGACTCGAATTGATAATCTGCCTGACGAAGAATACTTCGGGCCGCTTACGCAGATCATTCGCTACAGCGAGTTTGATGAGGCAATCACCATTGCGAATAACACGCGGTTTGGTTTGGCCGCCGGATTGATTAGTGATAGCGCGACGCGTTGGGATCAGTTTTTGCTCGAGAGCCGGGCAGGCATCGTTAATTGGAATAAGCCTTTGACGGGCGCTAGCAGCGCAGCGCCTTTTGGTGGCATCGGTGCAAGTGGTAATCATAGAGCGAGTGCGTTTTATGCTGCCGATTACTGTGCTTACCCGGTTGCGTCGATGGAAGATCCAAGTGCAACGCTTCCTGCGTCATTACCTCCAGGAATGAAACTCTAAAAATTATAAGGAGCGACGGAATGTCAGCTTATGAGGTGAATTTTGATGGCTTAGTTGGGCCTACCCATAATTACTCGGGTTTGTCTTTTGGGAACATAGCGTCCGAATCGAGTTTGAAAGATATTTCAAACCCGAAACTAGCTGCTAAGCAAGGCCTGCAGAAAATGAAAGATCTTGCAGATAGAGGGTTCAAGCAAGGGGTTTTGTTGCCACAGCAGCGACCAGATATTGGCTTGCTCCGCCAGTTAGGCTTTGAAGGAACAGATGCTCAGGTGTTGACCAAGGCTGCGAAAAAAGCGCCTGCTATTTTAGGCTCGGTGTATTCTGCCTCGAGCATGTGGACAGCGAATGCGGCCACGGTATCACCGAGCGCGGATAGTGCCGACGGCAGAGTGCATTTTACGGCAGCCAACCTAAACGCAAAATTACACCGAGCGATTGAGCACCCAACGACCTCGCGTATTTTACAGGCGCTTTTTCATGATGAGCGTTATTTTGCTCATCATGGCGCTTTGCCCTCAGTGGGGCAGTTCGGTGACGAGGGTGCGGCGAATCACACACGCTTTTGTTCGGAGTACGACGCCAAAGGCGTGCAGTTTTTTGTTTATGGCCGCAGCGCGTTCTCAGAACATGGTGTAAAGCCCAAGCGTTACCCCGCTCGACAAACCTTAGAAGCTAGCCAAGCTGTAGCTCGGCTGCATGGCAATGCAAGCGAGAACCTTGTGTTTGCGCAGCAGCGCCCTGAGACAATTGATGCCGGCGTTTTTCATAACGACGTGATTGCTGTTGGCAATCGCAATGTGCTGTTTTGTCATGAGTATGCCTTTGTCGACCAAGAAGAAGTGCTCGCTGAATTAGACCATAAACTGCTTGATGCAGACCTACATGTAATAACGGTTAAGGATCACGAGGTACCCTTGCGTGATGCGGTTTCAAGCTATTTGTTTAATAGCCAACTCTTGAGCCTGCCGGATGGTTCAATGCTCTTAGTTGTGCCGAGTGAATGTCGCCAGGTGCCTTCAGTCGACCGCTATCTTGATAAACTTGTTTCAGGCAATAATCCCATTTCTGAAATTGCAGTGTTTGATTTAAAGCAAAGCATGAAGAATGGCGGTGGTCCAGCTTGCTTGCGCTTGCGGGTTGCACTGACAGAGCAAGAGCTGCAGGCTGTCCATCCGCATGCTTTGCTGACTGATGAGTTGTTTCATTCGCTGAACGCTTGGATAGATAAACACTATCGAGATCAAATAGCCCAGACTGACCTAGCGGATATTCGCCTATTTCAAGAAAGTCTCACAGCGTTGGATGAGTTAACACAGCTTCTAAAACTACCTTCAATTTACCCATTCCAGCTAGTATAGATATAGGGCGTCCTGACAGGGCGCTCTGCTATTAGAGTTGGTGTTTTTGGGGCCTGTCTTGAATACTTGCTAGGGCTTCTGTCAATCTGTTTTGATGAGCAATAGTCCTGCGCGTTGTCCGACAGGAACGTCTGGGTTGGGGAAGATGATGTACTCTTTTTCATGTTGAACTAAGTAGCGTTGGTCGAGCGACTCCCAAATGAGTTCACCTTTCTTAAATGCTCCAAAGTTAGCCTGTTCTGGGCCTATGTGCAGAGTAAAGGTTTCGTCTGGAACAATGATTTCGTGGCACACTTCGAAGCGGTCGATGTCGTTGTCGTGTGTGTGTGTTAGCTGCTCATTGGGGCAAATAAGTTGCTCTAGGGCATGTGCTGTATTTTGATATCGAGCCAGATCATTTTGGCCGAAGGCGTGTACTTTCCCCAACTCTAAGGTGTAGCTTACCAAAGCCAATTGATTGCCTGTGTGCGAAGAGAATGTATTTGCATAGGTATTCTGCTGCACTAAAGCTTGCGTGCCTGCCTGCGCTAGAAAGCGCTCGCTGCATATTCTTGCACTCTTAGATACGGGGGTTGAAACCAATGGAGCTAAAGCGAAGCGCTCAATTTCAGACGCACGAATGGCCGTATGCAGGTCGTAGTGCTCAATGACCTTGTGTCGCGTGCAAAAGTCTCCGACAAGGCGTTCGATGCTTGCTGCACGCTTTGCGTCGTAAGACGATCTATATTCTGTTTTAGTATTTTGCCCCAAAAATAGGCGATTCATATTGAATTCGATGAAGCGCTTTCCTTCACGCATAGCCAGAGGATGCCCCAAAATCACGAGAACAGGGCGTGCCAAGTTCATGCAGTCTCGGTCTAGTAGAGCCATGACTAAGTTGTTGAGTAATTCGATAGGAGCTGTTTCATTGCCATGAATGCCAGCGGAAAGAATGACGCCATCTTGCTTAGGCTCAATAGGGGCAAGCTCTAAGATTCCTAAATCGTGGAAGATGATTTGAGTATTCGGAAGTGTTTGTTCTCGCGCTTCGAAAACACCTTCTTGCTTGAGCGTGTGCTCAAGAAAGTCGAGGTGAGGGCTGAATAAGTGACTCATATTAACCTGACCTCAAGATCTACAATCGAAGTGCTTAGGAGATAGGCCTTGTGTGCGCCATGATCTTGTTTTCGATTTGACGGAAGGTGTAAATCAAAGCAAACGTAAGGCACAGATAGATAGCTGCCACAAATAAGAAAGCCTCGAACGGAGCGTAGTAGCGCGCATAAATATCGCGCGCGGCGCCGGTGAGGTCAACAATGGTGACGACGCTTGCAATTGAGCTGGCGTGCAGCATAAAGATGACTTCGTTAGCATACGCTGGAAGCCCGCGACGCAGTGCGCTGGGCAAAACGATTCTGAGCATTCGCTTCCAAGCATTCATTCCGTAGGCCTTTGCGGCCTCAATTTCACCTTTAGGTGTTGCTTCTATTGCGCCTCGAATGATTTCGGTCGTGTAGGCTGCGGTATTGAGTACAAAGGCAATCAAGCAAGGGTAGAAGGCCTCACTCAGAATATTCCAGAAGATGGTTTCTTGAATGCCTTTGATCTGCGCTGTGCCGTAGTAGATCAAATACAGTTGCACCAAAAGCGGCGTACCGCGGAAAAAATACACATAAGCCCAGATAGGTTTGTTGATAAAAGGGTTTTTAGACGTGCGTAAAATGCCAAGCGGTAGGGCGATAATTAAACCAATTACCAAGGACAAAAATACCAATTGTATTGTGGTGACAAACCCACTCCAATAATGCATGAGAGTCACTGGGTTAAATATTGAATTGTCTGCAAATAAGCTTAAGAATGCTTCCACGATTAACCCCTTGCCACGCCAGCGCTGTATTTAACTTCAAGACGCTTCAGTATCCATTCTGACACAGCAGTCAAAAACAGATACGCAAGCGCAACTGGAATAAGAAAGGTAAAGGGCTCATGTACTGCTTTGGCAGCTTCTGAAGCTAGTCGCACCATGTCAGCCAAGCCTATAATCGAAACGAGCGCGGTTGTTTTTAGCATAACAAGCCAATTGTTACCCAGACCGGGCAAAGCATGCCGCATCATCTGAGGAAACGATATTTTTATGAACACTTGTCGCTTGCTCATGCCATAGGCGTAACCGGCTTCTAGTTGGCCTCGATTCACCGATTGAAATGCTCCTCGAAAGGTCTCGGCCATATAGGCGCCAAATATAAAGCCTATGGTGACAACGCCGGCAATGAATTCGTTGATGTTGAAGAATATATCCCAAGCGAATTGGTCATACAGCCAGTCAGAGAACATATTCATTAGCATCTGGCCGCCGAAGAATATCAGCAGCATTAGAACTAGGTCAGGAACGCCACGGATCACGGTGGTGTAAATTGTTGCGATAATGCGAGGTACTGGATTTGCGGACTGTTTTGCGATCGCGCCAGCCAGCCCGAGAATGAGTGCTATTAATAGAGACAGAACAGCGACTTGTACTGTTAAAATTGCACCTTCAAATATCGAAGGGCCGTAGCCGTGCAGGTCTAACATTTAGGTCTCTCCCAGTCTCGGAACTTAGTCGGAAAATGCCTCAGCACTGAGTGCGTGCGCACTGTATGCTCGAGTAGATGCTGAACTTAGGAACTGATTGTGGGAGGCAAAGCCTCCGCACAATCAGAGATAATCAAGATCGAATTAAATCTTGATGTCATACGCGAAGTACTTTTTCATGATCTCGTCATAAGTACCATTTTCTTTTAGCGTTTTTAATGCAACGTTGAACTTATCTGCAAGCTCAGTATCACGCTTGCGGAAAGCTACACCAACACCATTACCAACTTGAACGTTTTCGCCAATAGATTGGTATGCTTCGTCTTTAAGAATAGTAGATTCGCCAACAGGGAAGTCTAGGAATACCATGTCGACTCGACCACCAGTTAGATCAAGAACAAGGTCGTCGGCAGTGGTGTAGCGCTTGATATCGACCGTGTCAGCTCCAACGTTGTTGGTCACGTAGTCGTCTTGAACTGTGCCACGCTGAACGCCTACACGCTTGCCTTTGAGGGATGCTTTGTCGCTAACGTCGAGATCCATGCCTTTTTTGCCAAACCATGCAGAAGGCGTGTTGTAGTAGCCTTCTGAGAACAATACTTTTTCAGCTCGCTCTGGAGTAATAGACATAGATGAGAAAATTGCATCGTATTTACGAGCAAGAAGGCCAGGAATAATGCCGTCCCACGCTTGAATTACCCATTCGCACTCAGTTTTCATTTCAGCACACGCTGCATTACCTAGATCGATCTCGAAGCCGGTTAGGCTGCCATCCGGCGCTTTAAATTCGAAAGGCTCGTAAGGTACGTCAACAGCTAGTTTAAGTTTGTCGGCTGCAAAGCCAAGAGAAGAACTCACTGCTAATACGCAGCCTAGAAATATAGATATTTTTTTCATCTTAGGAAAAACCCCATTTTTGTCTTAGTTTTTGGTTTATACATCCGTGTTAGTACTTAGGTTGGAGAAACTGTTTCATTCTTTCCGAATCAGCATTCTCGAACACTTTAGAAGGGGTACCTTGCTCTTCGATTTTACCTTCGTGCAAGAATACCACTTGTGATGACACATCTCTGGCAAATGCCATTTCATGCGTCACTACGATCATGGTGCGGCCTTCATCGGCCAAGCTGTGCATTACCTTCAGAACTTCGCCTACTAACTCTGGGTCTAGTGCCGAAGTTGGCTCATCAAACAGCAGAACCTCAGGTTCCATTGCCAAGGCTCTAGCGATGGCCGCTCGCTGTTGTTGGCCGCCCGACATCTGGCTAGGGTAGTAGTCGCGTTTTTCGTAGATATCGACTTTATCCATTAATACTTTGGCGCGTTCCATAGCTTCTTTTTTTGAGAGGCCAAGTACGTGTACTGGCGCTTCAATGATGTTCTCCATAATGGTCATGTGTGACCAGAGGTTGAAGCCTTGAAATACCATTGAGAGTTTTGCACGCATGCGCTCAACCTGCTTGATATTAGCTGGGAGCCTTTCGCCGCGCTTGTCGGTTTTAAATTCGACTGCCTCACCGTGCAGACAAATGTCGCCAGAGGTTGGTATTTCTAGAAGGTTGATACATCTTAGGAAGGTACTTTTTCCGGAGCCGGATGAGCCGATCATAGAGATCACGTCACCTTTCTTGGCTTCTAGAGACACACCTTTCAAAACTTCATGTTGGTTGAAGCGTTTGTAGATGTTACTGACCACCAACGGTGTTTCATGACTCATAAATGACTCCGTCTGCCCGTTGCATCATTGCATCGGGCTTTATTAGTTGCTCAATGTTGGCAATTCGCGCCAAAAATTGCAATAAAGCACGGCAAATATAGTCGTAAAATTCGGTCTCGTACGGTAATACTGAGCGATTAAATTATTTAGCCAGTAAAAATACTCTTAAGATAAGGATTTAGCAGCTGATTGCGCGGGTCAACTAGCGCTCGGACATTCTTAAAGCTTTCGAATTCTGGGTAGGCTTCGGCACATTGTTCGGCTGTAAACGTGTTGATTTTTCCCCAATGAGGCCTGCCTTGGTATTTTTGGAAAATGGGCTCTATTGCATTGAATAGCTCGCTGTAGTCTTCGTCAAAATACCTGTGCACGGCAATTGAAATGGTGTCTCGCTTATAGAATGGAGACAGCCAGCAGTCATCCGCTTTAACGAAGCGGCACTCGATAGGGAAGAATACTTCCGGGAACTTGCGTTCAATTAGCTGTTTTACTTCGTCTAAGGCTTTCAATCCCAACGCGCTAGGCAGGTGGTATTCCATTTCATTAAAACGGACATTTCTCTCAGTCGCATAAATTTGGTGGCTATGGTCGACGTTGGTTTCGCTGTTTAAGGTTTTCATATAGCCGCCAAGAACAAGTTCTCGGACTTTATTCGACCATCCCAAATAGTCACGCGCTAGCTTAAGATCCATTAAGCCATCGTTACCATTCAGCTCGTCTTGGATACTGGGTTGTTCTTTGGTTTCGTCTAGGGAGTCACTTAAAATCATGCCGGTGAAGGGAATGACGAAGAATTCGTAGTTGCGGTGGACCTTCGACTCGTCATGCGCCATGGCCATACCTTCTTCATAACTGTGCCAGCGAGCAAGGCGTTTAAGTCGAAAAGGCGCTTCGTTCTGCATGCGGACTCGGGTAATGATACCAACACTGCCTAAGCCAACGCGTGCAGCATGAAATATGTCACTTTCTTTTTCTCGGTTACACGTGACCACGTCTCCCGTCGCCGTGACAAGTTCAAGTTCTTCGACGTAGGCTGACAGGCATTTCAAATCTTGGCCGGTGCCGTGTGTTGCGGTACTAATGGCGCCCGCGATGGTTTGGCGGTCAACGTCAGGCATATTACTAAGTGCTTGATTCAACTCTGCTAATTGCGGGCCTGTTTGGCTCAGCGTGGTACCACTTAGAATGTCTGCTTGATGGTTTTGGCCGGAAACGAGGCGAACACCGCGCAGATAATTGGTTGAAACGAGAGTGTCGTCTGTAGGAACCAGTGCGCTAAACGAATGCCCCGCACCCACGCTTCGTATTTGGCCCATTTGTGTGCCGTTTTGTTTGCTCTTCAACCAGGCTACAAGTTCTTCAACGGATTTCGGTCCGAATCGGTGTGTGGGGGTGCAGTGTTGGTTTCCACTCCAGTTACGCCAGGGAAGCGCGGAATTGGCGGCCAAAATAGTCGAGGGTAGTGCGCTTGTGACGCAGGCAGCGATGAGGCCGCGTAATAAATCTCTTCTGTGCATAAGGGTAATCCGCTGTTCTTTTCTGGGCTAGTAATCTACCGATTCTTCTGCGTTCAATGCTGTATTTATTTTTTCAACGGGCTCTTTATTTGAGGGTGTTACAGCTTGAGCTAAATAGAGTGTGAGCGTTTCTAAATCTGCTCCTGAACAGTCAAAACATTGCCCTAAGGGAGGCATGCCCTGATAGCCATTCACCACGCGCGCGAGCGTTTCACCCATAGGCTTATCTAAAATGAGCTGCCAGTCGGCACTGCCTTTTTGCGGGGCTGCCATGCTGCTTTGCTCATGACAATGCACGCAGTTGGCTGAATACTTCGCCTGCAAATCCTCGCTCAGTGGACCCAGCGATTGAGGTACTGCATATGCATTACCTGCGCTTTCATTGGTATTGCTGCATCCTGAACACAGCAATACAAGCAAGACCGTCATGCCTAGATAAGATTTCATGCTCATCCCATTAGTGAAATTCAGGATTAGTTTACGCATACCTGAAACTCTAAACCTAGTTCATTGCGGCCAATTTCTTTGTTTCGTGAACTGTTTAAAAGTGAACGGCAATGGTCTTGAGTCCTTTGCTGTCATCGTGTTCTATAATTTCGCTGGCTCGGTCAATGACAGTAAAGTCTTTGGCGTCGGTAAACGTTTCTTTTAAACCCTGCATGAATTCGTCAATGCTCGCCTGCGGGTTGTTTAGGCAGCAGAACATGGTGCCGCCTTCTGCAATGGCGAGCCGGCAATTGGCTAGCAACTTTGTGTAGTCTTTCCAACCGTGAAAGGCTTTCTTTTGATAGGGCGGTGGGTCAATGATTATGATGTCGTAGGGTTCGCGACTTTCGAACCAGCGTTTCGATTTTAAAATGTCACGCTTGTAAAAAGCAGTTTGGCCATCATGGATCTTGTTTAGCTGGTGATTGCGCTGCGCTATTTTGAGTACGTTTGCCGCCATATCGACATTGTCGACGCGTTTGGCGCCTCCCTTGAGTGCAAATAATGAAAATACGCCTGTATAGCTGAATAAGTTGAGTACTCGCTTGTCTTGGGCGTTCTCTTGTAGCCAAGACCAACCGGCACGCATGTCCAAAAATACGCCGGTATTTCGATTCTTCCCAAGCGTAACTTCGCATACAAGTTCGTCAGAGAGTTGAGCGGGATACTTAACAGGCAGTTCCACTTCCGTGCGCGAGTGCAATACTGATGTTAGAAAGTCTGGCCACTCTCTATTTTGTACCAATACAGCGTCGATTTTTTCCCAGCGCTCAAATAGCTGTGCGAGCGCCTCCTCTAAAAACGCAGGCAAGCTGGCATCAAAATTCTGCACAAATAAATAGGGCGGGTACCATTCAATGTTAATTGCATGCAAACCTTCAAAGGCTCGTCCTCTGCCGTGCAAGATGCGCTTGCAATCGACGGCGCCTTCAAGTTGTTGGTTAAGGTAATCACTCAAATGAGTGTCGGTGTGCGTGTCTGAAACTATGGCTTTGGTCATAAGTGTTATGGGGCGTCAAAAGCAGTTTAATAGTTGGCTTGGACCATTTTCATGTCGAAGCATAAAATGGCGGAACTATAGCATAATGTATAGCTATTCTAAGCCTTTGTCTTCTTGTGAAATGGCGTCTGGGAGCTATCCTTAGAGTGTATGTTTTTCTGACCATTAATTTCCGAACAAGCGATGCAAGTCTATGAAAATAAAACTATCTACCGTGACCATGTTCAACTCGGTGCTATTACTCTCTGTCGCTGCCTGTTTGGCGCTCTCGGTTTGGTGGGGGCTTGCGGAGCTGCGCAAACCTTATAGTAACCTTCAAGGTTTTATGAACTTGGAACGAATGGTAGAAACGGAGTTGCAGCAAACTGTCACAGACTACCTCGAAGAAGGCGAAGACTTCTTATTGGAGCGTGCGCAAAGAGAATTCGGCGCGATTGAAGCGCAGGTAGTTGAACTGAACCAGGACGAAAACAATGACCTTGCAGCGATTAACGAGAAAATCGCGCTTATTCCAGGTTTAATTAGCGCGACCCTTGAAAACAGCATGAAAGCCTACCAACTGCGGGGCACTGTTGCAGAGTTCTTGGATGTCGTAAAAGGACAGAAAGACCAAGTGACCGGGCAAATTGATGCGGCATTTAGCATTGTTAGAAATATTTTGGTCGCCACGATTGCCATCATTATTTTTGTAACCTTGCTAATCGACTTCATACAACGTGCAGTGTTCAAACGCTTGAGAGCGTTTCTTCCATATTTCAAAAAATATGAAAGCGGTGACTACCGGCAAGAAGTTGATATAAAAGCGTGGTCTCAAGAGATTCAATCTCTCGCCGAATCGGCAAATGGTATGCGCGTGTCTATGGTAAGCCTCGTTGGCGAGATTCAAAATAAGGCTGAAAACGTTGCGGGTGTGAGTGTCGAGTTAATGGACTTAGCGCGAGACCTAAACTCTCAGAGCGAATCGCAGCTTCAGCAAACCTCGCATATAACGGTAGCTATGGAACAAATGACCGTGTCATTTAATGAAGTTGCAGAGAGTGCGGCAGGCGCGGCCGTAACAACGGGACAGGCAACGGCTTCGGTTGAAGAAAGTAATGCCTTAGTTCAGAAGTCTGTACAAAGTGTTCCCCAACTCGTTGATGGTGTAACAGAGACGTCGGCAACCGTTAACGAATTAAGTCGTGATGCGGAAAATATTAGTACCGTGTTGACGGTGATCGAATCGATTGCGGAGCAAACCAATTTGCTTGCACTAAACGCAGCCATTGAAGCGGCGAGAGCAGGGGATGCGGGTCGAGGGTTTGCGGTGGTGGCGGATGAGGTTCGTAGCTTATCTGTAAGAACATCCGAGTCTACCCAAGAGATTAAAGAAATTATCTCACGTTTACAGGACTCATCTAAGAACTGTGTTGACGTGATGGCGCGTCATGGCGCAACGGCAGAGCAAGTTGCTGAGCAAA
>JAWUYI010000039.1:0-8295 GCA_034110885.1 Oleiphilaceae bacterium
CCAGTTTCGTCTTCGGCTAGTGCAGTTAAGGTGACGTCGCCCTGCCAATTGCTAAGGCCTGAATTGCTGTTTTCAGTATCAATGGTGCTGGCGCCGCCAAGATTAATGCTTTTGGCCGAGATGGTAATGCCAGCATCAGCATAAAGGGCGCCGCCAATGCTGATATCAAAGTCGGATGTTTGGTCTGCCGAGCCAGTCGCTTTAAGTAGTAAGACGCCAGCATTGTCGCTAACAAGCGCATCGGGAATGGTTAAATCGCTGGAGTTTACAGCGGCTATGTCTGCTGGGTCGCTGACATAGGTGGCAGCTTTTGCATCGCCGGAGATGATTTTGCCGGTTTCAGAGACAATGATTTTGTTGGCATAAATGTCGACGCCTGTCGCGGTATTCACTTTGCCGCTTATCGTTACCGTGCCAGACTCTGAAACGCTATGTGTTGGATCTAGGATGGCCTCTAAATTTGTCGTATTAGCGTTGTTGCCCTCAAGAAGAGAGCTCATCAGCTGTTCGGTCGGCGTTCTGAGGACGAGCTTACCAACGTTGACGACGCCGCTTTGACCAACTAGAAAACCGTTTGAGCTGGCGAAGACGACGTCGCCGCCCAAAGTTCCGTTTTGATAGCTATTCAAAATGCCATGAACGGCTGGGGTATTGGGTCCGCGCACGATGTTGACGAGCCTGCTCGCAGTGCCAGGAATCTGAAGGTTGACGGTGTGCGTGTCGCCGACGACAAAGTTGTCAAAAACATTTATAGCGCTATTAGTGCTGGCGTTTGTGACAAGTGAGCTAACCGAATGCGTAGAACCCGCGGTTGAAATGTTGGTAAAGTTTGCGTCATAGGTAATAGAGTGCGGTTCAGCCAGAGCAGATGAACTAGCTAGCATGCCGAGGGCTGCGCTAAACCCACTGCGTTTATTCACGATAGACGATAAAAACAGAGGCTCTGTATTAGAGGCGGGTTTCGGGTTTCGAAAACGCTGGCCGATGATTTCAGCGAGTGGCTTTTTAGTAAACATGCTTAATGACCTTTTCAAAACCCGGATGTAAAAATTACAGCTATGTTGCTGTTGAATCGTCTGTTTCTAGTACGCTTTTTGTATGCCTGTTGAGCATGCGTTTCAGCGAACCCAGAGAATGCAAATGCGCATATGACCACGCTAGCCAGCCATTCTTGAACCACTTATTCACTTCTGTTTTTGGCAGCTTGTTTAGTTGTTCCTCTTTGATGGTAAAGAGTCCATCTAGCCTCAGAGGTTGGTCTTTCGCGATCATGAGCTGCATGTTGAATGGTTCGAACAGGTCATGCTCTTTTGCCGACGCGCAGAAGCTGACGGTCTGCGCATGCTGTTGATCAAACTGGTCTAAAAAGGTGATCACTGCGTCGAGCGTTTCAGCGGGGGAGCCATCTTCTGAGAAAAGAGCACTGCCCTCTGCTTCGTCAAAGTGTGGTGCAGACTTATCTAGGCAGACGTTCTTGTCTTCTGTCAGCGCAAATGGATAGCGCCTGATAAACGCGGGAACATAAAGCTCGCCCCAGTCTCCAGCGTCGGAGCAAAGTGGGTGGCTGTCTGCGGTGAGAGAAAGTAGAACCAGAGGAAAGTAATCGCCATTCTCGTCGCAGCTAAATAGCACTGGGAAATCGCGACTGGCTTCAAAAAACTCAATGCCTGTGAGCGGCACAGAGTTGATGTTTTTCGTGAAGCTAAAGTCTGAAGAAGCGGAGTATTGAAGAGCTTTGTGTTCTTCTCGGTTGAGCAAAACAGGGTCATTATAAAATAATAAAGAGGGCATACTACTTTGAACTCGCTTTATACAATGTATGAATCTTGCTAGCGCCATTGCCAGATAAAGGGCAGTCGCGTGCGACGAAAACCAATGTAACGGTCTGTAACTTTATACCCTAGTTGAGTAATAATGAATAGAATTTAATCAATTCGGTGATAAGTAGTGCATGCTTTTCTTTTTGTTATGTTTCTAATAAACGAATATTGTTTTGTTGTGGGGATGATTTCTGTTTGGCTGAAATCGAATTTACGACGTGGTATTTCTTAAATAAAGGTGACGTTATGTTCTTAAGAGGATTGTTAGTGTTGGTTTGTGCTTTGCATAGTGGTTTGCTTAGCGCGCAAGAAAGCATTGTGAGTGTTGCGAGTTCGCACAGCGTGGCTGATACCGCGTCAAGGTTGGAGGTCCTAGTGACTGAGAAAGGCATGACCGTCTTTAATCGAGTCAAACATTCGGAGGCTGCTCAAAAAGTAGATATAGTGCTGCGGCCGTCAGAGTTGCTGATATTTGGAAACCCTAAGCTAGGTAGCAAGCTTATGCAGTGCCAACAGAGCATTGGTTTGGATTTGCCCTTGAAGGCCCTGATTTCGGAAGATGAAAAAGGACAGGTCTGGATTTCCTATACGGAGCCTAAGTTTCTTAAGAAAAAACACAATGTGGCCGGTTGCGACAAGGTGTTTAGTAAAATGGAAAAAGCCTTAAGCAAGATGACGAGCGCAGCAGCTGGCGTCTAAGCTCATTGTTTTTTATGGGTTCGCTCGAGCCCTCTTATTTTTGCAAAAGCTTGAAAACCGAGCGCGTGGGCTGGTGTCAACGCGCTGATTGCTGAAGAACTGTCAGCTATTTTTACACTCCTCATCTCTAGCTTTACTGAAAGTCCTTTTAAAACAAGTGCTTATGGTTTTGGTCTGGAGTTTGCTATGGATAAGACTCAATAGAGAGTTTTAAGTTTAAACGGAGTAGTAAATGTTTTTAAGGAAAGCAGCTTTAGTAGGAGCGATGCTCTTTAGCCTTGGTGCGAATGCAGGCATCATTTTTGAAGATAATTTCGATTCGGAAGTGCCGACCAATTTAGTCGGTACGGGTTCAGACACAAATTACACAGATTTCACCAACTGGACCGTTTCTGAAGGAACGGTTGACCTTGTTGCACAAGGTGACTGGGGTTTAGATTGTTTCGGAAGCACTGGCAAATGTGTTGATCTAGATGGCTCGAATAGAAATGCAGGTGTTTTTACTAGCACAGCACTAACATTGGCTGCTGGAACGTATGAGCTTAGTTTTGCTATTTCTGGCAATCAGCGCGGATCTGCAGCGGATAGCTTAGTTGTGACCTTGGGTGGTTTTTTTGATGAAGACTACACCTTAGCAGCGAATTCTCCTTGGCAGGTTGTGACGCAACAATTTACCGTTGATGCAGACAGCAGCAGTAGTTTCGTGTTTAACCATGCTGGCGGCGATAATATTGGTATTATGTTAGACAACGTTTCGTTGAGTACGGTTGATGTGCCAGAGCCGGCAAGCATTTTCTTGTTGGGCTTGGGTCTTATAAGCTTAAGGCTTGCACGCAAAGCATAATCTGCTCTCGTTATACCTGAATATCACGGCTCCTATTTAAAGGGGCCGTTTTTGTTTCTGCTGTATTCTAAACTCCGCCTAAATTGCAATGAGTGCAATATTCCATGACTTAGTGCAATAAACCCATGTAAAGCGCTTTACACAGGCAAGGCAGTCTTTTTAAATAGCGTCCAATTATTATATTTCAAAACATTTAAGGAGCTAAGCGCATGGCTGGTTTGTTGCCAAATGTCGACCCAGAGGGTTTGCTAGAGTATTCCGTAGTATTTACTGATCGATCTTTGAACCACATGTCGAGCACATTTCAGGGCGTGATGAATGATATCTCATCTACGCTAAAAGACGTGTATAGCGCAGAGGCTGTCGTTGTTGTTCCTGGCGGCGGTACGTTCGGAATGGAAGCTGTGGCGCGTCAGTTTGCAAGCGACACTAAGTGCTTGGTTATCCGTAACGGTTTCTTCAGCTTTCGTTGGAGCCAAATTTTTGAAATGGGTAGCATTCCTAGCGAGGAAATTGTTTTAAAAGCTCGTCAAACTTCTGAAGATGCATTAGCCCCTTTTGCTCCTGTGCCAGTTGAAGAAGCCGTCGCAACGATACTGCGTGAGAAACCGAGCATGGTGTTCGCTCCGCACGTTGAGACCGCCTCTGGAATGATTCTTCCTGATGATTACATTAAACAAATTGCCGATGCTGTGCATGAGGTTGGCGGCTTGTTTGTTTTAGACTGCATTGCTGCAGGAACTGTTTGGGTAGACATGAAAACTACAGGTGTTGATATTCTTATTAGCGCACCTCAAAAAGGTTGGAGTGCTTCACCTTGTGCGGCCTTAGTGATGCTCAATGAAGCGGCATTAACCAAGATGGATTCAACGACAAGCACAAGCTTTGCATGTGACTTGAAGAAGTGGCATCAAATTATGCAGGCGTACGAGAATGGCGGTCATGCTTATCACGCGACAATGCCCACCGATGCCTTAACTCAGTTCCGAGATACGATGCTTGAGACCAAAGAATACGGTTTTGATAAGGTGAAAGCCGAGCAAATCGAGTTGGGCGCGCGCGTCCGCGAAATGCTAGAGAGCAAAGGCATTAAAAGTGTCGCGGCTGAAGGCTTCAAGGCGCCGGGTGTTGTCGTGAGCTATACGGACGATGCGGCAATCCAGAATGGCAGTAAGTTTGCAGCGCTTGGTTTGCAAGCAGCAGCGGGCGTTCCCTTGATGGTTGATGAGCCAAGTACTTATAAGTCGTTCAGGCTTGGTTTGTTTGGCCTTGATAAGCTGCACAATATTGATCGTAGTGTTGCTAATTTAGAAGCAGTCGTTGATCAGCTAACTTAACGCGCAAGTAAGCGACAACTAAATAGAAAAAAGAGCGCTTAGGCGCTCTTTTTTTATGCTCTCTTCTATGTTCTTTAGGCTAGAAAGGGTTAAGCATCTGCGCTCTTTTAGTATTTTTTCTCTTAAGTGGTGCCACCCTATAAGCAGTTTTATTTTGGTGCGTCGGCACCTTTTTGATGCGATCTTTATGACTCTTGGAGTAGGGTTTTCTTTCAAATCATTGAAATATATAGGATTAAAATATTGGTATCGTTCTTGTATAGCAATGTTTAGTAAATGCATTAGTTAATGCTGAGTTAGAGAAACGCGTTAAACAAAATAGATCGTTCGACCAAGACTGAGCTTGAGCGAATGATAGGCAAAGAGGCCCATCGGTTTGATAAAAACATCAAATCCATGGGCTTTTTTTGTGTCCGCGAAAAATATCCGGAGAGAGGATCATGCAAGAAGCAAAAATGAACATTGTCGTAGTGGGTAACGGCATGGTTGGGCATCACTTTGTTGAACAAATGATTGAGCAAAATATTGATGTGAAGCTGACGGTTCTTTCGGAAGAACCGCGCCTTGCCTATGACCGAGTACATTTGTCTGAGTATTTCACTGGGAAGTCTGCAGAAGACCTAGCCTTAACAACACCTGAGCATTATTCTGAGTTAGGCGTTGAATATCACGTTGACGCGAAGGTTGCGGATATTAATCGGACAAGCAAAACGCTGAAAACCGCAGACGGGCGATCTTTTTCTTATGACAAGCTTGTGCTTGCTACGGGTTCCTACCCCTTTGTGCCACCGATTCCAGGTAATGATCAAGAGCATTGTCTGGTGTATCGAACGATTGAAGATTTAGAGCGCATCGAAGCGTCCGCAAAACAAAGCAAAGTTGGGGTTGTTGTGGGTGGCGGTTTGCTGGGCTTGGAGGCTGCTAACGCCCTAAAAGAAGCGGGTTTAGAAACCCATGTTGTGGAGTTCGCGCCTCAATTGATGGCGGTTCAGCTCGATACAGGCGGGGGGCGTTTACTGAAGTCGAAAATTGAATCTCTTGGTGTTCAGGTTCACACGCAAAAGGCAACAGAGACGATTATTTCAGGTGATAGCCATCGCTATAAAATGTGCTTTAGTGGTGGAGACAGTTTAGACACAGACATGATTTTGTTCTCGGCGGGTATTCGTCCTCAGGACCAGCTTGCGCGTGAATTTGACTTAGAGATCGGCCCGAGAGGCGGCATTGTGGTCAACGACAATTGTCTGACTAGCGATCCCGATGTTTATGCGATTGGCGAGTGCGCGCTGTGGAATGGTTTTATTTTCGGACTGGTGGCGCCGGGTTATACCATGGCCCGAGTCGCAGCAAGTCATCTTGCTAGTGGCGATTTAAGTTTTCAAGGCGCCGACATGAGCACCAAACTTAAGTTGATGGGGGTTGAGGTTGGATCCATTGGTGATGCGCATGCTCGAACGGAAGGCGCCTTGTGTTACACCTACGAAAACCAAGCTGATCAAGTCTATAAAAAGATTGTTGTTGATGCCGAAAAGAAAAACTTACTTGGTGCTGTGTTAGTGGGCGACACCTCCGATTACGATACCTTATTGCAATACGCGCTTAATGGAATTGAGCTGCCTGAATCACCTGAAAACCTGATACTCCCCTCAACCGGCGACGCTGCACCTGCATTGGGTGCAGATGCGTTACCAAGCGGAGCAACAATCTGCTCATGCCACAACGTGTCCAAAGCGGATATTGTCACGGCGATGGATACAGGCAGCATGGACATGGTGTCAGTTAAGTCCTGCACTAAGGCCAGTACAGGCTGCGGAGGGTGCTCAGCGCTGTTGAAAAATGTTGTCGATGCCGAGCTAGAAAAACGAGGTGTTGAGCTTAAGAAAGACATCTGTGAACACTTTGCGTTTTCTCGACAAGAGCTCTTCCATATCATCAAGGTCGACAACATTCGCTCATTCGCAGACTTAATCGAACATCATGGAAAAGGCCTAGGGTGCGAGATATGCAAGCCGGCAGTGGGATCGATTCTCGCTTCGGTGTGGAACGATTTTGTGCTTTCGAAGGATCATGTCAGTTTGCAGGACACGAACGATACCTATCTGGCCAATATGCAGAAAGACGGTACTTATTCGATTGTACCTCGTGTTGCGGGTGGAGAAATTACCCCAGACAAGCTCATCGCCTTAGGGCAGGTTGCCAAGAAATATGCACTTTACACCAAAATTACAGGTGGTCAGCGTGTTGACCTGTTCGGCGCGCGTGTTGAACAGCTTCCATTAATTTGGGAGGAACTTATTGCCTCAGGATTTGAAACAGGGCACGCCTATGCCAAGTCGCTGCGCACGGTTAAGTCTTGTGTGGGTAGCACGTGGTGTCGGTTCGGCGTTCAAGATTCTGTGGGTACGGCGATAGATATCGAAAATAGATACAAAGGCTTGCGTGCACCACACAAAGTGAAAATGGCCGTTTCAGGCTGTACTCGTGAGTGCGCGGAAGCGCAGAGCAAAGATATCGGAGTTATTGCTACGGATAAGGGGTGGAACCTTTATGTGTGTGGCAATGGCGGTATGAAGCCTCGACATGCCGACTTATTTGCCACAGACCTTGATACCTCAACGCTTGTGCAATACATCGACCGGGTATTAATGTTCTATGTTCGAACCGCGGACCGCCTGCAGCGCACATCCGTTTGGATGGATAACCTTGAGGGTGGCCTCGAGTATTTAAAGAGCGTGGTGATTGATGACAGTCTTGGACTAGGTGCAGAGCTAGAAGCGCAAATGCAGCACATTGTTGACTCCTATGAGTGTGAGTGGAAGCTGGCTGTGGCAGACGACAAGTCGCGAAGACGTTTTAAGCAGTTTGTGAACAGTGATCGACAAGATGAAAACATTGTATTCGTGCAAGAGCGTGATCAGATTCGTCCAGCCTCAGCCGATGAAAAACTCATCGCGACGGATGCGTCGTCTTTTGTAAATACTCCAGAAACAGAATTAGTGTGAGGTAACAGCTATGTCGTCGAATGAAAATTGGATTTCTATTTGTGAGTTGAATGACCTTGTTGATAATTCGGGCGTTTGCGCACTGGTCGATGAGCAACAAGTTGCTCTGTTTAAATTGCGTATCGCCGAGCAAGACCACGTGATGGCAATTAGTAATTGGGATCCTGTAGGCCAAGCTAACGTGCTCTATCGCGGGCTGACGGCTTGCGTTAGTCAAGAAGAACGAGGTGTGCGGTATGTGGTTGCATCCCCCCTGTATAAGCAGCGTTATTGTTTAACAACAGGTGAGTGCATTGATAATCCTGAGCTTGCAGTGTCAGTATTTCCCGCGCGCATAGTGGATAACACTGTTCAGTTAGATATAGCGAGTTAATGGTGTCGAGCCTAGAGCGTATTCCGATGGTTGTTAATGACATGGCAACACGGTTAAAGCAAACGACTTGCCCCTACTGCGGTGTGGGCTGTGGTGTCGATGTGACGCTCAATGTTGAAGCAGACAGGGCCTCACCGATTACAGTGAGTGGCATGCCAGAGCACCCGGCGAATTATGGTCGACTTTGCGTTAAGGGCAGTCATCTCTTAGATACTTTAGA
>JAWUYI010000040.1:0-12952 GCA_034110885.1 Oleiphilaceae bacterium
GGAGTCTGACCATGACTTAGCGGCGATGGGTTCGCCCGCTAAGTTGATCGCAGCATCAATCTCTGCATCATTTTGGATTTCGTCCAAACTATTGATGATGGTTACCTGAGAGTGAAAATTAGACTTTAGAAACGAGGGTGTCTGACGGCTTAAAATGATAAAAGACAACCGCGGATTTGCGTTGATAAACGCTGACCCTATTAGACCTGTGCCACCCGTGATTAGTATTGTTTTCATTCTCTAGACTCCGCTACCTGAGAGCTAAACCGCAAGCTCTGCGGTGACTATGGCTTGAATTGCCTTGTGCATAACTGGGCTCTCTCCAATTGGAGCAAGCAACTCTATGCCTATCTTATGCTTCTCTACAAGTGCTTCGATAATCAAAGGGACATCTTTCTTCAGATGGCGTCCGCGCGCGAGAAACAGCGGCAGCACCTTAAAATCGTCAAATCCTTCCGATAGACTTGTTGCCACCACGTCTTCTAAGCTTGGTTCGCTAAGCTCCATAAACGCGAGTTCTGCGTTAGGGTTTTCTTTGCGCAGGCCCTCCGTCATATCTTCAAACGCACCGGACCAGGACGTGTTGCTGCTGCCATGTGCAAGCATAATAATTTTTGTTTTCATAAACTAACCTCTCGTTTATTACGTAAGTCCATTTTAAACAGATCAATGCCGCTCGTTCGGAGGAGATCAGTGAAACAGTCTTTTGCTTGTACATCTGCGTCAGCAATGATTTAGAATGTGCGCACGTTAAAAAAGACCTCCAGTACACAGGAAAAACTATGAGCTTTAAAGGTACAAGCGATTACGTCGCAACCGATGATCTTCAAATGGCTGTTAATGCGGCCATTACACTTGAGAAACCACTTCTGATAAAAGGTGAGCCGGGCACGGGTAAAACTATGCTTGCAGAGCAGTTAGCGTCCGCAGTGGGCATGCGACTAATTCAGTGGCATATTAAGTCGACTACGAAAGCGCAGCAAGGCCTGTATGAATATGACGCTGTTTCTCGGCTTCGAGATTCTCAGTTGGGCAATGATAAAGTTCATGACATTTCAAATTACATCGTAAAAGGTAAGCTTTGGGAAGCGTTTGCGTCTGAAGAGCGTGTGGTGCTTTTGATCGATGAGATCGATAAAGCTGATATAGAATTCCCGAACGATTTGTTACTAGAAATTGATAAAATGGAATTTTTTGTTTACGAAACACAAGAGCGTATCGTTGCAAAACACCGACCTATTGTTCTGATTACCAGTAACAACGAGAAAGAATTGCCCGATGCGTTCTTACGACGTTGTTTCTTCCATTATATTAACTTCCCAGATGCAGAAACCATGAAGAAGATTGTGGCTGTGCATTATCCTGACATCAAGCAAGAGCTTATTCGAGATGCGCTAGAAATCTTCTTTGATGTTCGCAAAGTTCCAGGCCTTAGGAAAAAGCCTTCTACCAGCGAACTGATTGATTGGTTGAAGCTTTTGATGGCGGACGAAATGGGTGAAGAATTGTTGCGAGAGAGAGATCCGACGAAAGCGATTCCTCCAATGTATGGTGCACTTTTGAAAAACGAGCAAGATGTTCAGTTGCTTCAGCGGTTAGCATTCATGGCGCGACGTAAGGGTTAAACAATGCTAATCGGTTTTTTCGAAGAAGTACGAGCGGCGAAAGTTCCTGTGAGCTTAAAAGAGCTTTTGGATCTGATTGAGGCGCTTCAGTCTAGAATTGCCTTTGCAAACATGGATGACTTTTACTATTTAAGTCGTCTGTGCTTTGTAAAAGACGAAAAGAACTTCGATAAGTTCGACCGCGCGTTTGCGAGCTATTTTAAAGGAATCGAATTATTGGACGATCTGTTCAAAGAAGCGATACCTGAAGACTGGCTGCGTTCTGAATTAGAGAAGTTTCTCACTGAAGAACAAAAAGCTGAAATTGACTCAATGGGTGGATTCGATGAGTTAATGGATGCATTTAAAGAGCGGTTAGAGCAGCAAGAGAAAAAACACCAGGGTGGCAATCGGATGATTGGCACTGGCGGTACGTCTCCTTTTGGCGCCAATGGCTACAACCCTGAAGGTATACGAATTGGGCAAAAGAGTGGTCGCCAAGGAAAAGCTGTAAAGGTTTGGGAAAAACGCGGTTATAAAGACTTGGATGGTGACATCACGCTCGGCATTCGAAACATAAAGGTAGCGCTGCGTCGTTTGCGAAAATTTGCCAGACAGGGCGCTGCAGACGAGCTAGATCTCGACGACACTATTCGTTCAACGGCGCGAAATGCCGGATTTTTAGACCTGAAAATGGTGCCGGAGCGACATAACAGTGTGAAGGTGTTGCTGTTTTTCGATATTGGCGGCTCGATGGACCCTCACGTGAAGGTGTGCGAAGAGCTATTTTCTGCGGCAAGGGTAGAGTTTAAGCACATGGAATACTTTTAGTTCCATAACTTTATCTATGAAACGGTTTGGAAGAACAACTTGCGCCGTAACAACGAAACGACACCGCTATACGATGTTTTGCACAAGTATACGCCTGACTATAAGGTCATCTTTATCGGAGATGCCTCGATGGCGCCATACGAGATTACTCAGTCTGGCGGAAGCATCGAGCACTGGAATGAAGAGCCTGGCGCTGTTTGGATGAATCGAGTGGTTGAGCACTTTGATAAAGTCGCTTGGATTAACCCACTGCCTGGAGCATATTGGGGAGAGGGTGGTTCGCTTGGGCTGACCAAGCAGTTAGTCGAAGATAATATGTACCCTATGAGCGTAGAGGGACTTGAGTCAGCAATGAAATACTTAAGCCGTTAAGGTGATACCTAGAACTTAATGCATGGAGGCATTAAGTTCCTAGAAGTAAAGTTTCAGTTGGCCCCAAGGTTTTGCTGTTTTAGTGATTTAGCGAAACTTCTTGTTAAATAACGTTAAGATCTTAACTGATTCACAGAGCTGAAATTTTAGGCTGCTATCATTATGAAAGGGCTCGGTGGACTAGTGCCGAGAAGAGTTCGAAAGGCTTAACTGCAAGGAAGTACGCCCAGTGCGAAGTGCACTTTTATCTATTTTAGAATCGACTCGTACGTTCATTTTAACGCTGTTGCTCGCTTTGTCATTTAGCCATAGCTCTTTTGGCACCCCTTCGGACGATGCGCTAAACAAAGAAGCGGAAGCGCTCAAACAAGAGTTAATCAAACTCAATCAGGAGCTTACTGCATTTGAGCAGAAGCTCCTTTACCCTCCAGAAGTTCAGGTGTCTGTTTTTTTGTCCCTTTCGGATAAAACAACGTTTCGGCTCGACTCCATCGAAATCTCAGTCGATGATGCCTTAGTTGCATCTCACCTCTATCAAGAAGATGATATTTCTGCGTTAAAAACCGGTGGCGTTCAGCAGCTTTATATTGGCAGTGTGGCCCCTGGGAAGCATAAGCTTAGCGCAAGCTTTAATGGGCAAGGCGCGAGCGGAAGCTATTTTCGAAGAAAGAAATCATTAACGTTTACCAAAGAATCGAGTGCTCGGTACATACAGCTTATTGTGTCCGAGAGCCCTGGCGTTGGTGAGCCCCTGTTTAAAGTGAAGCAGTGGTAAATGTCTGTAGGTATTATGCGCTTGTTTAGTCAGAGCCTGTGTTCTGCTTTTCAACATGGAAAAGTCAGGCTTTTGGTTAGCGCTACGTTAATCATTTTCTCTTCTTCGCTCTTTTCTATGCCGCAAACATTAAAAAACGGCCTGCTTGAATTTGAATATGAGCGCAACCGATATCTCGCTACCTTGTTGCTGCTTGACGACAAAGACCGAAATGAAAAGCCAGTACTCTACGCGAGTGCGCTTCAGGCATTCGATATGCCTTTAACTTTGGAACGATTTAACCTTGAGTCGCATGTTGAACAAGCAAACTTAGCCGAGAAAGACAAATTTCGGCTAGCGCTCTTACATATCGAACAAGGCGACTGCGTAACGGGGCTGAAGTATTTAAAAGGTAAAGCACTCTCGCTAGATGCATCGAGCCAGCAAAAACGCGCGTATTATCGGGCCAAGTGTTTTGTTGAGTTGGGGCATGATGAACTAGCGGCTCAGGCACTGAGCAGAGCTTTGTCTGGTGAGTGGGCAGCGCACGCTTATTACAATCTTGCGATGGAGTACCTCGCGACGAGTAAAAATAAGAAACGTGCCTTGGTTGCCTTAAAAGTAGCGCGCGAACTCAATGTAAAAAATGGCGGAAGTGCGGTCGAACTGACTAATCGAATAAACTTAAATGCAGGTAAAGTCTATTTAGATAGCGGAAAACCAGAACTTGCAAACGACTTTTTTAACGAGATTCCGCTCTCGTCGCGCTATGTCACTGAAGGCTTATATTTGCATGGATTCGCAAAGCTTTACCAGAACGACTTTCGTGCAGCGGCGCAGTCATGGCAAGCTAACCTTAAGCACGCATTAATCTCACCCGGGGTTGCAGAATCTCTTCTAGCGCTGCCTCTATCCTACGACCAATCAGGCTATCAAACGCAGGCCCTCGAAGCCTACATTGATGCCTCAAAGCGGTTTAAGAAAGAACTTAAGACGCTTACCGATATCAAAAACCTAATCAAGAAATATAGTGCAAGAGAGGTTTTAATTGAGGATAGCGATCGCGCAGAGTTGCAGTGGTTCTTGAATAAAACCGGGGCTAAGAACACGCAACGTGTTGCTTACTACGATTTTGTGCTGCAAGACGAACAGGTTTATCGAAATATCAAACTTGTACAAGAGCTATCGTCGCTGGATGCGGGCTTAGGGTACTGGCTCGATCAATTGGGTGTTCATGAGAAGGCGGTTAAGGCGCGCCAAAAGACTCTTAACGGTTTTCCTAAAGCTATTAAGAAGTCAAAGCTTGAAACGCGTTTGAGCCAAAGCCAAATAAGGTTCGAAACCTTGTCGAAAACGCTCGCGCAGCTGAAAGGGAGCGAAGCGGAGCGCATTCTCGCAGGTTTAAGCTCTCGTCTTGAGATACTAAAGGCTAAAAGCTCAGCATCAAACGCCTCAGGTAAAGGCTTGGGTAAAGAGCTAAGCGAACAGCGCTCAGAGATGTCTCGTTTAAAGAAATCGGTAAGCACAGCGCAGAAACGCTCTAAAGCGACCCTGCGTAAGCTTGATAAGCGTTTATCCGAACTATGCATAGAGCGATTGAACTCGCTAGAAGCCCGTATTGTGGGACATAAAGAGGCTGCAGAGCTTGGTTTAGTCACTATTCTTGAGCGAGTCGCACGGTCGCGCACCAAGCGTACAAACTTGCTAAACGGGAAAAGTGAATGATTCCTAAGCGGCTGCTTTGTATCGTGTTTTTGTTTGGTTTGTCCTTCGCTCAAGGTATGCAGGCGGCCGAAACGTTTACGATAAATTTGGGCTCGAATGAAGACGCCAAAAAAATAGGAGATCTAAAGCCCAAGTTTATTGCCTACGACAGAAAAACACCGCCAGAGGCCTCAATCGAATATGTGATGAAGCGTTACCGCGCTCTGTTTGAGTCAGCACAAACCCCAGAAATTAAAATAGATGCGCTCAACAGGCTAAATAATTTAGGTGCAAGCTTTGGGGTAAAACAGAAGGATCTAAATGTTGACCCATACGTTCAGAACGAAGTGATTCTTAGCACTTATCAAAAGATAATTGATACTGGTGCCGAGTACCAGAAAATGGATGAGTTGCTCTATCAAACCGCTAAAGCAACAGCATTTGCTGGGGACATACTTGAGTCTATTCGCCGGCTCGAATTATTAGTTGCCTTATACCCTGACTCATCATTAATGGAAGAGGCTCTGTTTCGGCTCGCAGAGAACTATTTTGACCTAGCTGTGTTTGATAAAGCGCTTAAATATTACCAGCAACTGGCGCGCCGGAAACCCGCTAAAAACCTGAAGATGTTTACCGACTATAAATTAGCATGGACGCAATACCGTTTAGAGCATGACCTAAAAGCTTTGGGCTCAATTGCTAAAATTGCTAAGTTATTTCCTGAACTGACAAAAGCTGGTATGACTTCGGATTACGCATCATTTGAATTTAAAGGCGCTCAGCAGAGACGTTTAGATTTACCCAAACCGAGCAGCGTACTTCAAGATAGTGCGCGCTTATTGGCAATTATTGTCGATGCGGCGCAAGGCGCGCCAAATATACAAGAGGCCGCAGCATCGATAGGAGGTGCCTCTTACGAGTCATTTGTGCTGCGTTCTTTGAATGAACATTATCATAAGAAGAAGCGGTATTACGAATCAGCCCAGTTAACGGAAGGTTATGTGTATGCCCGAGCAGCAAACGAGGAGTTGCTTGATTTCGCGGGCTACGCAATCCAGAGCTATAAGGAAGGCGATCATTTAGTCGATGCGTGGACGTCTAAAGCTAAGTTGATCGAGCATTTTGGTCTAAGGTCTGATTTCTGGGCACAGGCAAATCTTGAAACTCGGGAGCGTTTACTAACAACTGTTTCGGATACGACTAAGGAGTTGGCGCATTTGAATTTTGTGCGCATGCAGCAGCAAAAATCCAAGACGCAACTGCAGATTCGCTACGCGCGACAGGCTGCCTCGTACTATTTGCAGCTCGCTACACTATGGCCTGACAGCACAAATACTGGTGAATACGTTTATCTTGCCGCTCAGGCTTTAGAGGCCGGCGGTCGTGATGAACAAGCGATTCAAATGTATGAGCGGGCAGGGTATGAAGAGCAAACCAGCCCGAACAAGAAAGCGAGCGCGTATGCGGCTTTGCTGCTCTATGCGAAGAAGGATCGGGCCTTGGAGGCGTCGTGGAGTGTTCCGCACGAGGAAAGCACCATGCGGTTCTTGGCAGCCTATCCTGATCATGTGCAGGCCGGTGCTGTGGCGTTGCGTGCGGCGAGCGAGCTAGTTAGCCGGCAGCTTGTCGACGAGGCTCTTGCTATCTTGGTTGAGTACGATAAGTATGTGATGTCGAGTGGCGCAGAGCGATACGATGCAGCAAAGCTTAAGTCTGACCTCTATTACAATACGCGCCGTTATGGAATGGCCTTAATTGGCTATCGTCAGGCGCTGTCGATACAGAATAAGTTGCCTGAAAAAAGTGATCGTGTGGGTAAAATATCTGAGCTGAATACTCTGATTGGTAATACAACCTACCAGATTGCGCTGACTGAGCAGGACCCAGAAAAAAAGGTTCAACTGTTTCTTAGTTTAGAGCAAGAATTGCCAAACCACGAACTAGCATCTGCGGCGATATACGATGCGGCAAGTGTCGATATCGCGCAAGAAAATTGGTTGCGTGCGAGTCAGTTGTTAGAAGTGTTTTCTGAGCGTTACACAGCAAGTCCGCTTGTTGGCGAGGCAAGGGCTAAGTTGATTTATGTCTACGAGCAGAGCGGCGACCAACTTGGTGCTGCTGAGCAGTTAATGTCGCAAGCACAGTCGAGCGATGACGTAAAACTTGCGCACAACAGTGCCTATAAAGCGGCACAGCACTATCAAGACCTCAGGCTCTTTAACGACGCGGCGGATAGTTATCGTTGGTTAATAGATAAGCCTGGCCTTGAACTAGGATTAAAGACCGAAGCGCTTTACTTTTTTGTTGCCTTTTCTGAGCAACTTAGCGGTGTCGACAAACTTACAGAGGCGGATGCCTTCCTTCAGCATCTTGAGTCTGAAGACTTAGATGATGCTAGGTCGGCGACATTAGGTGCCGAGGTAGCGTTAGTGCTTGCGAATAACGAGCGACAAAACTTCGAGGCTATTAAACTCGACCTTCCATTTCGTGCAAGCTTGTCACGAAAATCGGATCAGCTGCGGCGCACAACGCTTGCTTACGAGCGCGTTTTATCATTTGAGATTGAGGAATATTTAAGCGCTGCGCGCTACAATATGGCTTACTCATATCAGACGCTTGCGCACGACATTATGAATTCAGAGCAGCCAAAGGGTCTTAATGAACTTGAGTTAGAGCAGTATCAGATACTACTTGAGGAACAGGCAATACCTGTTGAAGAGCAGGCGATTGCGCTGCATAAGCTTAATGTCACGAAGAGAAAGAGAGGGCAGGTTGACCCTTATATACAAAAGAGCTATCAAGCTTTAGCTATCTTGAATCCGAGCCTTTATCAACGTCCAATTAAAGAGTCTAGTCATGCCCCCACTATTTATTAAGGTCTGCGTGCGACTCGTTACCGTACTGGCCTCTTTGTCCCTCGTGTTGGGATTGCAAGGCTGTCAAAAGACCGTCAAGCCGCAGGCCTCCGAACAACCAAAAGAGCTTGTTCAACCTGTTTTAGACCCCGCACAGCTAGTTCTTTTTGAACAAGCTGTAGAGGCACTTGATAATGGGAGGTTTGGTGATGCCGAAAAGCTGCTTGTACGCCTAGAGCAAAAACCTGGAAAGTTCTCGGGTGTTCAGACAAATCTAGGTGCTATTGCGCTTCGTCGGGGTGATGCTGCGATAGCAAAGCTCTACTTAGAACAGGCTACACAACTAAACCCGAACAACAAGCACGCATGGTTGTTGACGGGAGAACTTGCCATGCTTAACCATGATTATGATGCAGCAAACGATGCTTACAAAAAAGCCTTGGTGATAGACGATACGGAACTGACGGCTCATTTTAATCTAGGTGTTATCAATGACCTTTATCTGATGGACTACTCAGAGGCAGAGATTCATTACGAACGCTATTTGGAGTTGGCGACTGATTCAAAAGACACCAACACCAAGCAAGTCAAGATTTGGTTGAAGCTTTTGGAGCGCAAATGATAAGACGACGCCAACAAAAGCTAGAGCTATTTTCAGTGGGAGTAGTTTCTTGCTTTCTATCTTCGCTGGTTGCATTTGCGGTCCATGCTCAAGATAATCCGCCTTCCGACAGCAGTACCAAAATTGCGATTATTGGAAACTCAGAATTGCCTGAAGTGAGTGCGTCTATTGCTTGGCGTGTACCTGACGGAGGAAGCAAGCAAATTGAAGATAGCAAGCCAGTAGAAATGCCCTCGACGGCTGAGGCGGTCGACATCAAGACCCATAAGCGGCAGGTTTATTTTGATAAACATTTAGAGATTGATGTTAATCGCTTCAATAAACGATAAAGCGCATCTATGGTTAGTAGTGATGGTTAGTAGTGATGGCTTCATTTTAAATTTGAAGGCTTGAGAAGAAATTCGCTTAGAGTAAGACGCCCTAGGTTTTAGTATCAGTATTTACGGAGAGTTTGAATGTTAGACACGATCGTCGGTTTTTTTCAGGAAGGTGGGGTGTTTATGTACCCCATCGCTTTGGTGCTAACGCTAGGCTTGGCGATTGCGATCGAGCGCTATGCCTACTTGAGTAAAGAGAAAATGGCGAATCGCTCGGCCTTCGACAAAGGTTTGTTGCCGATGATCGAGAAGAGGCGTTTTTCTGAAGCTGCAGAGTTTGCTCGTGATTCGAATGCGCCAATAGCGACAATGTTAAGCGTGGGTTTAGGTCGCTTTTTAGATCGTCGGGCAAGAGATGAAGTTGAATACGCAATGGAAGAGGCTCTGATGGAGGTTTTGCCGCGCCTTGAGCGACGAACGCCTTACTTGGCGATGCTTGCAAATATCGCAACCTTGCTCGGCCTCTTAGGTACGATTATCGGCTTGATTGCAGCGTTTACCGCTGTTGCAGCGGCGGACCCTGCTCAGAAGGCATCGCTGCTCTCTCAAAGTATCTCTGTGGCCATGAATACCACAGCTTTTGGGTTAATGGCTGCAATTCCTCTGCTGCTTTTTCACTCAGTGTTACAAGCGAAAACCAATGAGATTATCGACAGTTTTGAGATGGCGGGCATCAAGTTTTTAAACTTGTGCGCATCGTCTGATATTAGATAAGCAGAGCGAATCGATCGTGCAGTATGCTTATAGATCTTTACCATTGCCTTGGACCGATATTGCGTCCGAGCGGCGCTTCTTCCGTGTGGTTTTGGCGACGGTCGTGTCGGTGTTTATTTTTCTCGGCGTATTGATTCCGCAATATAAGTTGGCCCCTGTTGATAGAGAACAAGAGGAGGCACTGCCTCCTCAATTAGCACGCATCATTAAGAAACGATCTCTCGAAAAACCAAAGCCGATCGTTGCGCCAAAACCAGTCCCAGAGAAGCCGAAGCCTATCGAAAAGGCCGAAGTAAAGGCGCAGCCAAAAATCACGGACAAGCCCTTACCGAGCATACGAAAAACGGAGAAGAAAACAGAGTCCAAGCTGACTAAATCTCCAGAAGCAATTAAGCAAGCTCGTGAGGTTGCCAAAAAAAGTGGTTTGCTTGCTCTGCAGTCTGAAATGCAGGCTTTAACGGACCAAGTAACAAGCAACGCCTTTGTCGCATCTGGTGATTCATCGCGCTCTGCAGAAACGTCTGCTAAGCGGGTTGAGACGATCTCTAGAGAATCAGCGACAAAAGGCTCGGGCGCGAGCGCACAGCAAGCCGTCGCATTAGCTACGCAAGAGCGTGCGCTCTTGGCGCAACAAGGATCCCAATTACAAGAAACTCAAGACGAAGCAGCGCTGGCGATTGCCGAGTCGCAGCCTCGCGTAAGAAAAAGCTCAGAGGTTCAAGCGGTTATTGAAAACCTTCGTTCTTCATTTAATCTTCTTTATAACCGAGCATTAAGAAACGACCCATTCCTTGAGGGTGAGTTGGTGCTCGAGGTCACGGTTTCACCTGATGGCTCCGTGCGCGATTGCAAAGTGGTGAGCTCTAGCCTCAGTGACGACAACTTGGTCAATAAGATTGTGAGCCGCATGCGGCTTGCTAGTTTTGGCGCGAAAGCCGTCGATGTTTATATAAAACAGTTCTCCTTCCAGTTCAGTCCAACTTAAGCGCGATTATTAATAGTGCTGTGTGCACAATAAACGACCTAAGACAGAGCTTAGTCCCATTAACGCCCTTATTTGGTGCGTTATACCTGATCTATAAGGGTCGCGTTCAGATTTGACTTGCGCAGAGTGCGCGAATTTCGTGCACCTCTCATCAAATACCCATGTGGTACGTATCCTGCAAACACTAACTCAACGGCATTGAGGTGCAAGATGGTCAACTTGAATACCTATTCAGAATTTATAAAAAAAGAACGCCTTTCTCAGTCCTATTTGGATCAAGCTGCTAAGTATTTTGACCCAGTTCTGTTGCGCTTGGTGGACTTGGCAGCAGGGCATCACCAACCGTTGTTTGTGAGCTTGGTTGGCTGCCAAGGTTCAGGAAAAACGACCTTGTCTAAGTACATTCAGATAAAGCTTTCAGACGTCGGTTTAAGATGCTTGGTTTTGTCCTTGGATGACTTTTACCTTTCTAGATATGCGCGCAGTGAGCTCGCGGATCGTGTTCATCCATTGCTAAAAACACGTGGCGTGCCTGGCACGCATGACATTGAGCGCCTAAGCGGCACTTTAAGGCAATTGAAAGAAACTGGGTGCGTCGAACGCACGCCCTGTTTCGATAAGGCTGCAGATGATGTGTTGCCCGAAGCGGCCTGGAATACCCATGATGGCGTATATGATGTTGTGTTATTCGAAGGGTGGTGCTGGGGCACGACACATGTCGAGGTGCCCGAACTGCTCGCGCCAATTAACGTTTTGGAAGTAGCGCAAGACGAAGATTGCTCGTGGCGTAATTATGTCAACGACAGCATAAAGACCTCTTATGAGCCGCTTTATGGTCTGTTTGATGTCACGCTTTGTTTGAAAGCGCCAAGTTTCGAAGCTGTTTATGGGTGGCGATTGGAGCAAGAACAAAAGCTGGAACAAGAACTAAAACAAGAATTCAATAAAAAGGGCGCGGGCTTAATGTCAGCAAAACAGATTGGTGATTTTATTCAATATTATGAACGCATCACGAAGCAGCTTCTGGCTCAACCCGTTTCAAACTGGGATGTCGTTTGGGCCTTGGACTCTAACAGAAAAATAGACAAGCTTAGCCTTAATAAGCGCTTTGTCGCCGGCGGACAGCATCATGGAAGCTGAGCAGCGTATTCTAATTTTTACTGACTTGGACGGTACATTGTTAGACCATGATACTTACTCTCATGAGCCGGTTGATGCCATTCTGCTAGAGCTGAAAGCGCTAGATATTCCCGTAATTCCTGTGACGAGTAAGACTAAAGCAGAAGTGCTAGAAATTAGGGATTCCTTGGAACTCACATCTCCATTTGTTTGCGAAAATGGCGCCGCAATATATATCCCTAAAGGTTACTTCTCCTTCACTGACGACAGCATGCTTGATCAGGGTGCGTTTTGGTGTAAAGCCTTCGCTCCTGAACGTTCTTATTGGGTTCGCGAAATAAAAGCACTGCCATCGGAATGGCGTTCGAAATTTAAGACTTTCTCCGAAATGGGCGTGAATGAAATCATGCGTGCGACATCTTTGTCCAATACTCAGGCGCACCTAGCAAACGAGCGGGAGTATTCCGAACCTATTTTATGGTGTGGGACCGACGATGAGAAATTTGCGTTTATTCGACTTATGCAAGAGCAGGGACACACAGTTTTGCAAGGCGGTCGCGTCCTTCAACTTACAAATGGGTTTGGCAAGGGGCAGGCGATGGTGTGGCTCAAACAGCAGTTTATGAAAGCCTTTCCTGGTGCGAAAGCATTCGCTTTGGCTCTGGGAGATAGTGGCAATGACATTGAGATGCTAGAGGCGTGTGATCAGCCTATTGTCGTTAAGAGTAGGACGAATTCGACCTTAGACATAAACACACCTGTAAATGAGATTAGAACCTTGAACTATGGGCCAAAAGGCTGGGACGAAGCGATAAGGCAGTTTCTTAGTTTAACCTTGGTTGACCAAGCTTAACCGCGTACATCGAAAAATATAAAAGAGGCGATCATGGCAGATTTTTATCAGAACGGAATCATCACTACATTGAATAATCTAAGCTGTCGAAGCTACGCTGATCTCGAACAAGAGTTAGAGAAATTCGCCGAAGCAAGACCAATGGGCTTGATCCTGCCTTCT
>JAWUYI010000041.1:0-88305 GCA_034110885.1 Oleiphilaceae bacterium
ATGGCTACATTGTTCTTAGCTACTCAACACGAGGCTTTGGAACATCTGGCGGTCTAATTGGAACCGCCGGCCCCAATGACATGCAAGACTACAGCACTGTTATTGACTACCTGATTGCAAACTACCCGGTTAACCCAGAGGCAATTGGAACAGGCGGTATCTCTTATGGTTCTGGCATCAGCTTAATTGGCGCGGCGAAAGACAGCCGAGTAAAGGCCATTGCTGCTATGAGCAGCTGGGGTTCGTTAACAGACGCCCTGTATGGCAACCAAACACCAAGGCTAGTTTGGGGCGAACTTCTTACCTTAGCCGGCGGCCTCACAGGCAACCCAGACCCAATCATTGCCCAACACTGGGACTCAATTAAGAACCAAAAACTGGCAAACATTCCAGATGTAGTAACTTGGGCAGAAGAACGCTCTCCGATCAACTATGTCGACCAACTCAATGCAAATGGCACAGCGGTTTATCTAGCAAAGGCTTATGGGGACAACCTATTTCAACCTAATACTCTGCTCGATATGTTTAGCCAACTAACCACACCTAAGTACATTGACCTAGTACCCGGAACACATGCGACGGCAGAGCTATTGCCTTCTCTTGCGGGTATTGGCGACAACCTAATCTGGGAGAATGTGTACAAGTGGTTTGATATACATTTGAAAGGCGAAACAAATGCACTTTCGACCAGTAAGCCGGTCAACATGAAAGTCAAATTCACTGACACCTTCGACCAGTTTGATGACTACCCAATTGCGGAAGCAAGCGATCGTAAGTTTTACTTGCACCCTCGTACGAGCTTCGATAGCGGTGATTTGGAAACGTATTCTTTCTGGAGCTTCTTTGAAACAGACAATACGATCAATGGATATTTAGGCACAAGTTTCACGACAGCAGTACCGTTATTGTCACAACTGCTCGAGCAACTTAATATTCCTATTTTCGCAAACATTCCTCTTGAGTCAGACTATCGTTCTATCTATTGGGGAACTGACAGCCTGCCTAATGGCATGAAGATCCGCGGCACACCAAGCGTAAGTATGCGCATCCAGCCTCACTACAATAAAGTGCAGCTCGTCGCTTACCTTTACGACATGGATGCCTGGGGTACGGGCAAGCTAATCACACATGGCGTGATCACGCTACCTGACGCAAACTGGGGCTCCAAAACACGCATTAATTTCGACCTTGTGACCACCGCTTATGATGTACCTCCGGGACATAAAGTTGTACTTGCGGTGGATACGAAAGATCCACAGTATAAGTCTGTAACCAGCGCGGACTTCTTTGTAGACTTCCAATACAAGTCGAACGAACAAAACACGCTTACGATCCCAGCACTGTAAGCTAAGCCCGAACTTACTTGCCTTGCAGCACTGTCAGGCAAGTAAGTTATTCTTCCCGCGCACTCGGCCAAAATTAGAAAACTCACATCATATGCGAATACTCGCACAGACAAAGTCCATCCTTTTCAGTAACCTAATGGAACTTTTTCAGACTTCGTGACAACCGTGAATTCCTACAATCGCGCTCCGGGCTTAAGCAACGAACAAGCAGTTATTCTATTGCGCTATGCTAAAAATAATGGCGCAGATAGTATGCAGTGCCTAAGCGCAACTGGCCTTAACCTAGACGACATCATGACTCACGGATCAGAGTTGGCGGCGGAGCAAGAACTCGCGTTCATCGATGCACTAATCAAACAAGTTCCTAAAACAGCAGCATTAGCAGGATACGAAGTAGGCCTTGAATGCAAATTGCATAACTTTGGCATAATCGGCCAAGCCATGCTTAGTAGTCGCACATTGGGAGACGCGCTTAACATAGGCATACGCTACTGCGAAAAAGCCTTTCATTTCTCTAGGTGCACGACAGATGTGTTGGACACCGTACTAACCGTCACACTTCAAATCGCCATTAACGTCCCTAGCCCGTTGGAGCAATTTTTACTCGCTCGAGACCTCGGGACAATAGTCTCAATATTTCAATTTGTATTTGGAGAAGAGAACAAAAAAGTCTTTGAAGTAGGCATTCACTCTGACACCCCTGCACTCATCACACACATTGAACAGGCGCTCGAATGCAAAGTAAGCCCCAATAACCAGAGAACCTTCCTTCAAGTCGACGTAAGCACCCTTGCCACTCCGATGCCTTTCGCAAGCCACAACACTGCGGAACTTCTCGAAAAACTCTGCTATCAGCAAATTCACCCTGCCCCCGCAGAAGGGATCACAAGAGCGACGGCAACGACAGCTACGAGAGATACGAGAGATACGAGCGAAGCGCCAAACTCAACATTCAATAGATGTTCTATTCTTGATCAAATACGAATGCTCTTGGAGCAAGCTGACAATTACAACCTGAGCCGCGAAGATGCTGCCAGTAAACTACATATGTCGTCGCGCACGCTTGCTCGACACTTACAGCAGTTAGACATCAATTGGCGAGAACTTATCGCTGAACTTCGCATAGAAAAAGCAAAACACTTACTGGAAGATAAAAACTTAAGTATTTCAGATATTTCTGAACGTGTGGGATTTTCCTCAAATAGTGCTTTCTCAATCGCCTTCTCGCGCGCAACAGGTCGCACGCCGAGCAAATATAAAGACCAGATTTCGAAGAGTTTTAACGACAGAAGTGTCGAGATGAAGGCTTAGTCTTTGCTCGACTAAGCTACGGGAAACCGCATGAAAAAAAACGACTTACTAAGAGCCTTTAAACTCTAATTCTGCTTGCCTAAGAGGACGATGAAGCACCTTTGCATAGAAAAAAATCAAGGCCTCTTTTGCCTGATTTAATCTTGCTCTCGAGGGAGCCAAACTACGCACAATGTGTGACAAGAAGTCTCTTACGTTTTTCTCTGTTAATTTAACTGGGCTCGTAAGGTCGTAAAATGCCAAGTATTGAGCTATCCAATGTTGATATGTTTGAACTGTGCGAGAGCTTAACTGTTGAGATTCAACTGCTTCCGCTAGATCTTTCGACAAGCCAGACTGGCTCTCATCTAATACTAATAAAGCATCCATAGTCACCGCCTTAATTTTTTTATTCTGGTGAAATTGCGGGACGCACTCTAACAAAAAATGAAGTGCGCGAAAACAACCTCGCGCACATTTTTATATTAGTTTTTAAGCTCTTCTATCGCATCGATGTATTGCTGCATTGCTTCATCAGCAGACAAGCCTTTCAGCTCTTCCCACGATGTATACTTTGCGCGCGCAATGAAATCCATCATGCCAGGCTTCTTTCCCGTCACGTCGCCTTCGGTCGCTTGCTTAAACAAAGAGTACATTCTAAGTTTCAATTCGTTTGAGGGCTGAAAGTCTCCCTCAGCATTTTGCACGTAAGTTACTGTATCTTCGAATTTTTGTTTTAAATCAGACATTTTGCATCCTCCGGTAATGTGTATCAGGAATTATAACTAGATCATCTAGTGACGTGTAGCACTTTTCCATCGCAAGCGAAAAGAACTATGTATAATCACTGCGCACGGTATGAACACGTACCCATTTAACAGCACGCGAGTAAAGTCAGGAGTATGCCGTATGGCAAAGCAAAACAAACTTAATAAAATAGTAAGCAACATTAATAAATTGCCGGATTTCGTTCGCAGCAAAGCGCTTTCGACATTGTTTGGTAAAACGGTCAAGTACACTGGAACAACGGGCATTAAGATTGAAGAACTGACCAACCAGCGTTCAGTTATTAGTGTCAAAAACAAAAAGTCTGTTCAAAACCACATTGGTTCAGTGCACGCGGTCGCTAGCATACTCATCGCTGAGTCTGCGACAGGCTACCTAATAGGCATGAACATCTCAGATAACTGCGTCCCGGTAATCAAGACCATCCGTGCAGATTACGTGAAGAGAGCAAAAGGAGACATGAAAGCGGTAGCAAGTCTCACTTCTGCACAAATAAAGCTGATACAGTCATCTGAAAAGGGCGAAACCGTCGTACCAGTCACCGTAACTGATGGTGATGGGAAAGAACCCATTCTAATGGAAATGGTTTGGGCTTGGACGCCTAAAAAGAGATAATGATGCCTTAACATCGAGTAGGGAAAATTCGATAGTGGCTAAAATTATAAGAATACTAAATGAAGCTTTTGAAACTTTCCCTACTTCTTTTGGCGGGCATTGTCATGGTGAGTCTTTATCGAATCGCCCCTACTCTGCAATTAGGCCAAGACATACGCGAAATAAACAATGATTTCTGCGAAGCTATTACAATAGCGCCCGGCGCAGAAGACATCACCATTCAGAAAACACGTAATATAGCATTCATCGCAGCAGACGAGCGCCGCAGTTATTTGAAATTTGGTGTAAACATCGATCAAAACGGCACGCTTTGGTCTCTCGATCTAGCGAAGAAAAACAGCAGACCGGTACAAATCCAAACGGACCTTGAAAGCGCATTCCACCCCCACGGAGTTTCTCTGTTCACAGATAAGACGGGGAAAGATTTTCTCTATGTCATCAATCATGTCACAACGAAGCAACATGAAATCAATGTCTTCGAGCTTGTTTCAAACGACCAAGCAAAACTTGTAACCACACATACTTTTGACGAGCTAGTTTCACCTAATGATTTGCATGTAATTGACCACCACACCTTTTTCGTAACAAATGATCACGGCTCCCCTCGTAATACTTTTGGCGAAAAAGTTGAGGACCTCCTCCGTTTACCGTCCTCAAACTTGGTGTTTTTCAATGGCACAACAGCCCAAGTCGTTATTGAAGATCTGTACATGGCGAATGGGGTAATACTGAATGCCGACAATTCTTTGCTCTATGTCTCCGAGTCAACAGGCAGCCGAGTTCGAGAGTTTGAACAAGATAGCAACGGCACTTGGGGTGCTACCAATACCTTCACGCTAGATTTCATGCCTGACAATTTAGAATGGGACGATGCCGGTAATTTGCTCACGGCCGGCCACCCTAAGGCTTTAGATTTTATGATGCATACTTTTGATGCAGAGCAATTAGCGCCATCCGTTGCTGTGCGTATCAATGTTAAGAATGGCGAGGTGGAAACACTTTATGAAGACATTGGTGACGACCTATCCGGGTCAAGCGTCGCAGCGATGCACGACAATCAGCTGCTGATCGGGTCCGTATTCGAGCCAAAGTTTCTGCGTTGCAATCTCGTCGCATCAAACTAAACTCTAGAACTGTAGCGACCCTGCGTCGCTGCAGTTCTACCTACCGAGCCCTACTAACCATCTAAACTAGATTAAACACTTCAGGAAAGATAAGAATAGCTAGAACCACCCCTACTTGAATCACGATAAAAGGCATCACGCCTTTATAAATATCGCTGGTACGAATCTCTGGAGGAGCAACGCCCTTTAGGTAGAACAAGCTAAACCCAAAGGGCGGCGTTAGAAAGCTGGTTTGCAAGTTCATGGCTATCAAGACCGCAAACCAAATCATGCTTATGCCTAAAGCTTCTGCAACTGGCGCGAGTACTGGCACGATAATAAATGAGATTTCTACAAAGTCGATAAAGAAGCCTAAGACCAGTATCACGAGCATTGATAAAATTAGAAAGCCCCATTTCTCGCCTGGCAAAGAAAGTAGCCACTCTTCCAGAAGCGTATCTCCACCGGTGTAACTGAATGTCATCGAGAAAGCGGTCGCGCCAATCAAAATCGCGAATACCATAGCGGTTACCATGACGGTTTCCCGAGCACTCTCCCACACCATTTTGGGGCTAAACTGGCCATAAACAAGAGCAAGAAGAACCGCACCAATACCACCAAGCGCTGAACTCTCTGTAGGCGTAGCGACACCGGAAAAAATTGAACCCAGTACTAACATAATAAGAAGGAGGGGCGGAACGATCGCAATAAGTGCCTGCTTAATTTGCACCAAGGTGGGCTCGTCACTCGGAGGCATCGGCGGGGCCTTGCTGGGGTCACGAAAGGTCACGAACAAAATATAACCAATATACAGCGCGATCAATAAAAGCCCCGGTGCCAGTGCCGCCTTAAACAAATCGCCCACCGGCAAGCCCAAAACATCGCCAAGAATGATTAATATGATAGAGGGTGGAATAATTTGCCCTAGCGTCCCTGACGCACAGATAGTGCCGCATGCTAATTGCTTGTCATAATTGTACTTCAGCATGCAGGGCAAAGAGATCAAACCCATGGCCACAACGCTAGCCCCCACAACACCGGTAGACGCTGCAAGCAAGGCGCCGACCAAAATGGTCGCAATCGCAACGCCACCACTGACTCGGCCAAACAACTGGGCCATCGCTACAAGCAACTGCTCAGCTAACTTTGTTTTTTGGAGCACAACACCCATGAATATGAACAAGGGAATCGCCATAAGAATGGTGTTTTGCATGATGCTCTGAATTCGATAGGGCATAAATGCAAAAAGCTCAAAACCTTCGGACCAAACGCCAAAAAACAAAGCCACGCCGGCAAAGGTAAAGGCAACTGGAAAGCCAAGCATGAGCAACAATAAAGCGGCAAAAAACATGATAATCCCTGTCATGTTAGCGCCTCCTTATGTTCTGGGTCATAACTGGCATCGCCCCACAAAACACGCAAAGCAAACGTCACCATACCTAATGCAGCTACTGCCATCAAAGCAAACGAAATGGGAATAAGCGACTTAACAATCCAGCGATAAGGCAAGCCACCGGGATCTCCACTACCTTCTCCCATATCATAGGAACTCAAGACAAAGTCGTAGCCGTAATAACTCACTAACACAACAAATGGGATGACAAAGACACACGCACCAAATAAGTTGAGCCAGGCCTTCTTATTTTGAGACCATCGATCGTAAAAAATATCGACGCGCACATGGCCATCTCGCTGCATCGCATAGGGCGTACCCAGCATGAACACAGTCGCAAACAGGTGCCACTCTAACTCTTGCATACCAATCGACACATCATTAAATACATAGCGCATAAGCACGTCATACATGACGTTTAGTAACATCAAAAGCATGGCGACACAGGCTAGCGCTCCGCATGCACGCGAAGCAAGAGCCGTGATTCGATCTAGACCTAAAACAATTCGTTTAATCATAAAAAAGCCCGCTAAATGCGGGCCATATTCCTAATCGAGTTACTCGGCACTTTCAAGATATGCCTTGTCAGAGATCATGGTCCAAGCTCGAACATCTTTCATGTACGCTTGCTGCGACGCTAGCACCTTAGCCGCGAATGGATCTGCCGCTGCGTTTTCAGCTAGCAACTCATCATTGGCCTGACGCAACGCACTCATAACTTCTTCTGGAAAGGTTTTAACCTGAATATTTGGGTACTCGGTCAACATAGTCGCCCAATTCTTTCCACTTTCATGAGTGGACTGAATATACATATCATAAGCGGCAGACTTCATCGCAACCCGCAGTATTTCTTGCAGATCAACAGGCAAAGATTCGAATGTTTTGCTGTTCACCAAAAACTGAAGCTCTGCGCCAGGCTCATGCCAGCCGGTATAGTAAAACGGCGCAATTTTGTGGAAGCCCATTCGTAAATCTAAGGACGGTCCAACCCACTCAAGTGCGTCAATCGTGCCTCGTTCAAGTGCTGTGTATAGCTCGCCCGGCGGAATATTCGTTGGTTTTGCACCCAACTTAGCTAACACTTCACCAGCAAAACCTGGGATTCGCATTTTCAAACCTTGAAGGTCATCAACGCTTTTAATCTCTTTTTGAAACCATCCACCCATCTGGTTTGCAGTATTCCCTCCAGGGAAAGACATCAAGTTATGCTGCGAGTACAACTCATCCATCAATTCCATGCCGCCGCCATAATAGAACCAAGCATACTGCTCTGGCGCAATCATTCCGAAAGGCATAGTGGTGAAATACATCGTCGCAGGAATTTTCCCCTTCCAATAGTACGATGCTGAGTGACCTAGATCATACTGGCCAGACTTCACCATATCGAACACACCAAACGGAGCTTTGTGTTTATTGGAGGAATCGATCGTGATTTTCAGGCGACCGTTCGACATTTTATCGACGAGCGCAGCCAAGCTTTTGGTCGTATCGCCAAACACAGGAAAGTTTGGCCCCCACGTTTCAGCAAGCTTCAAGGTGATGGTCTCAGCTTTCTTTTCGACCGCTACTTGCTCAGCTTTTTCAGAGCATGCGGACAAACCTAGCAACGCGACGGCGAAAGTCGTCACAAAAAGTTTATTAAACAGGTTCTTAGTTTGCATGATTGCGTCCTTTATTTTTGTTAGCGCAGATTTAATCTATAGAAGGTAAACTATCAAAAGTTTCGCCGCTTTTCACGAAAACTCTTTTAAATCGCTCAGTTAATCGAAAAACAAGCGTTCTAGCTCTTCTCCAGGCTCTTCAGCACGCATAAATGCCTCACCTACTAAGAACGCATTCACGCCACGCTCCTGCATTGCGGCAACATCGTCTTTCGTGTGAATACCGCTTTCAGTGACAACGATTCGGCTGTCTGGAATTTTATCCAAAAGTGAATATGTATTCTCGAGGCTTACTTCGAAGCTATGTAAGTCTCGATTATTAATCCCAAGCAATCGCGTATCTAAGGTAAGTGCATTCACCAACTCTGCTTCATTATGAACCTCAACCAAGACATCTAAATCAAGCTCTGCTGCGATGCCTGCCAGTTCTTGCATCTGGTCTTTCGTGAGGCAAGCAGCAATCAAGAGTATGCAGTCTGCATTCACAACTCGGCTTTCATAGACCTGATAGGGTGAAACCATAAAGTCTTTGCGAATCATCGGAAGACTAGAAGCGCCTCTTGCTTGCTGAAGGTAGTCTTCATGCCCTTGAAAAAAGTCTCTATCTGTCAATACAGAAAGACATGCAGCGCCGGCACGCTCATATGACTCTGCAATCGCAGCCGGTACAAAATTTTCACGTATCACCCCTTTACTAGGTGACGCCTTTTTTATCTCCGCAATCACCGCAGCTTTCTGCTCTGCTAGTTTCGCCTCAATGGCACGAACAAAGCCACGAGTATCCGGCATATCTAAAGCACGCGCCTGGCACTCTTCTAGCGCCAAAGACGCCTGGCGTTCTTCAATTTCTTGCCACTTACGCGCGACAATCTTTTTGAGCACCGTTGGCGTAGAGTCGTTAGAGGCTTGAAAATCTGTCATAAAAAAACCTTAAATCATATTCGTATTGTGCTTCAGCGCTACGCTGAGAAAACCTGAGTGAAATTCGCCAGATCAGAAATTTTTGCTAAGGCTAAACCACTACCAATAGCATCTGCGGCCATGCTTACGCCCTGCTCTAGACTATCCGCTAAACCCGACACATAAATCGCAGCACCCGCATTAATGGTAATAAGATCTCGCGCTTTGATACTTCGCGTATCCGAGTCTTTGCCCAAGGCCGCTTTGATCAACGCTAAACTCTCGTCAGCACTTGCGACATCTAAACCATCAAGGGACTGTTCGAGCAACCCAAAATCTTGTGGCCGAATTTGGTATTCATTAACTTGACCGTTCTTTAGCTCAGCGACATGTGTCAAACCGGCAATAGAAATTTCGTCTAGGCCATCTTCAGAGTGCACGACAAGAACATGCTCACTCCCTAAGCGCTGCAATACTTCAGCCATTGGCCGACAGAGTTCTTTAGTGAAAACGCCTATAATTTGTCGCGTCACACCGGCTGGGTTAGTCATTGGGCCAAGCATATTAAATATGGTTCGGATCGCCATTTCTTTGCGCGCACCAATAGCATGCTTCATCGCGCCGTGATGCGCAGGTGCAAACATGAATCCAACACCAATTTCTTCAATGCTTCGAGCCACCTGCTCCGGCGTAATCGCCAAATTGATTCCTGCCGCTTCAAGCACATCGGCGCTGCCGGTGCTGCTCGACACACTTCTATTACCGTGTTTTGCAACATGGCCACCAGCCGCTGCGACCACAAATGCGCCGGCGGTCGACACATTAAACAAGTTTGAGCCGTCGCCTCCAGTGCCACAGGTATCCACTAAATTTTCGCAATTAACCTCGACCTTAGAAGACAGGTCTCGCATCACTTGAGCCGCACCCGTGATTTCGTCAATGCTTTCGCTTTTCATACGTAAGCCAACCAAAAACCCACCGATCTGAGAGTCGGTCGCTTCACCCGTCATGATTGCGCGCATCACGTCTTGCATCTCTTCCGTAGACAGGTCTTGCCTCGCAACCACTTTAGATATCGCTTGTTTAATGTCCATTTGCTGCTCGCTTGATTCTCGTTTTAGTCGCGTTTTTAGCGCTATCTTTTTAAGAAGTTATTTAATAGCTCATGCCCATACTCAGTCAATATAGACTCAGGATGGAACTGCACGCCCTCGACCCCTAGAGTCTTATGGCGCACACCCATTATCTCTTCCATAGAGCCATCTTCATTTTCGGTCCACGCGGTAATTTCCAAACAATCAGGAAGGCTTGCTTTATCTATCACTAAGGAATGATAACGTGTCGCCGTAACAGGGTTAGGCAAGTCTTGAAATACACCCAAATTTTTGTGGTGAACAGGTGACGTTTTTCCATGCATGACACGGGACGCCCTAACAATGTTCCCACCAAAAGCCTGACCAATACTTTGATGCCCTAAACAAATGCCAAATATTGGAATTTTCCCTTTAAAGCGCTCAATCACGGCTAAGGAAACACCTGCTTCATTAGGTGTACACGGACCGGGAGAAATCACGATTTTTTCTGGTTTCATCGCCTCGATTTCTTCGATCGTAATTTGGTCGTTGCGATGCACATGTACATCCGCACCGAGCTCACCCAAATATTGCACTACGTTGTAAGTAAAGGAGTCGTAATTATCTATCATCAATAACATCGTCGATACTCCTTAAACTTTGCCGTTAGTGTTAGTCGAACCGCCGTCAAGGCCTTCTACTGCCATGGCTACTGCTCGAAATACGGCGCGCCCCTTATTCATTGTTTCATCCCATTCGTTTCGCGGCACTGAATCAGCGACAACACCCGCCCCTGCTTGTATATGCAAAGTCTTATCCTTAATAACCGCTGTACGAATCGCGATCGCTGTGTCCATGTTGCCACTCCATGACAAGTAACCCACTGCACCACCATACACGCCGCGCTTAACTGGCTCGAGCTCATCAATTATTTCCATGGCTCTAATTTTGGGAGCTCCGCTTAACGTTCCAGCAGGAAATGTGGCTCGCAGCACATCCATTGCAGAGCAATCTGACTTTAACGTGCCATGCACGTTCGAAACGATATGCATCACATGCGAGTAACGCTCGATAATCATTTTGTCACTTAAAACAACGGACCCCGTTTCTGCGACACGGCCTACGTCGTTGCGTCCCAGATCAATTAGCATAAGATGCTCTGCCAATTCTTTCGGGTCTTCTAAAAGGTCTTTTTCTAAGGCTAAGTCTTCTGCTTCGTTTGCGCCGCGCTTTCTGGTACCAGCAATAGGCCGCACAGTCACTACGCCGTCTTCTACACGCGCGAGAATTTCAGGAGAAGAGCCCACAATATGAAAGTCATCTAGGTTCAAAAAATACATATACGGCGAAGGGTTCAGGCAGCGCAAGGAACGGTACAAATCTAGGGGCTCTGCCTCGAAGGGTATCGACATTCGCTGCGAGATAACGGTTTGCATAACGTCACCCGCTAACACGTAATCTTTTATTTTATCCACAGCACCTTCGAATGCTGATTGCTCAAAACCTGAGACAAAGTCATTTTCTGAAACCGGCTTAAGCTGGGCGGCAGCGCCCAAACGCTTGCATTCTTGGTTGCGTAAGCGATGAACCAGCACATCTAAAACCGTTTGTGCTACTTCGAACGCCCCGTCTTCTCTGGGGTCCGCATGATGAATCAGTATCAGTTTGCCGCTTAAGTTGTCGAATACCACAAGTTCGTCACACACCATCAGCAAAATATCTGGCGTGCCAATCGGATCGTTAGGCGATTTTTTGGCTAACTTAGGCTCGATATAACGAATAATGTCATAGCCGAAGTAGCCAACAAGACCGCCATTAAAGCGAGGTAACCCGTCTATTTCTGGCACTTTAAAACGCGTCTGGTACGACTCTACAAACTCGAGCGGATCTGCAACGTCATGACGCTCAATTTCAGCACCGTCTTTGGATATGCTTACTGTGTGGTCGGATACGCTCAACACCTCACTGCAAGGCAATCCAATGATCGAATACCGACCCCATTTTTCTCCGCCTTGAACAGACTCGAGCAAACAGCTATAGGGGCCATCGGCTAGCTTTAAATAGGTGCTTAAGGGGGTATCTAGGTCAGCGAGTACTTCACGCACGACAGGCACGCGGTTATAACCTTGCGAAGCGTATGCATAAAATTTTTCGGAGTTCATTTTCTTTCCTTGCTAAGCGCTCTTGTTCGCGCCGGTTTGTTCGATGATATCACTGCAATAAAGCAGTCAGAAAGTGGCTCGAGCTAAAGACGCCATCGAAAGTCAGCTAAGGGGAAGGTCGTAATTGAAGGTGGTGCACTAGAATAAGTAGGCACGGAATTCTCTCTTGCTTTAGTCGGTATATAAGCGCCCATGTAAGGCGCCGCATTTATGGCAAGGTTAACCTAGCTCTGTAAGCGAATCAACAACGCAGTCCGCATCGTTCGCATCTATCGCCTCACCATGATTATATCCATAGCTAACGGCAATGCTGCGACAGCCGGCTGCTCGCGCAGCGGCAAAGTCATTCACTGAGTCGCCAACCATGACGCACTGCTCCGTAGAGATGCCAAAATGAGCCATAGCGGCATGCAACATATCGGGACTAGGTTTTTTATGCGTCACACTATCGCCACCCCACAGTCCGTCATATTCAAGACCTAATGAAGCCAGCAAAGGCAAAGCAAACTCATATGGTTTATTGGTTACAATAGCAACGTGGATGCTTTCCGCTCTCAATGCTCGCAACAATTCCTGAGCACCGTCATACAGGCGCGATTGCTTGCCGTTGGTCTCTTCGTATGCCTTGTAAAATGCATCTAAGGCTACGTCCAATAAAGGATGATCATTGCTTACTTTGAGCGCTTGCAGCAGAGCCCTGTTAACGAGCACTTGAGCGCCATTTCCAACCCAGCTCCTGCATTGTACTTCAGTCACCGGAGGCATATCGATAACGTCAAGAGATGTCTGCAGCGCTGCATAGATATCAGGTACGCTATCGACCAAGGTACCGTCCAAATCAAACATCACTAAAGAGCAGTTGGCCAGAAGTGCATTATTAAGCATATCCAAGTAACTCTCTTATCCCGCTGCCGCTAACTCTGCTCGCATAAGATCTATGGTTTCTTTGTAGTTTGGCGTGTTAAAGATAGCAGAGCCCGCCACGAAGGTGTCTGCACCGGCTTCTGCGATTTCTCTAATATTGTCGACTTTTACCCCACCATCTATTTCCAAACGAATATCATAACCACTTTCTATGATGCGCGACTTAGCGAGACGCAGCTTATCTAGCGTGTTTGGTATGAATTTTTGACCGCCAAACCCAGGGTTCACCGACATCAAAAGAATCATGTCTAACCTGTCCATCACATGATCTAGTACATGAAGGGGGGTCGCAGGATTAAACACTAGCCCCGCCTTGCAGCCCCCATCTCTAATCAATTGCAAAGAGCGATCAATATGCTCCGACGCTTCAGGGTGAAAGGTAATATAGGTCGCACCTGCATCAATGAACTGCTTTATTAGGTCGTCCACAGGCTTAACCATGAGGTGCGCGTCAATCGGCGCCTTGATACCGTAATCCCTCAATGCTTTACAAACCATGGGACCGATGGTCAGGTTCGGCACATAATGATTATCCATGACATCGAAGTGCACGATATCAGCGCCAGCGTTTAGTACATTGTCGACTTCCTCGCCGAGACGAGCAAAGTCTGCTGAAAGAATCGACGGTGCTATTTTAAAATCTGGCATAATATCCTCAATTTGGCGTTATTCCTGCTACATAGCCTAGGCAGCAGAAAATCTAGCTCGAAAAAGTAACGGGTGGCAAACCTATGCCTCGACACTCATGCACAGGAACCGGTGGAATGTATTTGAAAACCTGTACAATAACAATGAAAACTAGCGCTTTCAAAATCCTAGCATTTTTTTTCCTCGGTACGGCAAGCCTGTCGCCCACAAGCCATGCTGAAGAAAACTCAATTACACCCGACATAAGTGCTGAAAAAAGTGACACAGAAAACTCAGAAAAAGCTGAACAGCAACCAAGCATACTGAGTAAGAAGCAATGGAAATCGCAAGCCCTTCTAGCCGAGTCGGCGGTACCAAGTGAAATAGTATGGCTTGATGTTCGTTATCCAAAAGAAGCCGAAAAAGTAAAAGTTCTTGCGCTAAAAACTGAATCAAAAAACAGCGCACAACAGGGCGCGGTTTTGATCATTCCGGATAAACAGCAACATTCAGACTGGCCAGAGCTCGTTCGTCCTCTGCGCTCAGAGTTGCCATTTTCTGGCTGGTTTACCCTGAGTGTTAACTTACCATGGCCGAGTCTAACAGAGGTTCCCGAGCGCCAATTACCAACCAAAACGTCCGAAACCTTCTCTCCAAACCCGCAAGCACAAAAAAACATGCTTTTAGGTTCACGCGCGAGTCAGGCCAACAATGATTCACCCAGTTCCGAAGTGGGTGCCGAAGCTTCCAGTGAAGAGGTAGACATTAATCTTGCTGAAAACAGCCAAGACTCAGAGAACGTAGAAAACCCCTACGCACTGCGAGCACTTGCTCACGTTCAAGCTGCTGCAGATTACCTAAACGCGCAAGGCTTTCAGAATATTGCGATTGTCGCGATCGGAGAAAGTGCGCAGCTTGCGCTCGACTATATTCAACCCAAAGTATCGAACATAAGCGACAAGGGCTTTGCCTTCATCATGATTAGCCCGAAGTTACCCACATCCTATAACAACAACTTAGAATCGGTCTTAGGTAAAGAGTTTCAAGCTCCAATTTTAGATATTGTGGCGACCAATAGACTAGAGGCACAAAACGAAGCAAGGGAGAGAAAAGCGAGCGCTCAAGTAGCGGCAATAAGAACGTATTCGCAAATAAAGCTCGCTGCACCGAACGAAAGATCAATGCAGCTTTCCGCCAACAAACGAATCAAAACCTGGTTAGGCAAATATGCCCCAGGGGAAGCGAAGAGCAACTAAACGCTTAGCTTGCTCTTTCTTGCAACAATCCCTTGATACGCTCAACATAGCTAGACGCCATACCAATGCGCTCTAAGAACTGTATGTAGTTAACAATCATTGGCGCATTGCCAAAATAGCTTGAATACGCATGGCTACGAAGCCATTTTTCGGTACTAGCCGCAATTAACTCTAGCTTCAGAGCCCCTTTTGAGTCAGGCAAATCAAGCTCATCAAAGGACAAAAACGGCTGCTGAACTTCAAAAGGCACACCTTTAATTGCGAAATTCTGAATGATCAGATCAAGCGCACGATTACCAAAACTTCGCTGCCCCACATCAAAACAAATTCGCGCAATGCTCATCACACACTCAGGCCTCTTCTCTTCGCTTTTTGATATCGCATCCGACAACAAGGTCTGCGCGTTTAACAGAGACGCATACCGTATATTTAGCGGCAATGTCTCGTCGCGACTCGCGGCATACACTTTAAGCATAGGCGCATAGTAGTCACCGTCGTTTAAGCTAAGTTCAGCACCAGAAAGCAAGCTCGAAGGGTCCCGCTGTTCCGACGTTTTGGTGCCTGAAACGGTTTTTTGCGTCAACAGTACACCTTCCTTTTCAAGCTTCGCAGCACAGACTGGGCTCGCTGCAAACAGATTGAGCAAGAAACCATCAGCGGGCTTGCTCTCATCAAAAGGAACTAGAGCATTTAGACTTTTGATTAAACAATAAGGCTCCAGACCCAAGCTTTTAAACGCGCCGATTAAACCGTGGTTGATCTGATCACCATGCTTGAGTTCAAACATCACCAATGGGTCGTTTTTCTCAAAGAAACGTGCGCCGCCTTCAAGAATGCTTATCTCTTCGCCTTCTGCATCAAGCTTTATAAAATCGATGGCGGGCCAATCTTGATCTTCCATGCAACGATCTAGGGTATCGAGCTGAATCGTAATCTTTTTACTCGCGACACTTGTCTCATGCAGGGAATTTAGTTCCGCGTTATCCGACATAAAGAACGTCGCCTCACCAGGCTTGCTCGACAAGCCAAATTCAAGAATCGACATAACAGGCTCAAGGCTATTCAGCTTACAGGTCTCACGCAAGGCGGCCGCTGTGTCGGGTGTAGGCTCAAAACACCTAAGACTGCCCTCTCCGCTTAATGAGCGCGCGATTACTGATGAATACAGTCCATAATTAGCACCAATATCCAAAGCATTCATACCTGGCTTTACAAAACTGCGAACAAATTCGATTTCATCCTCAAACCATTCACCTTGCTCACTTAAAACATAGTTGGTCATTAGCTTGAGGCCTGCCGGCGCACAAATCACTCTGTCATCATTTAGGGTAAGGTTCTGCGTTTCTAATGTCATAGTATGTCGTTCTTATTCTGGAAGGAAATTAGCGGTAAGAGTAAAGGATTTCGTTATTCGGGGCTGCGTGCAATTTAACAAAATTGCTAAAACTAATGCGACAAGGTGTACTCTGACGCCTTTTTCCCAGTAAGCGTCTCAAGACGCTTTATCGACGCCTCAAAGTCCGCAACAATTTCGGCACGACTATGTAAATTTTCTTCAATAACCGATTCAGAAACATCAATGTCATTATGCGCCGCTGAAATCTGGCCGATGATTCTTTTGGGAACCGCCTTACCATTACGCTGAAAATTTGCGGCTTTTTCTTCTAGCTTACCAATATTCTTCTTCGAAACATCAATGCTCGCTCTTCTGGACTGAATAACGCCATCCACTTCGCTTAAACGCCGCTGCATTAGCACCACTGCATCGTCCGGCCCACTATACTGGCGGAGCAATTTCTTATCATCGTCTTGCTGCTTCTTCAGCTCTTGCGCTTCTCGCTCTTTTTTTACGATGAGATCATCTCGAGCCTTTTTTTCTGCATCGGTCATTGCTGCAGCAACAACTTCTACAACACGCCCTTGTTCGTTCAATACCTCATAGCCTTTAAGTACGATATGCGGTGGCACCGTGCGCGCCATCACGACATGCCCGGAATCGTCGGTATAACGAAAAAGCATTCCCGCACTCACACTCGAAGAGCAAGCTAAAAGCGCAATAACGAAATACCAACTTGACAGAGATAACATTTTCATCAAAAACGAGTCTTATAAACATTGAACGAGTGAAGACAGACCAAAAGACCATCTCCGTGATTACTACTATCTAAAGTGTAGAAGCTATAGCCGTTTCAGCCACTGTTTTTCTGTGCGCGCCGTGACAGCCTTCACTTTTCAACAAGCCCCGCAAAAAAAGGGGTTGAACACAGCAAGGTCAAACTTAATAGTACACGATCAGCAAAGGGGCCCTAGGCCATTTCTGAGGCGCGCGAGATTACATTCAGTTATATCCCGTAACGATCTCTATACGAAGCAACTGCCTCCGCATGACTCGACAGACTTGCATCATCGGAGATGAAGTCTAATATTTGTGCTAAGTTAACAATGCTCACGACAGGAATATTATAATCACGCTGAATTTCTTGGATAGCAGACAGCTCACCTTGGCCTCGCTCTTGGCGGTCAAGAGCAATGAGCACTCCTGCCGGTGTAGCATTTGAAGACTGAATGATTTGGATCACCTCTCGAATCGCTGTTCCAGCTGTAATCACATCGTCAATGATCATGATTTTCCCAGAAAGTGGAGCGCCAACGATGGTTCCGCCTTCACCATGATTTTTCGCCTCTTTGCGGTTAAATGCAAAAGGCCGATTCGAGTCGAACATTGTTGATAACGATACCGCGGTTGCGGCACCTAAAGGAATACCTTTATAGGCGGGACCAAACAAAACATCGTAGTCGACACCAGAATTAACAAGTGCTTGTGCATAAAAAGCACCGAGCTTAGCTAGAGACAAACCGTCGTCAAATAGCCCTGCATTAAAAAAATAGGGGCTGACGCGGCCTGATTTGAGTGTAAATTCACCAAATCTTAAAACATTTTTCTGAAGAGCGAATTCAATAAATTCGCGCTGATAAGGTAAGAGAGGCTGTTTTTCAGTCATTTAATCTGCCTAATTAGATTTAATTCGGTTTTTCTTTTCAAAAAATGTGAAACAAGTATCATACCACGCGTTCAATTTAAGGGGCAGACATGCGGGTAGTTTCAGTTAGTGTAAACGGTTTAAAAAAAGCGGCTGAGTTAGGCTTTTATGACTGGATGCGCGAAATCGACGCCGATGTTGTATGCGTGCAGGATATTCAAGGCAAAGCATACGACTTCGATGATGACATTTACAATCCAGAAGGATATCAAGTTTATATCCTAGATGCGGAAGATCCGAAAGACGGCGGTGTCGCTATTTACACGCGCTACTTCCCAAAGGCGATCATGTATGGCTTTGCCTATGAGCCTGCCGATCGTCAAGGCCGCTTTATTCAAGCAGATTTTGACAATGTCAGTGTCGCGTCAATGCTTGTTCCTTGCGCCTTAGATGATCCGTCTAAACAGGAAGAAAAAGATGCTTTTCAAGCCGCATTTCAAGACCATTTAGAAAAATGTCTACGCAAAAGACGGCAGTTTATTTTTGCAGGCAACTTTCAATCCGCGCACTTGGTTATGGACGCAAGCCCTCGCTTTCATGAAATGGATGTAAGCGGCTTCAAGTCGAACGAACGCGCTTGGTTTGATAAAACCTTCGACGAGCTTGGTTATATCGACGCCTTTCGCGCGGTAAATGTTCAGAACGGTCAATACACTTGGTGGCCTGAATGGGCTAAAGGCTGGCGCAAAGATGCCGGTTGGAGAACAGACTACCAAATCACAAGCGGAAGCGTCCGTAAGTTGATAGAGGATGGCTTTATAGATTTCGACACCCGGTTCTCAGACCACGCGCCATTAGTGGTTGAGTACGACATCATCATGTAATTTGTGTCACAGCCAAACTAAAAAGAGCGCTCAAGGCGCTCTTTTTAGTTTCTAGCTATTTTACTTCTGTGCGACAGCTTGTTCTTGCAAGATAAAAATCTCATCAAGCCCTTTGCGCGCCAAACCAAGCATCGCATCAAACTCAGACTGATCAAAAGACTCACCTTCAGCCGTGCCTTGAACTTCGATAAAACCACCTCGGTTAGTCATCACAACATTCATATCTGTTTCAGCAGCAGAATCTTCTGGGTAGTCCAAATCAAGCACTGCGTGCCCTTCGTATATGCCAACCGAAATGGCAGCAATTTGTTGTTTTAACGGGGAAGCCTTTAGCTTTCCTTTTTCAACCAAGCCATTCAAAGCAAGCATTAATGCTACGCAGCCACCTGTAATTGACGCTGTTCGAGTTCCGCCATCGGCCTGTATAACATCACAGTCAATTGTAATTGTGCGCTCACCAAGTTTTTCGAGATCTACCGCAGCACGCAGTGAACGACCAATTAAACGTTGAATTTCGACCGTGCGCCCACCTTGTTTCCCGCGCGCTGCTTCGCGAGCCATTCGAGAACCTGTAGATCTTGGCAACATCCCGTATTCTGAAGTAATCCAACCTTTACCTTGCCCCTTCAAAAAACGTGGTACGTTTTCTTCGATCGTCGCCGTACAAATTACCTTAGTGTCTCCAAACTCTACCAACACCGAACCTTCCGCGTGCTTGGTGTAGCCTGTCGTCAACTTAATATCCCGCGCTTGATCTAAAGCTCGTCCACTCGGTCTCATATATTTACCCTTAAAAGTTAATTAGCCATCAAAAATCTGGGCGCGAGTTTAACACTTTATGCCATAGCCCGTATCAGGAGTTTGCTCTATCATTGCTTTCTATTTTAATTTTTCACGAAGTAATACGTTGCCAAGCAGCGCAACAAGGGATGATCGATGTTAAAAAGTATGACCGCATTTGCTAGACAAGACCTTAGCTTTGAGGGCGGAGTCCTCACTTGGGAGCTGCGCAGCGTTAACCACCGATACTTAGAGCCAAACTTTCGACTCCCTGAGCAGTTTAGAGAAGCAGAAACTATCCTTAGAGAAACACTCAGAAAGAAGCTTTCACGCGGCAAAATTGACTGCACCCTAAAGTGGCAGCCATCGGACGCGGCTAGCACAGGGCTGTCAGTAAACGTCGATGCCTTGCGAGAACTCAATAACGCACTAAACATTGTCTCTGCGCATATTCCGACCAGTGTCGACCCTGACAAATTATCGCTATTGCAGTGGCCCGGAGTGCTTGAGCACAACGACCTCGATAGAAAAGAGCTATTAAGCAATACAACGGAAAGCTTCAAGCAAGCTGTCGCCATACTATGCGAAAACAGACTGCGAGAAGGTGCACAACTAGCCCCCCTTTTCGAATCCCGTCTACAAGAGATCAACACGATTGTGGCGCAAGTTCGGGAAAAAATGCCTGCAATCTTAGATGCTCAGCATGCAAACCTGGTGAAGCGTTTAAATGACGCTCAGATAGATGCTGACCCGCAGCGACTTGAGCAAGAGTTAGTAGTTCTAGCGCAAAAATCGGATGTCGCCGAAGAACTCGACCGCCTCGACGCACACGTTAAAGAAGTCACTGCCGTACTGAAGAAAAACGAACCCGTAGGCCGACGTTTAGACTTTCTGATGCAAGAGTTAAACCGAGAAGCGAACACGCTTTCTTCTAAGTCTATCGTCACCGATACCACAAAAGCAGCTGTTGAGCTGAAAGTGCTGATCGAGCAAATGCGTGAACAGATTCAGAATATAGAATAAAAAAGGCGCTGAATAAGCGCCTTTTTTACAACGCTTACATCTTAGAACCGAGCTACCCAGCCAAGCATAAAGCCTTGCGTGGCAGCTGTGTATTCGAAGGTCCCTGTATTGTGGTAGTCGACCCATACCGAACGATAAGATACATTTAAGTCCGACCAGTCGTTAATGTGGTACAAGGCACCTACATGCATCAATGTCGTAAAGTCAGTATTGGCACCCAAGCCGATATCCGTCGTAAAGTGAAAGCGCCAGTCATCAGAAAGGTCATCCATTAACCGAATGCCGACAACATAATCGACCCAGTCCTCTTTGATTTTTTTATCTACGACTCTAGTTCCATTCTGCCAATCCAGCGTGGCTCTTACATCATTGTCCCACCAGCGGAACCCGAACATATAGTCCAGAGTCGCCGTACCGCTGTTTACCCGTTTAAAACCCTTGGTTTCAAACACACCTTGACGCAATTCAAGATTCGCTTTGAGCAATCCACCACCATTTTCAAACACACCATCCTTTCCGCCGCTCAGTTCCATAAAGCCATAATCTAAGAGGTAGCCCCAACCATTCTGGTGCACACTTTCAAAACGAAACATTCCAGCCATATCCAAGTGATCCATTACAAACTCAGGATCCACATCAACATTGGCAGAAAGATTACCTACTTTCGCATTCCCGCCTATATTCACCGCCTGCGCATAAATTTCGAAACTATGTTCCCATGGAGAAGCAGGGACCGGCGCGTCTTCGGCTTGAACACTAAACGCTAAAGGCAAGCAACCCAGTGCAATAATAGGCCTGATAAACGACATAACTGAAGGTAAGGTGAAATACATTGTAAAAAACATAAGTGATCCTGCTTTGTTATTGTTGCGCGGAATGCATTAGCTTGGGCTGAACATAGCCAAGCATGCTCTAAAAAACAACTACACTAAGCAAAATCTACTCAATTGAAAAATAACGACATAGACGATAACAAGAGCAGATATACGAAAACCTGCTTGTGCCTCTCCTGCCAAAAGGAAATAACTTTCTTCACTTGGCTCCGCCCATCGAGAGGCCACGTACGAACGCGCCTTTCTCCAAAATACGAAGCCATGCTCGGTAAAAATAGCTGGGGAGGCGCAAAAGAAGAGTTAAATGCGCCATTACTATTTAACTTGCGACGCGACCCTTATGAGCGCGCAGCCACAGAGTCTGGAATGTATCTAAAGTGGCTGGGCGAAAACATGTGGGCATTTGGTCCAGCTCAAGCGGCCGTTGGGGAACACCTTGCAACATTTAAAGACTGGCCAGCGATTACGCCAGATACGCCCGCTGAAAAAATAGGTGGTGTCGGTAACTAATGCCGAAACTCAAAAAAGCCTGCGTAAGCGGGCTTTTTTGTTCTCACTCGATACAGCTAACCAACTTTGCATTTAAATTTTTAAGCCTCCATGACAAGACTCCCTTTGGGCGTTACTATACGCACCCTTAAATCACTTAACTCAAGTCTGACAGCTAAATAGAACCTAATCATGAATAGCAAATCACCAGCGCAAGGCCAACTGTATATTGTTGCCGCTCCGTCCGGCGCGGGAAAAACGAGCCTCGTGCACGTGCTTATTAACCGCTACAGCGACATCGCTGTGTCGGTTTCTCACACGACTCGCGGTATGCGCCCTGGAGAACAAGACGGGGTGGACTATAACTTCGTAGACTCAGAGCGCTTCGCAGCACTGATTGAGCAAGGCGATTTTTTAGAACACGCAGAAGTCTTTGGGAATCATTACGGCACATCGCGAAAATGGGTGCAAAATCGCTTAGATCAAGGCGTTGATGTGATTTTAGAAATCGACTGGCAAGGCGCTCGACAAGTCAGAACACAGTTTCCTGAAGCCTTGAGCATTTTTATCGTTCCTCCCTCAAAGTCGACACTTCGAACGAGACTCGAAAGTCGCGGCCAGGACAAAGCCGAAGTAATAGACCGCCGAATGCAAGAAGCCGCGTCAGAATGCAGCCACTATGAAGAGTTTGATTTCATCGTCGTGAATGAAAACTTCGAGCAAGCGGTTTCTGAGTTGGGCGCTATATTCATTTCGCTGCGCCTAACCTTGGCAAAACAGAAAGTCCGCCATCAAGATATTTTATCCGAGCTATTGTCTTAGTACTACGCTTAGCCTAGAATGCGCGGTTCTTTCACGTAACGCTGTTTTATATCAGCGCACCCCCAGAATTCTCAGAGGAAACACTGAATGGCACGAGTAACCGTTGAAGATTGCTTAGAAAACGTAGACAACCGTTTTGAATTGGTTATGGTCGCGACTAAGCGTGCTCGTCAAATCGCAAACAAAGGCAAAGAGCCTATGGTTGCTTGGGAAAATGACAAAGCGACCGTTGTTGCTTTGCGCGAAATTGCCGCTGGTTTGATCGACCCTAAAGCGATCACCGTAGACGACCTCGAGTAATCGCTAAAATATACAGCCTTATTCTGCGAGAATCGTAGAATACGCTTGAAAATCCTGCTCGCTTGCATAATATTAAGTGGCATAAGAAAAAGCTGAATCGCTGATGCAATTCGGCTTTTTTTGTCTCAAAACAAACAGCAACCACTAGCAGGTAAGCCGTGCCCAATGTAGCGGGTTTAGTAGATCGTTTAGAATCCTATCTCGATGCGGATAAAATCGCTTGGGTTGAGCGTGCCTTTGACGTTGCGAAAGCAGCTCATGAAGGCCAGTTCAGGCGCAGTGGTGAGCCCTACATTGTTCACCCACTGGCCGTCGCAATCATCCTCGCTGATATTCATTTAGACCATGAAACCCTCATGGCAGCGCTGCTCCACGACGTCATTGAAGACACTCACGTTACCAAAGAGGAGCTCGCGGCAGAATTTGGCGATGCGGTAGCAGAACTTGTCGACGGCGTTAGCAAGCTAACGCAAATCGAGTTCAAATCAAAAGCTGAAGCTCAGGCGAATAATTTCCAGAAAATGACGCTCGCCATGGCGAAAGACATGCGCGTCATTTTGGTAAAGCTCGCAGACCGTCTGCACAACATGCGCACACTTGGACCGCTGCACCACGAAAAACGCCGACGCATTGCACTCGAAACCCTTGATATTTATGCCCCCATTGCCAACCGCTTAGGCATCAACAGTATTCGTATTGAGTTAGAAGACTTAGGCTTCGCTGCGCTATATCCAATGCGCTCTAAGTACATCAAAAAGGCCGTTTCTAAGTTGCGCGGCAATCACAACGAAATCATCGCAGACATTCAAAGCCGCATTGAAAAACGAATTGAGAAACGCGGCTTGAAAGGTAGCGTCGTCGGTCGCGAGAAGCACTTATTTAGTATTTACAACAAGATGAAATACAAACACCGGTCGTTCCATGAAATCATGGACGTATACGCGTTTCGTATCATCACAGAGTCTGAAGATGACTGCTATCGCGTACTAGGAGCATTGCACAGCTTATACAAACCGCTTCCCTTCCGCTTCAAAGACTATATTGCTGTACCTAAAGTAAACGGCTATCAATCTCTACATACAACACTGTTCGGGCTGCATGTAAACATCGAGATTCAGATTCGCACTGAAGAAATGGAAGACTTGGCAAACTATGGTATTGCTGCGCATTGGCAATATAAAGACGACTCCAGTCTCGCGCTTGCAAATCAGGCGCGCATCGACCGTTGGTTAAGCGGTTTGAAAGAAATGCGCGAACATGCCGGCGACTCGATGGAGTTTATTGAGAACGTTAAGATTGATCTGTTCCCAGATGAAATCTATGTCTTTACACCCAAAGGCAAAATACTCGAGCTTCCTTCAGGCGCGACACCTATTGATTTCGCTTACAGTATTCACACCGACATTGGCAACGCCTGTGTCGCATGCCGCATTAATAAGCAGCTAGCCTCGCTTACTGAGCCACTTCAAAGCGGGCAAACCGTTGAGGTTGTGACGGCTCCCGGCGCGAAACCAAGCCCTGCTTGGCTGAACATCGTTGCGACAGGTAAAGCAAAAAGCAGTATTCGGCACTATCTCAAGCAACAACAACATTCTGAAAGCCTTAATCTTGGCAAAGCCTTGCTAGAAAAATCTATGGCCAGCACTCAGCTCACTTGGGAAAACATTTCCAAAGACCAACTTGAGCGCGTACTTTCGCACAACAAAGTTGATACGATTGATGATTTAATCATCAATATTGGTAAAGGGTTGCGCATGCCTTACATCATCGCTCGGCAACTCGCTGCAAGCGACGAACCTGACCTTGCGTTAGAGCCACAAAGCATAACTCAGGGCGAGCGCCTAATGATTAAAGGCACTGAAGGCATGAGAGTGTCTTTCAGCCAGTGCTGCCATCCTATTCCAGGCGACCCTATCATCGGACTGCCCGATGCAAATTCTGGCTTAGTGATACATGCGGAAGGTTGTAAGCGAGCGCTGCGCATGAGCTCCGCGTCTGAACGCATGCACCTCTCGTGGGTGAAAGACATTACCGACGAGTTTGCTGTCGAATTAAAAGTGGAACTAGAGCGCCAACGCGGCATTATTGCAGAGCTAGCCTCGGCGATTACGCGCGCCGAAGCCAACATCGAAACGATTGGTGTTACCGAGCAAAATACGCATATGAGCGTGATAAAAGTCGTTCTTCATATTCAAGGGCGACGCCACTTAGCGCGGGTTATGCGTAAACTTCGTGGGCTGAAAGCGGTAATACGAATACAACGCGTTATTAACCATTAACCATTAACCATCCGCAGTAATCGGCAGCAATTCGTAATTTCGAAACACAGACGATCATTACAAGGGCTTAAAATGAGCAATAAATCCGTTATTCAGTCAGACGCGGCACCTCAGGCTATCGGCACTTACTCACAAGCAGTAAAAGCCGGCGACACCGTCTACCTTTCAGGTCAAATACCACTTGACCCTAGCAGCATGGAGCTTGTTGGCGGAGACATAGAAAACCAAATAAAACGTGTTTTCGAAAACTTAAGCGCAGTTTGTGAAGCCGCTGGCGGCACACTGCAAGACATCGTAAAGCTCAATATTTTTCTGACTGATCTTGGAAATTTTACGTGCGTAAATGAGGTGATGGCCACCTACTTCGAAAAACCATACCCTGCTCGCGCCGCAATTGGAGTTGCGGCACTACCCAAAGGCGCTGAAGTCGAAATGGACGGGATATTAGTTCTATCTTAAATACGAGCGCCGCTATCGGCCTAAAAATCCGGTCCGCTAGCCTCGTTTTCCTATGAGTTCTGAGTACCCATCTCTAAATGACGGGTACTTTAGCGTATAACCCGAAGCCAGCATTCTGGCATTGCTGCAGCGCTTATTGCCTCCTCGGCTAGAACCCGTGTTTAACTCGCCGAAGCTCAAGCCGACACCGAGCCTATCCGCTATATATTCATATACCTCGTTTAGTTCACAAGGCTCCGAATCGCTCGCGACATAACACGTTGCAAGCGCTTTTTTCTCAATTACTTGAGCAATAAGAAAGCTCAGAAAACCAACGCAATCAGATTCATGTATACGGTTACTCAGCCTCGCGGCCTGCGAAAGCAAAGGCGCTTGATCCACCACTTGATCGAGCATTCGAGTGCGACTGCCACCATAAATTCCAGAAAAGCGCACAATCGTGTGCGCTAAGCCGCTATGAATAAGCACCTGCTCAGCTGCCACTAAACACACAGCAGTGGCCGACGTTGGCTCCGTGGGACTATCTTCGGAAACAATCTCCCCCTTATGTTGCCCATAGACGCTCGTGCTCGACACAAAGATCACATGAGGCATTTTCTCCGCTTGCTTAAAGTTCATAGCGCAAAGAGACAAACCTTTCTCAAATACCTTCTCATACTCCGACGGTGATCGACCCGCCGGACTTAAGCAAAATAAAATGGCATCGTAGTGCTGCGGTAACTGCGCCCACGAGGCGGGTTCAGCAACAGAACCTAAGTAAACCTTATTCAACGCAAGTGGCTTTTCTAGTAAGGGGGTTTGTTTGAGCACATCGCACTTCAAATCGCTCGTAAAGCTACCCTTCAAGCCGCCCTTCAAATAACCCGCAGATACCAAACTGTCGAGCACCTGAGTAGGCAGCTTGCCAAAACCGACCATTAACAACTTAAAAGACATTCTTTTGGTACCTCACCAACATACAACCGCTGTAAGACTTGCACCCTAGTCTGCAGGTTGATACTGCATCCATAGCAAAAAAAGACTACCATTTGCTGCAACCATTGTCGCACTTCAATTCATTTAGAAAACAGCTCATTAATATGGCGTTACTCAGCGAAGTTCCGATCTCTCAACTTAAAGGTGTTGGCGCAAAACTCGCCGATACGCTCTCAAAGCTCGAACTCGAAACAGTACAAGACTTATTATTTCATCTACCCTTTCGTTACGAAGACCGCACTCGAGTCGTAGAATTAGGCGCTGCTCGAACAGGGCAACATATTCTCTTTGAAGCGACCGTTATAGGCAACCGAGTTGTCCATGGCCGTCGACGAAGCCTAGAGGTGCAAGTGCGCGACCATAGTGGTCAAGTTGCGCTTAGGTTCTATCATTTCACTGCGGCTCAAGCGCGACAACTTACGAGCGGAACAATTCTTAGGGGCTATGGAGAAGCCCGCTTAGGGCAAACTGGTATGGAATTTTATCATCCAGAATACCAAATCATTCAAGACGGCTCCACGCACACGCCGCCCGATAGACTAACGCCCATATACACCTTAACCGACGGCATTCAACAGCCGCGTATGCGTAAATTGGCAGAACAAGCCGTCACCTATCTTGGCCGCGACCAAGCAAGAGACTTAATCCCTAAAGCGCTACTAGATGAATTTCAATTACCAGATCTCAACTATGCCCTCAAATACCTGCATGCTCCACCTGTCGATGCTGACCAAGAAGCCTTGCTAGAGGGGACCCACCCTTGCCAGCAACGCTTAATCGTTGAGGAACTTCTAGCGCATCATTTAAGCCTCTTGCATCTTAGGTATAGTGCTCAGAAAAAGCCCGCTTTAGCCTGCCCTCTCAACACACAATCCTCATCAAATGAGAGTGCATTTCGAGAAGCCTTGCCCTTTTTATTAACGGGCGCACAAGAACGTGTTGTCGCAGAAGTAGCTCAAGACCTAGCGCAACCCTATCCCATGCTGCGATTAGTTCAAGGAGACGTCGGCTCTGGAAAAACTGTCGTCGCCGCCCTTGCTGCCTTGCGGGTGGTCGCACAGGGCGCGCAAGTTGCGATGATGGCACCGACAGAGATTCTTGCAGAGCAACACTATGCCAATTTTCAAGATTGGCTCGCGCCCTTAGGCATCAAGGTCGGCTGGCTCAGCGGCAAAGTAAAGGGCAAACAAAGGATCGAAACACTTGAGGGCTTTGCTCAGGGCTCTACTCATATAGCCGTCGGCACGCATGCTTTATTTCAGGATGACGTGCAGTTTGCATTGCTAGGGCTTGCCATTATTGATGAACAGCACCGATTTGGCGTGCATCAACGCTTAGCACTAAAGGGCAAGTCGAAAGATGAACTTCGGGTACCACACCAACTGATCATGACGGCCACACCTATTCCTCGAACCCTTGCGATGAGCGCCTATGCCGACTTAGACACCTCAGTAATTGACGAATTACCTGCCGGACGACAACCCATCGAAACCTTTGTCATTCCTGACTCTCGTCGACAAGAAATGCTAGAACGCGTGCATCGCGTCTGTAAAGAAGGCCAGCAGGCTTACTGGGTCTGCACACTCATCGAAGAGTCCGAAGCTTTGCAGTGCCAAGCCGCTGAAGATACCGCAAGTTGGTTAAATGCGGAGTTACCCGACTTGGTTGTAGGCTTGGTGCATGGCCGTATGAAAGCACAAGACAAAGCCCTCATGATGGATCATTTTAAGCGCGGAACCGTTGATTTGTTAGTGGCGACAACGGTCATAGAAGTGGGCGTAGACGTACCCAATGCCTCACTGATTGTGATAGAGAACCCAGAACGTTTAGGCCTCGCACAATTACACCAATTAAGAGGCCGAGTGGGACGTGGAGATAAGCAAAGCTACTGCGCACTCATGTATCACCCACCGCTATCGCAAAACGGAAAACAGCGCTTACAGGCAATGAGGGAAAGCAATGACGGCTTTTTAATTGCTGAGAAAGATCTCGAAATTAGAGGACCAGGAGAAGTTCTCGGCACCCGGCAGACCGGCTTAGTAAGCTTCCGCATTGCAGACATTCAACGAGACCAACAATGGCTCGACACGGTCAAACTACTTGCCACCCGGATGCACGCTTATCCTGAGCTATCGAGAGCACTAATTGAACGCTGGATTGGACAACGCGAGCGTTTTGCGGAGGTTTAAGCTTTTCTACTCCGGCAAAAAGCGAAGCCTATGCCTTCTTGATCACCGAATTAGGAGACTGCCCCGTCCAACGCTTGTAGGCGCGACTAAAGGCACTCAACTCAGAAAACCCTAACAAAAAAGCGACTTCAGTAACGGTATAATCACCGGATTTCAAACACTCGCTTGCGTAATCGGACCGAACTTTATCGACGATATCGTGATAACTAACACCTTCTTTTTTTAAGTGTCGGTAGAGCGTATTGCGGCTCATATTCAAACGATGTGCGACATAGTCCGCATCAAGATCTTCTTTAGACAACTTATGCCTAACGATCTGAGCGACCTGCATCGATACCCGGCCTCGGCGACCTAAAGCACGAAGCAGGTTTTCCAAGTGGGTACTTAGAACTCTGTACAAAGAAGGACTGTGCCGCGGAATTTCAAAACTCAAATAACTGGCTTTAAATGCGATACCCGAGTCAGCTTGTTCAAAACGCACCGGGCATGAAAAGTACTGCGCGTAGCACTCTGAATGAGACGGTTTTTTATGTTGGAACATCACGTAGGCAACGTCTAAACCCGTTTGCAAAAAGCTCTTCGCCCGAGCTGCTGCTAAAGCCACTGTATATTCCATTTCTGACCGGCAATACGGAATGCCTTCTCGAACTTGATATCTTAAGACAGCCAATTCACCTTCTCGGTCTAGCGTCACATCAATACCTTCATTAATTACAGAATAATAACGCTGATAGTGCTCAATCGCACTTTCAAGCGTTTTGCAGTTAAAGAAAATATGCCCAACCAAACCCATACCATCTAAGGCCGAATTACTTCCAAGCTGGAGAGCAAGGTCTGGCTGTTTCGTGAAGCGAACGGCTTCATCCCACAGTTTATGATAGCGGTCTAACTCAATGCGGCAATCATCTTGTGGGAGCAGGTCGATTGGCACCCCGACTAAAGACTCTAAATCTTTTTCTAGGAAACTCTTGCTCAAAAGAAAGTCACAAAGAACACGAGTGATTGCTGCACTGACACTCAAAGTGTAGCTAACGGTACCTATTTTATTTCCAGAAACGCTCATAAAAATGATCAACCCTCTAGGATGAGGCTACTTTGACTCGCATTGATACAAATCGTCAAGACATTGATACACAGAGTCAAGCAATTTGAGCTCTAGGTCCGTAACATACATCTCGTAGTTCAACGAAATCAACAATTTTGAAAGAGGTTAGAAACATGGAAATCTTTGTTCCCCACACAGAGCGTGAGCAACAAAATTGCGACGCACTAGCGAATTATCTAAATGACATGTTTTTCTGCTAAGCAAAGCATAATTGATTCATAAAAAGCGCACTCTTAACCAGTGCGCTTTTTTCATTTTTACTTACTCAAAACCAACATAAGAAGCCTGCAAGCAAAAGATATTGATCTACACTGATGGATATAGAACTTTTGTATTGATACGTCGTTTAAGCAGTCAGGATGGACTGCAATCAAAAAGCGCACAACGGAGCAGCAGAGCAGATCATGAATATTCCCGCAGTTATTTCTAAAGCCCTAGATTCTTATTCGGACAACGATTCTGTCGAAACTCCGTGCTCGGTTGACCGACATGCCGTCGATCCTAGCCAAATTATTCAGCTCGTTTTGATGAGCGATGACCTCGGTCGCGCCCAGGTTATATTTCCTGGCCACTGTATGTTACTCATCGACGAGTTGAACCGATCTATGGGGCGCTCGCTCACCACAGTAAAGCAAGCGGACGTTGAGCAACTGCTTACTCAATATGCAGTGTCGGCGCTGCCTGCGATTCCAGATATTACAGGTCTACCCAGCATCATTGATGAGTCTCTTTTCAACATCAGCAGCCAATATATCTATTTAGATGCCGGAGATCCTGAGCTTTTAGTGCAAGTACCAACCGCCCTATTTAGCAAAAGTTTAGTTAAAGCCCAGAAAGCGAAATTTACTGAAGACGTGAGCAACATCAATTGCAACGCGACGCCGGAAGCTGAAGATCAAGAGAAAATTGTACGCGCCATTGAAAAGTTCACGTCGCTTCGCATCAAGCAGCGAATCGAAGACACCTTAGAAATTCCTCCACTACCTCAGAGCGCGCAAGACATTATAAAACTGAGAGCAAACCCAGAGGCAGACTCTGACGAGCTTTCTAATATTGTTGAAAGAGACCCTAGCCTTTCTGCTCAAGTTGTCAGCTGGGCCTCAAGCTCTTTTTACAACACCCCTGGAAACGTTAAGTCTGTGCATGACGCGATCATTCGTGTGCTTGGTTTTGACTTAGTCATGAATCTCGCAATGGGTTTGTCGCTAGGCAAAACGTTGAACGTACCGAAACACGAGCCTGACGGCTATCTGCCCTATTGGCAAAATGCACTTTGGATGGCGCTTGGTACCACTGCATTAATTAGTAAGATAGAGCCCGCCTACCGTCCTAGTTTCGGCATGGCGTATCTTTCTGGTTTGTTGCACAACTTTGGACAATTAGTCTTAGCACACATCTTTCCACCTCACTACGAGCTAATCTGCCGTTACCGAGAAGCCAACCCACACCTTGATGCCTCGATCATTGAGCATCACTGCCTTGGAATCACTGGCGAACAAATTGGAAGTCAGTTAATGAGCGTGTGGGCTTTGCCAGACCAAGTTGTGACCGCGATCCGACAACAAAAAGATGGCAGCTACGGAAGTATTAATTGCGAATACTCGAAGTTACTATTCCTAACGCGCCAGCTGCTCGCAAAAAAAGGAATTATGCCGCATGTTGCAAGCCAACCTTATCAGGAAATTTTGGACTTCTTTCGTTTAAGTGATGAAAAAGCCAACGAAGCACTCGGCGCGCTGTTCAATTCTCAAGATGAAGTAAAAGAGATGGCTAGTATGATGCAACCGGCCTAAAGAAAAGAATAGAAGCTATCTCTCGATAGCTTCTAAACGCTCTAACCAGCATTAGAAACTAAGCACGCCAATTCGCTAAAGCAACATACGTTTTAAGGCTTAGGTTTTCCGGCCGTAAGCTCAGATCTACATTTAAGTCTTCAAAGGCTTCCATTGGCAAAATCCCGCCCAAGGCATTACGAATCGTTTTTCTACGCTTCATAAACGCCGACTTTACAACCATCTGTAAGCGATCAATCGACTCTGCTGGGTATGGCAGCTCTTTGTGAGGCACCAAACGCACGATAGCTGAATCAACCTTTGGCGCCGGCTCAAAGGCTTCAGGTCCCACTAGAAACAGAGGCTGCACTCGACAATAATACTGGGTCATTATCCCTAGCCGACCATAGTGCGAATCTCCTGGCGCGGCCGCCATTCTCTCAACCACTTCTTTCTGCAGCATGAAGTGCATATCTTTGAGGTACGTAATGTTTTCGAGAAGGTGGAATATAAGCGGCGTTGAAATATTGTAAGGCAAATTTCCGACGACCCGCAGAGTCTTTTCTTCAGAAGCAAGCTCGTTAAAGTCAAACTTCAGGGCATCGGCCTCATGAATGTGGAAGTCGGGGTAGTTAAAGAACTTTGTACGAAGAATTGGCACTAGATTTCGATCAAGTTCAACGACATCAAGCGCGCCATCTAAGCCATCAAGTAAGTACTCTGTTAACGCACCTAAGCCTGGACCGATCTCGACCATATTGTCCCCGGGTCGAGGATTAATACCACTAATGATGCGCATAATCACGGCATCATCGCTCAAAAAGTTTTGTCCAAAACGCTTACGCGCTTGATGCCCAGGATTACTAGGTCGCTTGGCCATAGCATTGCTCTATAAAATTTATCTATTCGCGTTTAAGCTTGTGCAGGCGAACGCCTTGCACACGCCATGTCATAAGCCACGTTAATTGCAGCCTGCAAACTCCCAATATTCGCTCTTCCGGTTCCGGCAAGGTCAAGCGCTGTGCCATGGTCAACAGAAGTGCGAATCATCGGTAAGCCTAGGGTGATATTTACTGACTCCCCAAAACCATCATATTTAAGTACTGGCAAACCTTGGTCATGATACATGGCTAAGACTGCATCGGCATCTTTAAGATACTTAGGTGTGAATAATGTATCGGCCGGCAAAGGCCCGATCAACTCTGCCTCGGCCGTCACAAACTCCTGCATGACCGGCTCAATAATATCTATTTCTTCTCGCCCCATGTGTCCTCCCTCACCCGCATGCGGGTTCAAGCCTGCAACAAGGATTCTAGGCCGAACGACTCCAAACTTACCTTGAAGGTCTGCAATCAAAATCTGTAGCACTCGCCTTAGACTTTCATGCGTAATCGCTGCAGGAACTTGGGATAGAGGTAAGTGAGTACTTGCAAGCGCTACACGCATCTTGGTACTGGCTAGCATCATAACGACCTTATCAACACCGCATTGCTCTTGTAGGTATTCGGTATGGCCGCTGAACTGCATACCCGAATCGCTAATCACGCCTTTATGAACAGGCCCAGTCACATGTGCAGAAAACAAGCCGCTTAAGCAGCCCTCGATCGCGATATCGAGACATTTAATTACATAAGCCGCATTCCGTACATTAAGTGCGCCAGCGATACACGCATCGCCCAACTTAGTAGGAAAAACATTCAGCTCACCCGCGGCTCTCGCGACGGGCCCGGAACCCCATTCATGCACAAGTAAAGGCAAGCCTAGTGCTTCTGCGCGAGACGCCATTAATTCTGGGTCTGCAATCACGACAAAAGGGACTGCCTGCTCATTCTGAGCTAGCTGAATCAAGAGATCAGGACCAATTCCCGAAGGTTCCCCTGGCGTTATCGCTAATGGAGCCATATGCTCAAGCTTAATACGGTTACTCATCTTTAGGTTTTAAGGTCTCGTCTTTGATGCTGATGTAGGCCTCTGACTCAATTTCTTGTAGCCAGAGAGACAACTCTTCTTCAAACTTGCGACGATAGATAACCTGCCGTGCTTGGTTCGTTTGAAGCAAGGCGCCAATATCTTGCTGCCGCGATTCGGTCACCTGCAAAATATGCCAACCAAATGAAGAGCGAAAAGGCTTGCTGGTTTTACCCACGTCCGCTTCCAGCATCACTTGTTCAAACTCTGGAACCATTTGGCCAGGGCTGACCCAATCTAGTGCACCGCCATCTATTGCGGAAACAGGGTCATCCGAATTAGAACGAGCAATTTCTCCAAAGTCATCGCCGCTTTCTATACGCTCGTAAAGCTTATCTATGATCTCTTTTGCATCCTGATCTGAGCGAATTTCATTTGGACTAATTAAGATGTGTCGCACACGGCGCTGTTCTACCCATTGTTGCGTGCCGCCTCGCTTCTGTAAGGGCGTAATAATATGAAAGCCGCTCATTGAACGAATCAAGTCTGAAGCTTGACCGACCTCTAGCTTGGGCAAAACGTCCGCAGCGATAGAAGGCAGCTCAGTTTCTTTACGCCAACCAATAACACCCCCATTTAAAGCCTGCCTACCATCAGAGCGAGCGACTGCCATTTGCTTGAAATCGGCGCCCTTGCGCAACTCTGCCAAGATTTTTTCTGCACGCTTACGCCCTTCAGCTTCTTGATTTTTTGATGCGTTCTCAGGGACCGCAATAAGAATATGGCCAAGGTAGTATTCTATGCCCGACTGTTGACGACCTTCAGACGACGCTAGGAAGTTGCTAATTTCTTGATCTGTTACGCGAACTCGACGATCGACTTCTCGCTGCTGAACTCGCGTAACCACCATTTCTCGGCGAATCTGTTCACGTGCTGCAGCATAACTTTCACCCTCTTGTTCTAACTGCGCTTGAAACTGGTCAAGCGACATATCATTTGAGCGTGCAATCGTATCGATGGTCTGATTAAGCTGGCTATCACTAATACGTATTCCTGCTCGATCAGCCTTTTGCAGCTGAATACTTTCCAAAACGAGCTGATTCAATACCCGCGTCTTCATCACATCTTCTGGAGGCAACATGGTGCCTTGTGATTTTAAGCGAGCATTTATAGAGCGAATCCTGCCGTCTAATTCAGACTTCATAACGATATCGTCATCAACGATTGCAATAACCCTGTCTAATACCTCTAACTCTTTCGCCGATAGCGCATTTACGCCCATGGTCAGTATTGCTGCGCATAGCAAAATCTTGCTTACGATGGTTTTTAATAACCGTTTGTCGATTCCTACTCTAAACATTTTTTACAACCTTAATTAATCGTTTCTTCACGCCGCTGATAGCCCGGAATCAAACTGTCCATTTTTGCATCACTGACACCAAAGCCACCTAAACCGCGAAGCTGGAAGCGGAATAAAAAGCCATTATCAATGTCACCGTCGTCCGTCAAATAACGCTGACCAAGTACTTGAACACGCCAGCAGCAGCTCGTGTATTCGAGCCCGGCTAGAGAGCCGACCGTGCGATTTTCGTCTAGAGCATAACGCCATTGCCCCAACACACTCACTTCGGGGTTAATTGGATAAATAACTGACGTATCGCTTTGTTCTATTTCATCTCGACGGTATCGATGAGCCAAATTCAGTACTGCGGACTGATTGCTTGGCTGATAAGACAATTTAGAAACGCTCTCTTCCGTTTGATCTTTGCTCGCGTCCCATAAGTTAGAAAATTGCACGGTCCACTTATGATCTGGCTTTACCGTTACTTCTGAGGCAAGCAGCGACTCACCATCGACTATTCTCTGAGACTGAGGCGTACTTACTTTTCGACGCGCAAACTGACTTATATGCCCAAAGTTCAGCGTTAATACGTCTAAACTGCGCGACCAATCAGTCCAACGACTCGTGATACTAAGCGTTAAACGGTTTTCGTCCCCGACTCGGTCACCACCGGTAAAGCGATTGGCACGAAAGAGGTTGTCGTAATTAAAACTAGGAATCGACGAGTCAAAATTTGGCAGGTCATCTTGGTCTTCGTATTCGCTATAAACATAGTAAAGGCGAGGTTCAAAACTGTTCGTATAATTTTCGGGTAGCAAGTTCGGTTTACGGTCCATATATAAACCGGTATCAAACTCAAGCACAGGAATTGTTCGCGACACATGCTTTTGACCTGCAACCCTCTCTTCCAAGTAGTAGTCAGTATGATCTAGGCTCACCCTCGGAGTGGCATAACCCCAGCTCGATAATGTGGGGTACGCTAGCATCGGGCGATGCTGAAAACGCGAGCCGTATACTTTATCGGCGCCGCTTAAATTCAAGCTTTCGTTATCACGATAGAAATAGACATACTGACTCGTCCAATCCAGATCTATATTATCGATTGGCTTATAAGCTTCGAAATTTAGCTCGGGTAGTCGTTGATATGCTTGTTCGGAAGGCTGCGTACTTGCGCTCAAACTTTTATACTGCTGAAGCAGAGCGTTAGCACGATAAGAGTCACCTGTTTTCGTCAAAGAAAATCGACGATCAAGCATGTCTTTACTCGCAACTTGAAGCCCCTGGTCAAGATCATCTAAGTAATCGTCATCGCTAATTTGCGCATAATCGACTGTTGCAAAAGTGTTCTCTGAAAGGTCTTCAAAGTTCCAATCTTGACTCAAACTAAAACCCCAACGTTGACCATCTTCTTCAAGGTTACCTTGCGCGCGCTCATTATCGAGATAAGCATCATCTTGATCGATATAACCGAACACAAGATTACTTTGCTGCATTTGGCTCATATGCCTAAATTCTACTTCTTCATGCCAACCTCGCCCGGCAATCCAGCTTGGTGTAATTGTGGCATCGTAGTTTGGCGCAAGGTTAAGGTAGTATGGTGTCGCAATGAACAAACCGTCGCCAGTGTTAGAGCTCCCTACAGTCGGATATAAAAAGCCACTTTTGCGCCGGTCATCAATAGGAAACGTAAACCATGGAACGTAAAGCACGGGAACATCTAGAATATTAAAGCGCGCATGCTTCGCTGTGCCGTAACCCTCTTCTTGATTAAACTCTAACTCGGAAGCTTCAAATGACCAGTCTGGCTTCGGGCCTTCACAGGTCGTAAAGCCGCCATTCTCTATGCGCAAATGCATTTGATCTGCCTGATCAATCAACTCTGCCTTGCCGCGAAAACCTGTTTCTGGGTTTATAAACTCGGCTTCGTGTAAGGTCGCACTACCTTTGACTAGATTCACCTCTGCACTTTTACTGCGCATCTGCATTTGAGGCCCAACAATTTCAATGTTTCCAGTCAAAGAGGCCTCATTGGCCGATTGATCTATTTTGGCTTCATCACCTCGCGCAATATAGTCTTCGCGAGAAATCTCAACATTGCCTTCTAACTCAAGGCGGTTATTTTCGAAATACTCGACGTAATCGGCATGAACCGTAATCGTCGGGTCGATATCGACTGACGTTCCTGAAAGTTGCGAAGGTGCACCGCGAAAGGCAGAGCCTGCTTCAGCTCCGCCACACGTTCTAGAAGAATGCGATACACTGTCTGCTGACACAGCAGCATCTGATTTCTCTGAGGAAGGCGCGGTTGCCGCGCTGCTCAACACGCTTGCATGGGCAAGAACTATGAAGCTTATAAGCTTCCGTTTGCGGAGCATGTATTACCTCGAAAATTTAACGAAAATCAGACAGACAAGACTTGATTTGAGTGCGCCAAATAATAAACGCTGAACCCTTTGATGTCATTTAACTTTTTGATTAGGATGCAGCTTCTGCCCATAACTGTAGTGTATTCTTTCGCGCATTGCGCATCGCACTCGCATAAACTCACTTTTCACGTCACGAGCACGCACATAAAAGGCTTTCATGGACTCTCGCTATCACACTATGACAACTTGGCTCTCAAAGACTCTTGCAAAACTTGAGATCAATTACCACGCTGAGTTTGAAGTAAGCCCCGTCGCAGGCGATGCGAGCTTTAGACGTTACTTTAGGGTCCTAAATCCAGAGTTTAGCTTTATCGTTATGGATGCACCGCCCGAAAAAGAAAACTCTGCACCGTTTGTCGAAATCGCAGCGTTCTGGAAAGCGCATAAAATTGATGTACCAAAGATCATTGCTCAAGACCTTGAGAAAGGTTTTTTACTGCTAGAAGATTTCGGTGATACTCAGTTCTTCACAGCCGTTGATAACAAGCCTGAATCGCACGCATCACTTATCTACCGAGCGGCAATCAAGGCATTACAGCCAATTCAGCAACTTCCAAACGATTATGCCAGCACACTACCTCGATATGACGAAGCATTACTACGCAGAGAAATGGCGCTTTTCACCGACTGGCTAATACACCAAGCCTTAAGATTGAAATTGAGTTTGTCCGAACAGTCCGTCATCGATAACGCCTTTACCTTGCTCGTTAAGCAAGCACTTAAGCAGCCCCAAGTGGTCGTGCATCGCGACTACCATTCTCGCAATTTAATGCTCTTGCAAGACAGCAAAATTGGCATCATAGATTTTCAAGACGCAGTGTTTGGCCCTGCGACTTACGACCTGGTCTCACTGCTGCGCGATTGCTATATCGAATGGCCGCAAACTTTTATTGATGCACATTGCCAAGAGTTTCTCGACACAAGCAACGTCCCCGAACTCCAAGCAATGAGTCTAGCCAACTTTACTCGCGATTTTGACTTGATGGGCATGCAACGCCACCTGAAAGCCTCTGGGATCTTTGCGCGACTCGCCCTTCGCGATAAAAAGTATGGCTATCTAGCAGATGTTCCGCGCACTCTGAACTACATTGTTCAAGTAGCTGCGAAATACGACGAGCTAGAAGCGTTTGGAAAACTTGTTTCAAACCGCGTACTTCCGGCTTTCCAAGAGTTCTTAAACGAGCACAAGTCCAAGCTATGAAAGCGATGATTCTCGCCGCAGGCCTCGGCAAACGCATGCGCCCTCTTACCGACACATGCCCGAAGCCGCTTCTTAAGGTTGGCGGAAAAGCCCTCATCGAATATCACATCGAAGCTATTTCGGCGGCAGGCATAAAAGAGATCGTAATTAACACGCACTGGCTCAGCGAGCAGATACCTAAACGCTTAGGTGATGGATCTCGATGGGGTGTTCAGCTTCGGTACAGCCATGAAGACACCCTGCTCGAAACGGCCGGAGGCATTATCAAGGCGCTGCCCTATTTAAGAAGCTCTGACGATGAGCCATTCCTCTTGATCAATGGCGACATTTTTCTAAGATATGACTTAAGCAAGTGGATTAAACGCAGCCAGATTGTCAAAAGTGATTGTTTGGCGGATATCCTGCTCGTAGAAAACCCACCCCACAATCTAGAAGGTGACTTCGGATTAAGTAATCAAGGGCTTATTTGCGAGAAACAGTACGCTTCAGACAATTACCTTAAGACCTACACTTACTCCGGTGTCGGCCTCTATCGACCTAGCATGTTCGAAACCCTACCATCGGGGCCGCGGGCACTAGGCCCAATTTTGCGTGACCAGGCACATCAGATCTTAGGCAGCGTATGTTCAGGTTTTTGGTTAGATGTCGGTACGCCTGAACGCTTAGCAGAACTCAACGCCCTGCAAGGTCTTTAGGTGCCTAACACAGCGAGCTCTCGCGGCATGAGCTTGCCGCCTAGTTAAGAGGCTTGATCCATGCATTAAGTCTTGCCTGTTCAGTTAACCCTTCGCGCAAACCTAATTGCCAATAAAATGGCATCAAAATCGATATGTTGGAGCAGCAAAGCCCCCCATTGCATGCAAACGAGGCCGATTTAGCTAAAAACCCCCATCAGAATTCACTTTATCGCCAAGCAGGCAACTTAGGCCTAAAACTTGCTCACTAGTGTTATATGTCAATTTATTCTCGCTGTGGTCACTATGCATCTTTTTAAAAACATCAAAACCAACGTCACCCTGGCCACACTTGCGGCTCTAGGTACTTTATCGTATGCAAGCATTAGCCATATACCTAAGACGGCCCTCTGGTTGAGCCTTCCGAGCTTAATTCTAATTGCTGGCTTATGTGCCTTAGCGCTATTAACCACATTTAGCTGGGATCAACTTGCCAGAACGGCACGACATGCAAAGCACTGCCTATCGAATCAAACAAACAGCAATCAAGCTGCAGTATTTGAATTGGTTGCCTTCTCCAAACTTTGGTTTAGAAAACAATTCACCTTAATTGATCGTGAAATTCCTAACATTCGAAACCCTATCACCCAACAAGGCCTTCAAGGTATTCGAGACGGGCAACAACTAGAAGACCTAAACGCTGTTCTTAAGTGGCAAGCTCAGCAACAACTTAGAAGCTCTATTGATGCGATCAAAATTTTCAGTTCTCTAAGCACATACGCCCCAGCAATGGGCGCCGTTGTAGCGTTAATGCATGTCGCTGCGATTCTGTCGAGCAATCCACAGACGAGCGACATGTATCAAGCACTTTCTGCTGGACTCATTTGCATGATATATGGAATTGTATTGGCGCACTTTGTATTCAAACCTTTCGCTAACCAACTCGAAAATGCGTATTACGCTCAAGAGCGCAAGCAAAATCTAATATTGGAGGGCATCGCTCTTATTTATAATAAGCGCACACCAGCCGTTGTTCGGTCGAACTTAGAAGCAATGCTAGATCAAAAGGAAGAGCCACATCTTGCGCCGCATGCAACGAACGCATCTCACCCACTTCATATGTCCAAGGCAAGAAAGACACTGCCTTCAGCCATTTGATTCGCAACAAGAGCTGAGCTGTGATGCCATTATCAGAAGAACTGGCCCAACCTAGTCTATTGCGTTCGATTAATGCCGAAGGTAGTGCAAGCACGCAGAATTACCTAATAGTGTTCATCGCCTCACTACTGCTAAGTGTTACGGCTGCGTTGGTAGCGAATAAAGAGCATACAAAGGAGACGATGGAGCGAGTTATCGCGGGGCCAGTAAGCAGCGAGCATCAAGAACATCCATCACCGTTGAGATTACCAGGGCCTCTTAGGCTTGCAGCGATTCAGCAAGATATTCTCGCACGAATAAAACAACACAACCTCGCTCACTACGTTTCTTCAGAAACGAGCGAAAACACCTTAGCTCTGAATATACAAAGCGAACTATTATTTGATGAAGGTTCCATTATTCTTGGGAGGGCAGGCCGTGCAGCGCTTAACGCAGTGTTCGCACACTTGGACGTTTCTGGAATAGCTGTGCTTATTGAAATAAATGCTAGACGAGATATTGAAAGCGAGTATCTTCAGACCAATTCTATCGATGAGCTAAAATCTGAACGACTAGATAGTGTATACAATTTCTTAGCCACGGAGCACCCAAGCATAAGTCGTGAAAGTGTTCAGATTAATTAATACTCCTAATTACTTGTCCCTAATCACTTGTCCCTAGATACAACATTCGGTCACTAAGGGTGGGGGCACTGCAAGCAGTTGCTCTAATCAGTTACTACTAATCAGTTACTACCGCCCGTACTAGCACCCAAAAAATTTCGCTCAACCTGAAATTCAAACAAAAAAAGGAGGCCAAGGCCTCCTTTTTCATAACACTCAGCAATAATTAAGCAGTTGCAGTTGCTTCTGCTTTAGCTGCTGGCTTAGCTGCTGCTTTGCGCTTAGCTGGAGCTTTTTTAGCTGCTGGCTTAGCTGCTTTCTTAGGCGCTTCTTTTTCGAACTTAGCGATAAGATCTGAAGCGTAGCCGCCTACAAGCTTGTTAACGTCACGCGCTTTAGTAGAAGCGATAGTTACATACTCATCGTGCTTAGTTTTTACAGTTTCAACGTTAGTAAGCTTTTCAGCGTAACCGAAAGAAGCTTGTGAAAGTGCTTTGTATTGCTCTTCAACTGCATCAATAGCTTTTGCAACAACGTCTTGAACTTGTTCTTGATATGTTTTGATAGTAGACATAAATATCTTCCTTCTAAATGTATGAATATGTGGCATAACTAAAATGTTTTTGCTTTGCATGTTCGACCAAAGGACATTCGCCACGTGATGGTCGTTAGGTGTTAAAGCACTTCATACAAGAGCTAGCCATTTGTAGCCAGATTACAGATAAAATTTAGAATATTCATACTAAGATTTGAGATTACTATTTAATTTCCACTTAATTTTAATTTCTACCTAAGGTCTACCATTCGAACAAAACCCACTTTGGAACCAACAAGTTCGTGCGCTCTTCACGGATCCAGCCTTCTCCGTCAGCAGGCACAAGATAATATGGCTTACCCACGCGAGGAATGACTTTAATCTCTTTCAAAATACCATTTACACGATACTCGTAAAACGTTTTGCCCTCTTCCTCACGAATAACAATCTCAGGACCTTCGCCAGATATAGGTTCTTCGGCATACGCAAGAGGTGCTATTAATGCGCCACATAGAATTACTGTTGCAAAATTAAAGGCCCGACGCATAACTTCCCTCTTTAGATAACTGTCTGAAACTCGAACACTCACAAGAATTGCGAAATGATGGTTTAAGCTTGTCATGATTTTGCCTAGTATAGCAAGCCTCACTACATTCGGATTAATAAGATTTATGTCGAGTACTACCAACACACCTACCGTTCTTGTTGACGGCTCATCGTATCTATTTAGAGCCTACCATGCGCTGCCGCCCCTCAATAATTCAAAGGGTCAACCAACAGGTGCCATAAAAGGCGTTATCAATATGATGAACCGCCTTCAACTCGACTACCCTAAGTCCCAAGTCATCGTGATTTTCGACGCTAAGGGAAAAAACTTTCGCCACGACTTATATCCGGAATACAAAGCAAATCGACCACCAATGCCTGACGATTTACGCAGTCAAATTCAACCGATACACGACATCATTTCCGCCATGGGCCTGCCTCTACTCATTATTCCAGATGTAGAAGCGGATGACGTTATCGGTGCCCTTGCTACCCAAGCAACGAATACCAAGCATGATGTTGTTATTTCAACCGGCGATAAAGACATGGCACAACTTGTTAGCGAGCACGTCACGTTAATCAACACTATGACGAACATCCTCATGGATGAAGCCGGAGTCGTCGAAAAGTTCGGAGTGAGGGCCGATCAAATAATTGACTACCTTGCTTTAGTGGGTGACTCCGTCGATAACATTCCTGGCGTACCAAAGTGCGGCCCTAAAACCGCTGTTAAGTGGCTAAGTGAGTTTGACTCGCTCGAAAAAGTAATGGAGAACGCGGATAAGGTTGGTGGAAAAATTGGCGAGAACCTTCGAAATAGTTTGGAACTATTGCCCCTTTCTTATGAACTCGCAACCATTAAATGTGACATTGAATTACCACAAGCATTACACGAAATTCGCTCTACAGAACCCGACAATGAAAAACTAAAAGCCTTATATGAAGAGTTCGAGTTTAAGTCTCTACTTAACAATCTGAACATAAGTGCAAGCTCTTCAGATTCTGGCAGCCCAACCATTGAGCCTGAAACAGCAACGCAAGTTGATACCGACTATCAAACTATTCTGTGCGAAGCCAAACTAGATACTTGGATTGAAAAGCTTATAAACGCACCTTACTTCGCCTTCGACACCGAGACCACGAGCTTAAATTATATGGAGGCTCGAGTAGTCGGCATTTCGTTCTGCTGTGAGCCGGGCATAGCTGCCTATGTACCCTTTGGGCATGACTATATAGACGCACCAGAGCAGCTATCGCAAGATCTTGTACTCGCAAAAATAAAACCTCTGCTTGAAGACGAGAGCATCAAAAAACTTGGCCAAAACCTAAAATATGATCGTAACGTGCTGCTCAACCACGACATACAGCTAAACGGTATTGAGCACGACACAATGATCGAGTCTTATGTACTTAACTCAACCGCGTCACGTCACAACATGGATGCGCTAGCCGAGAAATACTTAGGCCGCACCACTATTCATTTTGAAGACATCGCAGGCAAAGGCGCCAAACAGCTAACATTCAACCAGATCGCGCTGGAGCAAGCGGCTCCCTATGCCGCTGAAGATGCGGACATCACCCTGCAATTACATCAAAAACTATTCCCTCAACTGGAAGCAATACCGACACTTTTAAGTGTTTATGAGCAGATTGATAAACCTCTCGTTCCTATCATTTCCAATATCGAGCGGCGCGGCGCAAAAGTCAGTGCACACTTGTTGGGAGAACAGAGCCACGAACTTGCTAAACGTATTGTTGAGCTTGAAAGAGAAGCGTTTGATTTGGCGGGTGAAGAGTTCAATTTAAGCTCCCCCAAGCAACTACAAGCGATTTTCTTTGAAAAACTCGAACTGCCGATCATCAAGAAAACCCCCAAAGGTCAACCTTCTACAGCTGAACCCGTTTTACAAGAACTCGCGCTTGAGTACGACCTTCCTAAAGTCATTCTGGAACATCGCAGCCTAGCAAAACTAAAATCGACCTACACGGACAAGTTGCCGCTGCTTATTAATCCGAGCACGGGGCGAATTCATACCTCGTACCATCAGGCGGTTACGGCCACGGGCCGCTTATCATCTAGCGACCCAAATTTACAAAACATCCCGATTCGCACACAAGAAGGTCGCCGCATTCGCCAAGCGTTTGTTGCTGAGTCCGGCTACAAATTAATTGCTGCCGATTACTCACAAATTGAGCTTCGAATTATGGCCCACTTGTCTCAAGACAAAGGTCTACTTGATGCCTTTGCTAAGGGCGAAGACGTGCATAAAGCCACCGCCGCGGAGGTATTTGACGTAGAAGTCGATCAAGTCGAGTCAGACCAAAGACGTAAAGCAAAAGCGATTAACTTTGGCCTCATCTACGGCATGTCAGCATTTGGCCTCGCCAAGCAGATTAAGGTTGAACGGCACGAAGCCCAGTCTTATATAAACCGCTATTTTGAGCGCTACCCTGGCGTACTTGAATATATGGACCGAATTAAGGCCCAAGCGCACGATGACGGTTATGTCGAAACGGTGTTTGGTCGTCGCCTTTACTTGCCTGACATTAATGCCCGCAATAAAATGCTACAGCAAGCCGCCGAGCGCACAGCGATTAACGCGCCAATGCAAGGCACTGCAGCGGATATTATAAAACGCGCCATGATTGCTGTTGAGGCCGAACTCAACTCGAGTAAGTTTGATGCCAAAATGATTATGCAGGTGCACGATGAACTAATCGTAGAAGTTGCTGAGCATCAGGTGGAAGACGTAACGACGCTGCTCAAGTCACTCATGATGGATGCAGCTAAGCTAGATGTACCGCTTATCGTTGAAGCAGGCATTGGGGACAATTGGGACGAGGCGCACTAACTCTTTAGTCTTTTAGACCTTCCATTCGACAAGACAAACAAAAAAGCCCAGCAAATCGCTGGGCTTTTTTGTTTGTCGAAAACTTTAAAAGTTTACATTAACCCTGACCATCCCGGGCACACCAATCAAATCGCGATTGCTATAAACTAAGGGTACAAAGTCTAGGTTCAAACGTTCGTTGTAAGCCCAACGCGCGCCTAAAGCAAAAGTATCATCCACCTTGTCTGCAGTGGTTAATAAAGCTTCAAACCCAGCTGAAAATAACCCCGCTGAGGTATCAATAATGCCAACGTAAGCCCCCAAATCAAATTCAACAAAGGTGTCATCAAGGCTACCGTTTTTACCATTAGCCGATACTAAGCGAGGGCCGAACGTAAATACGGCAGCGTCTGCAGCGACCGTAAATGCGGCGCCTAGCTTAATATTGGTCTGATCAATTAGAGAACGACCATTGTCGTCTTCGAGATCCGTATGGCTAAACCCTCCGACTAAAGACCACTGAAATGGCGTCTCTCGACTTCCTGAACGATGCAAGTCTTGCATCGCATATTTTACGAGCACTTGGTTTTCATCATAACTATAAAAACCACTGTTAATAATAAGCTCTGCATTTGGCAAACCTAAACGAACACCGCCGCCAGACTCTAATTCACTGGAACCGCTATGCAAATCAATTGAGGCGTTGCCTTGGCCTGAGGTCGTGCCATGCTCAATAAAGAAGCCTCTAGTTGGCTCTTTATATTTGTTGGAAGCTTTAAGCGATTGGTCTTGAGCGTTGACTGAGAAAGATACAGACAATACCAAACCGAGTAACACACTTGAGCCATAGACTCGCATCGCGTTTCTCACAGAAGATCTCCTTACTAATTATGTTTAAAACAGATTAATCTAGAACGAAACGTAGCCCAATGCCGTCACTTTCGGCACGAACAATTTCCATTTTTAAGATGGGTGCGTCGTCAGCCATACCTTGTACTTGGCCCTCAACGATAGTTCCTAGCGGCGGCATTTCCTTGTCTCCAGTGACCAAAAATACCCCGCCGTCAGAAATATCACGTGTTTCAGCAACCATTTCACCGATTGATGAATGAGAAACTTTAACCCGAGCTTTCATGGGTATTCGAGGATAACGACGGCCTTCAGACATAACGCATATTATAATTCATTGATAATTTACAAATAGTAACGAACCTCAACTACGATTCATAGCAAGGCGTTATACAGTTTAGTAATGCAATCTTCCATACATTCTTCAACTATCATAGACCAGTTTAATGAAATTCACGCGATTTTGTCTGTAACGCGCCTAAATGCGCACCAAGATCTTCTAAACGTCCCGCTATAAGATGTATGACACCCGACTGAATTTCGAGAATACCGGTCACCCGAAGAATTTTTGCATTAAGATAAGCCTGACGCTGTGCTCGTGCGGTATTCTTCCAAACGACAACATTTGTATTTCCAGTTTCATCTTCCAAAGTGAAAAAAGTCACGCCTCCGGCGGTACTAGGGCTTTGTTTTCCAGTTACAACGCCCGTCACTGAAACACGAGACTTGTGCGCCAATCCAGCCAGCTCCTCAGCTTTTTTATCTTGCTCTAACACCCCGCTTTCGCGCAGCAAACGTATCGGGTGCTGCGTCAAACTTAAGCCCATTGAGGCATAGTCTTCAAACAGAACCTGCCATGGATTGGGCGCATTGAAACAATGTTCACTATTGTCATGTAACCCCTGAAATAAAGGGGTTTCATGATGGCTATCTAGCAAATCCCAGCGAGCCTGAAAACGATGCCCACTAATATTTGCAAAGGCATTCGCACTCGCTAAGGCCTCTAAGTCTGAACGATTCAAACCCAGCGTTGAAACTTCGCGCATTACCTGATAACCCCGACCGGGCCTACTCGCAACGATTTTTTCTGCACCTGAGCGCGACAGGCCGCGCACCAGGGAAAACCCTAGCCGTAAAGCATTCTGACCTTGCATAACCGCCTCTAACGTGTGTTCAACAAGACTCGCATTAATGCAAATAGGCCTCACCACCACTTGATGTTGACGCGCATCCTGTATTAATTGCGAAGGCGAGTAAAAGCCCATTGGCATACTATTCAGTAAGCCAACATAAAAAGCCTCTGGATAATAGAACTTCAACCATGCAGAAACATAGGCTAAAAGCGCAAAGCTCGCCGCATGACTCTCTGGGAAACCATATTCTCCAAACCCACAAATTTGCTTATACACACGTTCTGCAAAATCAGCGGCATACCCACGCTCTAACATGCCATGAACGAGCTTCTCCCTGAAAGCCTGTAAACTCGTACTGCGCTTCCAACTCGACATCGCTCGCCGTAGTTGGTCTGCTTCTCCTCCACTAAAGCCAGCGGCGACCATGGCCAACTTGATGACTTGCTCTTGAAAAATGGGAACACCTAAGGTGCGCGCCAACACCTCTTGCACCTCTTTAGAAGGATAAGTGACGCCCTCTTCGCCTGCTCGCCGACGTAAATATGGATGTACCATGTCACCTTGAATCGGTCCCGGGCGCACAATTGCAATTTGCACGACCAAGTCGTAGTAGGTGCTTGGCTTCAGTCGCGGAAGCATACTCATCTGTGCACGTGACTCTATTTGGAATACGCCAACACTGTCGCCTTTTTGAAGCATTCCATACACATTCGGATCGTCCTCTAAGCGGCTAATATCGGCAATACTTAAAGAACAATCATAATGATGACGAATCAAGTCAAAACTGCGTCGAATAGCACTCAGCATGCCTAAAGCTAAAACATCTACCTTTAACAAGCCTAGTGTTTCAAGGTCATTTTTATCCCACTGAATAACTGTTCGATCTGGCATGCTGGCATTCTCTACCGGCACTAGCTCGGAGAGTGTCTTAGACGCAATCACAAAACCACCCACATGCTGGGACAGGTGCCGAGGAAATCCTATAATCTCATGCGTTAAAGAAAATAGATGCCTAACAGCAGGGTTGTCAGCATTGAGCCCAAGCGCCTTAATTTGCTCATCCCAAGCTTGTTCTGGGTCGCGCCGATCAACATTCTTAATGTAATAATCCAACTTAGACTCTGCGATACCCAAAGCTTTACCTACTTCGCGAAACGCACTCTTAAAACGAAACGTAATCACCGTAGCGGCTAAAGCTGCTCGCTCACGACCATACTTTGCATAGATATACTGAAAAATCTCTTCACGTCGTTGATGTTCAAAATCAACATCAATATCGGGCGGCTCGTTGCGCTCTTTAGAAATAAAGCGCTCAAATAGAACGCTAATTTGTCTGGGGTCAACAGAAGTGATTTCCAAGCAATAACAAACAATAGAATTTGCTGCGGAGCCTCTACCTTGGTAGAGAATTCCTTTCGTTTTAGCAAACTGTACGATGTCGTATACGGTCAGAAAGAAATACTCGTAGCCTTGTTCTTCTATTAACTTTAGTTCGTGCCTTATCGTCGCTTGAATCGGCAGTGAAACTCCATTGGGGAAGCGGTGTTTCATCCCTTTTTCAACAAGGTGTTTTAAGTAACGTATCGCCGTAAATGAATTTGGAACGAGTTCTTTTGGGTACTCATAACGCAGAGACAGCAGATCAAAATGGCAGCGCTGTGCAAGCGCTAAGGTTTGCTGAATATCAGCCTCCGCATAAACCTTTCGTAGTTTGCTAAATGGGCGCATTGCATTTTCAGCGTTGGAAAAACCACGTAAGCCTAAATCCTGGACACTTGTATTCAAACGAATCGCTGTTAATACATCCTGCAGAGGTTTACGCTCTGCCGTATGCATATGAACATTTCCAGAACACAACACAGGTAATGCATAGCGAGAGCTTAGCTCGCAGCATAAGGTGCGATAGGCGATGCCCTGTGTAGACTCGGGGCCATCCAACATCCGCTCATACATCACCCAACTGCGCTTTAAAAAATGCTTAGGAATGCCTTGCGCGAACACCTCGTCTCTTGTTTCGGCGCCACTCGGCTTCCATAACAGCAGCACATGCTTTAACTCGGCGATATCGGAAAAACTTAAGCGGTATGCGCCCTTTTCACAGCGCCGCCTTGCAAGGGTTATCACAGAGCAAAGCTCGGCATAGGCTTCACGACTTGGACACAGTAACACCAGCAGTTGCGCTTCGGTAACATAAAACTCACTGCCCACAATAAGCTTCAAATTGAGCTTGTGCTCTTTGCAGGCACTAAACGCTTTTACCACACCAGCAACACTGCATTCGTCAGTTAAAGCAAGCGCTGCGTAACCCAGCGACTCTGCTTTACATACGAGTTCCTCTGGGTGTGAAGCGCCACGGAGAAAACTATAGTTACTCAAACAGTGCAATTCGGCGTAACTCATACGTAAGGCCTACGCAAATAAACCATGCACGAACCATTTCTGCTCATGATCTCGAAAAACCCACAAGCGCTGCTTAGTCGTATTTAATGCCACAAAATAGTCTCGGCACACTTCATGATCACTCCACCATGCACTCTGAATTCGTTCTGGCCCGTGAATAATACGCACAGATTCGCTCAGCGCATGAGGCTCATCAAATAATAAGCTCGGCCTTAATCCCATGCGGCGTGGGAGCTTCGGAATAACTCCCGCACTCTTTTTAGACCCATGAACAGGCTCAGACATAGGCTCCCGCACAGAAACTTCGGCAGCGTAATGATTTGCTTGCTCTGCGATACCTGGGCGTGGCTTATTTTGCTTTTTACGCTCAAGAGACGAACGTGACACCTGAGTAACTGAAAAACTGTATTCAGGTCGATGATCGCTCCGTAGGTCGAGCCCCACTACGCTATTTTCACCTAAGCGAGCCTGAATACGACTTAGTAAGAGATTTGCAGATTGTGATGCCTTGCCGCCCGAAAACAAATCTCGATGCTCAAGATCAAGAACGAGCAAATGAGCACACTCTAAGACAACCGACAGCACTGGCTGCTTCAGTTCGATGGTTTCCAACTTGAGTCGTAATAAAGAAACCCACACTTCAGAATGCGCCTCAGGCTCAGCGCAGACCAACGAAACCTTTTGGCTATTATTTTTCCGATCGAGCAAACAAATACACAACTCCTGCGCAACCAAGCTCCGCTCGCGCAAGAATGATTCAAACCCTTCTAAGGCATATTTTAAAGGGAACAGTAAGGCTTTAACATTGCCCACTTCTTGCTCAAAAACGAGACTACGCTTAAAGTTTTCTAGCGGCTTAAAAAAGCTGACGGGCGTGGCAACCTTCCCTAAAACTGTATCTAGATACACAAGAAGATCCGCGCCTAGTTTCATTGCTAAGTCTTTTCTAGGTAGTGCTTGCAGGTCGTTGACTGACTGCAAACCTAAACGCAGTAGACGATCGACCACGGACTTTGGAATATCCAAGCATTGTAACGGCAGCCCTAATACCCTAGTTATGGATCTCGTAGAATCTAAATACGTATCGTCTGAACTAGGTTGATAACGCGCCAGCACCTCAGCGGCTAAAGGCGTTTCTGCCAGCGCGAAGGTATGCGACACATCTTGTGTCTGCAGAAGTGAGAACAAGGCGAATAAATAAGCCTCTAGTGACCCGTGCAAAGACAGCATGCTGCTAACCTCTAGAATCAAACAGCTACTCGCATCACGCACGACAATGTCGGCACTTTGTTGATAGCAACACTGGGCTAATTCATGCAACCTCAAGCGCTGAAATTCTGAATCTAGGTCATAAAAACGCAAAGGTTCAGCTAGAGCCGAAGCAGTTCCTAAGCTCATCGAAATACTAATACCGGCACTGAGCGCGACAGTATTACACTGCAAAATGTTTTGCTTGCGATCAACAACAACACACGCAGGCTGTTTTTTTTCACGATCGATAAAACAAAGACTATCAAGCTGCAACTGAGGAAAATAAAGAGCCAACCAATACATTTTAAAATTTACCGCTAAATCGATAATGGTTTAGGGAAGGTTAAAATATTATGCTGATAAGCATGTACCGCAGACCGTATTTTTTGTTCAAAAAGCTCTGGAAAACGCTGCTGTAAATTGACTTCAAAAGGCTGCAAAGGAAACGCGTGTTGACGCTTAAACACATTTAACATCAGACCGTTTTCACTTAAGGACACCTGCATACGCAAGCTAATGGGTAACGAGACACTTTGCGCAGAACAATAAGACAGCATAAACCCAAGTGTATTGCTCTCTTTGGCGGCAATTTGCAGACGCTTTGCCTGTGCTGGCTTCAGATCATCCAACCAAAAAACAATGGCAGAACACGCTCCGCTACCAAACAGCTGCTCTAAAGCCCAAAGCTTCAGCTCATGTCTTGATTCGTTGAGAACAATCAACTGCTGACCAAATGCCTCACCCAAGCCTTGGGGCATTAATTGTGACGGTGCTCCCAGCCATACCTGTAATTTATGCGAATGCTCACCTTCAGCCAATGCAGCCAACGCCGGCAATACTAAGCGCAACTCACCGATCCCCATAGCTTCTGTTTGCAATTCCACCAATCCTGATACCGGCCAACCACCTAGAGTTTGATCTAGCTCGGCATACGTACTTTCCAAATAATGGCCACCGCCCAAAGATCCATGACCATGCGCCGCACTCCAGACTAAACGTCGCCTCTTAAGGCTTTCTATTGTGCTATTTTCTAAAGGTTTCATTACTCACGCCTCGCATGCCGGTCAAACATCATACTGTATAAATAAACAGTAATTCAACAAAAACTGCTACACTTGGAAATTTGACCTAGACTAAGATGCGCCATCACAAAACATGAGACGCTTAAAGAGCCCATTTATGATTGAACCAGCAATGCCGCATGATGAAATTCCTCGCCTAAAAGCGCTGCAGGCACTTAACATTCTCGACACCCCAATAGAAAAGCGATTTGAAGCCGCTGTTCGCGTAACCAAGTCTTTATTCAAAGTGCCTATCGTTGCGATCTCTCTAATTGACAAAGACCGCCAGTGGTTTAAAGCTGTTGCCGGTCTAGATGTTCGAGAAACGCCTCGGTCGATTAGCTTTTGTGGACATGCCATTACCGGTGACGATGTATATGTTGTTGAGGATGCGTTGCAAGACGAACGTTTTTGCGATAACCCTCTCGTAACAGGTCCACCTAATATACGCTTTTATGCAGGCTACCCAGTTCGAGCCGCAGGCGGCGAAAAGCTTGGCACCCTCTGCCTTATTGACAACGTGCCAAGGCATTTCAATGCTGGAGACGCCCAGAACCTAACGGACATGGCCTCTGTTGTTGAGGCCTTACTGCGCAATGACCAGCATTTACGAAGCACCCGCTGGCTGCTCGATGAAATTAGCGCAGCCAAGCTAAAAAGCCTGAAAGACCCCTTAACAGAGTTATGGAATAGAGCCGGTGGCGAAGCCGTGCTAGAAAAAATGGTTTCTAGCAACTAGGACCCGGATAACTATTTCGGAATAGGCATTCTTGACATTGATCACTTCAAAAAGATCAACGATACCTATGGCCATACTGCCGGCGACCAATGCTTAAGGTCCATTGCGAAGTCGATACTGCATACATCTCGAGACTCCGACACGATCTGTCGCTGGGGAGGTGAAGAGTTTTTGATCATCTTCCAAGCAAAAAACACAGATTACATACAACTTTGCTTTCAACGAATTGTCGACATGCTCAGTAAGAAAGTCATTAAAATTGATGCGCATCCCTTAAACATCACATGCACTGTGGGAGCAACTATCTTCAGCGCATCTCAACACGTCACATGGAAAAGCTGCCTAGAGCATGCAGACAAACTTCTATACCAAGGAAAAGAAGCTGGCCGCAATCGACTAGTATTCGAGCACAATCCCTCTAAATCATCGCCGACATAACACAAGTAGTTGGGGGCATGATGACAACCCCCCCTGCTAGCGCTATAGTTCAAGCTAATTAATTCACCAAAATCTGAAAACCTTATGTCCTCTTTTTCTAGTTCTGCGCGAGTATTATTTGTTCTCGCTGCATTTGTGATTGTTGTTGCCGGATTAAAGTCCGCATCCGCCATTATGGTGACGTTTTTACTCTCTGGTTTCTTTGCCATTATTTGTGCCCCACCATTTATTTTAATGCAGCGCAAAGGTCTACCAGCCTGGCTATCCCTTATCTTGGTTATTATATTTGTCAGCTTGATTCAGCTCATTCTCATTACCATTGTCACTAACTCGGTCAAGGACTTTTCTAGCGACCTCCCCTACTACCAAGAGCGCCTGCAAGGCATTATTTCGCATGCTATAAATCTTTTGGCATCTTGGGGTATCGACATTCCAAAACAAAAGCTTCTTGAAACCTTCGACCCTTCTAGCATTTTAAGAACCGCCGTCACGACACTTGGCAGTTTAGGCACCGTTCTTTCGAACTCATTCTTAATCATACTCACGGTCATTTTTATGCTTTTTGAAAGTGTCTCTATGCCAAATAAATTACATTACGCATTCGGGAACAATAGCTCGCAAACCAAGCATATCGACCGATTTATCGAAACAGTCAAAACATATATGTCGATCAAAGCGATTATTAGCTTAGCGACTGGCGCAATTATTTATATCTGCCTACTTATTATTGGCGTCGACTACGCATTACTGTGGGCAGTATTTGCCTTCTTTCTTAACTTTGTTCCTAACATCGGCTCAATCATCGCTGCTGTGCCAACCGTACTGCTAGCATTAGTTCAGTTAGGCCCGCTCAGCGCGATGTTTACAGCACTTGTATACATGGCTGTGAATATGGTGATGGGAAATGTCATTGAACCACGATATTTAGGCCGTGGCTTGGGCCTTTCAACCTTGGTAGTCTTTTTATCTCTCGTCTTCTGGGGATGGGTATTTGGACCCGTAGGAATGTTCCTATCTGTCCCATTAACAATGCTGCTTAAAATCGCGTTTGAAAGTAATGATGAAACCCAATGGATAGCCATACTAATGGGCCCAGATATTGAACCAGACGTCGAAAACAGCGAAAAGCTGTAAAATATTCACGTTGTAGGCTTTTTTCTTTGCGATTAAAAACCCTTTCTGGTATAAAGTCGGGCTCTGTGGTTAGGGCTCCCTAAATACAGCTGCGTATGCTGGCCAAACGCGTTATCAGACACACTAAGCTATAATGGTGGAAAGATAACGAAGTAGCAGGAACAGCCCAAAGATTTGAATTTTTTTCTATAGTGCCCCCAGCAAGCGAGCACTTAGATATTGGAGGCAAGGTTTAGTATGTCTAGAGTATGTCAAGTTACAGGCAAACGCCCTGTAACAGGTAACAACGTATCACACGCAAAAAACACTACACGTCGTCGTTTTTTGCCTAACTTACAATCTCACCGTTTTTGGGTTGAGAGCGAAAACCGTTTTGTGAAACTACGCGTTTCAACAAAAGGTATGCGCATCATCGACAAAAAGGGCATTGACTCTGTCCTTAGCGAACTTCGCGCTCGCGGCGAAAAGGTATAAGGGGAATAGAACATGAGAGATAAAATCCGTTTAGTTTCTAGCGCTGGCACTGGCCACTTCTACACAACTGACAAGAACAAGAAAAACATGCCTGAGAAAATGGAGATCAAAAAGTACGATCCTGTTGTTCGCAAGCACGTAATGTACAAAGAAGCGAAGATCAAGTAAGACTTTTGTCCTGCTTGCTTCCAATAAAAAACCCGACTCTTTAGTCGGGTTTTTTATTGGTTGAAATATAGCTCTTAGGCATTTTCAATTCTAACTCAATCGGCAAATGATCCGACATTGGAAAGCTAATCACCCCCGCCTTTTTAACCTCTAACGAACGACTTACCAGAATATGATCTAAAGCCTTCTCAGGCCGCCAACTTGGAAATGTGTTCGTCACACCCGGCAACGCCACTAAATCTAACGATCGCAAAGGAGAGTTCTCTAAAATCTGCTCTGCATGAGTGTTCATATCTCCCATTAAGACAACATGGGTATACTCTTCAATTAAGTCCTTCACGAAACTTAACTGACCTTGCTGCGCAGAAACACTCAAGGACAAATGCATAATCACGAGAACAATAGGATCATCCTTAAGCCCATACTTAGCTACGATCACCCCTCGCCCAGGAATCAATGCAGGCAAACGATACTCTTCAACCGAAAAAGGCCGAAAACGACTCAGCAAGCCATTACTGTGCTTCGCAATCGGCCCAAAATTTCGATTTAATTGCTGATACCAATAAGGGAAGCCTGCATGATGCGCAAGGTATTCAACCTGATTAATAAACCCGCTTCGAATACTTCCACCGTCAACCTCTTGCAGCGCGACGACGTCATAGCTTTTCAATAAGCGAGCGATCTTCTCAAGGTTCTCATTTCGGCCTTTATGAGGAAGAAAGTGCTGCCAACTGCGAGTAAGGTAGTGCCGATATGATGAGGTAGAGATACCTACCTGAATATTATAGGTAAGAAGGCGGATTGTTTGGCTGGGATCTAAATAAGGCGTGTCTTTAAGTCGAGCGCTTGCGCTCGACGTCGAAGCCGCATCTAAGGGCGCTAGAATTTGCTTAATACGACGTCTTACTCGTGTATACATACTGCTAGCGCCTTCACATAGTGCGAGACCTACTACTGAGCTGCAGAAGCACCAGCTGCGGCCTTCATTTGCTCACGTTCTTGAGCGATCAGGTAGTTAGCGATTTTTATCATATTAGCGAAACCTCCGGCTTCACGAACACCAATTTTGTATTTCCCATTAACCACTAACGCAGGAACACCCGTTAAACGATAAGCCTTAATGCGCTCACCCGCCTTGTTAATCTTCTCTTCAATTTTAGAAATCTTACGAAAGCCTGAAGCTTCATACACATTTAAGTAGTCTTCTTCACTCACCCCATGCTTTGCAAAAAGCTCAACAAAATCTTTTTTATCTTCATACTTACGCGGAGCTGCCTGAATCGCATCAAATAAGGCCTGATGCATTCCCTCTACCTTACCCAATTCTTCCGCTGCAAAAAAAGCTTCAGCATGCACAACCCATCCAGGGAACGTGGCTGGAATCAAACGAAAATCTATATCCTCAGCAAAGCTCTTTTCCCACGCCGGCAGAAAGTCATTATTAAATTCATAACAATGAGGACAGCCATACCAAAAAACCTCGACCACCTCTATCTTGCTTGCGTCTCGGGTCTTGACCTGAAAAGGCAATTCTTTGTAGTGACGCCCCTTTTCCCACATTTCTTCAGCCGACACCAGCGACGAAAAAGACAAACAAGCCGCGAATAACGACATGACTACTAATTGAATTGTACGCATGAACCAAGTCCTCAAGATAAATTTTTCTGACAGCCATCATAGCCCCCCAACAATAAGGGTCTCAAGCCAGACAGCATGACCATTTAGTAAATCTTTAATTTTTGCGACAGACATAAAAAAACCCTCAAAAAGAGGGCTTTTTATTAGGCCGTCATTTATTTAGACAAGCCTGCAATATAACTAGCAACGGCTTCAATTTCACGATCACTAATACGCGAAGCGACAGAGCGCATCATACGATTGTCTCCATCATTACTGCGCGAACCACTACGCCAGTCTTTCAACTGCTTGATCGTGTAATCAGCATGCTGACCACCCAATGCAGGGAATACCGCCAGATCTACACCTTGACCAGAAGGACCATGACAAGCACTACAAGCAGCCATACCCGTTGCTGGATTGCCTGCCAAGTAAAGCTTGCGCCCCTCTTCTACCAACTCTGCTTTAGCTTGGCCAACCGTGCCCGTCTGCGCGGCAAAATAAGCTGCAACGTCAGCCATATCTTGTTCGCTAAAACCATCTAGAAGACCCGTCATTTCAACAATCTCGCGGCGACCTTCTTTTTGATCATACATTTGCTTTAAAAGATACTTTTGTCCCTGCCCTGCCAGCTTAGGAAAATTGGCGACAGCGCTATTGCCGTCAGCACCATGACATCCTGCACACACAGCAGACTTATCTTTACCTGCTTCGACATTTCCAACAACTTCGGCTGACGCAATGGCAGAGCTAGTCAAGCCCACTGCTAAGATTATCCCTTTCAAAACCTTCTTCATATGTGTCGCGCTCACTCTCTTATTCAATTCAAAACCTAGCAGGCTTCGTTATTTAGTAGTTTCAACGGATCCTGACCTTAGTTGATTATAGGAACACAGCGCTCAAGAGCAACTTTTACTGTGTAAATGCCAAAGAAAGGTCAGGCAAAAATCGGTTCGCTATTATACACTAAGGCCTTCCTGATAAAAGCCTTTGCTCGGCTTGATTGCATAGAAGCGACATAATGACGAATCCTGAAGACCCAACCCAGCCACAAGTAACACTCTCATACAACAGCGCACGCTTTCTACAAAGCGGCTCAAAACTCAGTAACTGCCCGCCCGATGAAGGCATAGAAATCGCGTTTGCTGGACGTTCAAATGCTGGCAAGTCATCCGCTATCAATTGCATCACTAACAATAAAAAACTTGCGCGCACCAGTAAAACACCTGGGCGTACGCAACTCATTAACTTCTTCTCGCTCAGCCAAGAGGGTGTTCGCCTAGTTGACCTACCCGGTTATGGCTACGCGAAAGTATCTCTCAGCGTCAAAGAAAATTGGGGCAAACACCTCGAAGCCTACCTTCAAGACAGACGCAGCCTCATTGGGCTCGTTCTAATCATGGATATCCGTCGACCACTAACAGAGTTCGACAAAATGTTGCTAGATTGGAGTGAAGAGAGTGAACTCAAAACCATCATACTGCTAACAAAAGCAGACAAGTTTAAATTTGGTGCCGCCAAGCAAATATGGCTAGGCCTAAAAAAAGAACTGAAAGACCACCCTTATATTGAAGATATCGTATTGTTCTCTAGCACCAAGAAAACCGGCCTAAAAGAGAGCTGCGCGGCATTAAGCTCTGTGTTTGCCCCTTATCTGCACGCTGACGGCAGCTTCGATCTAGAGCAAGAAGCCGAACAAGAAGAGAACCAAGAACTAGATCAGCACGATGACCAAGAAATAGAATAACCAAATTCCGTTAGCTAATTTCGAGCAAGAGCCCATCATAATAATAAGGCGCTTGTAGCGTTTTTAATTCATCGCGTTGCGATGGCTTTATATAAGGCATAATATAATCGAGCACTAAATAAACGCCATGGCGAATTAAGGCTCGATTACTTGCCCGCTCACTCTCACCTTCGTACATCGTTTTAAGAAACGTCATCCAGTTTGTCACTAACAGCCAGACGTTCAAGGCCTTCGCCTGACGTTCACCCACCTCTTGAACCTCAAACACTTCGCTCTGTTCTAATGCCGCAACAATATTCTGTATGCCGCCAATGCAACGCAAAGTAAATGCACGATATTCACGCCGCAACGCCTCATCACTATCCAAGAGATGTTCTAGGTCTCGATGTAGAAAACGGTAAGCCCATAACCCATTAAATACATAGTCCAAGTATGATAGTAAGTCTTTACTATAGATACTTCGACCATCAGGAACTTTAAGATAAATATCAACCATCAACTCATAGTTTTTAAAAATCTCATAAATAATTTCGCTCTTGTTTCTGAAGTGGTAATACAGATTACCCGGCGACATATTTAAATGCGCAGCAATGTGATTAGTCGAAACATTCCGCTCCCCTTGGTCATTAAATAACTCAAGGCTCGCCAAAATAATCCGGTCTTTTGTTTTCATTACACCTTTACCCGCATTCTCATTAGCACTCAATTTTGCAACACTGAAACCCATCAGAGCCGACAATAGATCAGTTTTTAATCTGGTCTTTTAATTACTTTAGAGTATATACTCTAAAGCTGATTTAGAAAATCTAAATGCCTCGACATGAGGTAATTTGCAAAGAATAAGACCCACAGCGGAGGAAAGGCCAATGGTTGCAGACGTCATTCAAATGAGCGAAAGCAAAAAGCAAATTAAGAAGATGCAGCACGTTTTTGATATACAGGCAAAGGCATTCCGGAAAAACCCGATGCCAAGTTACGAAGAACGTATCGCCAATCTTAAGAAACTGCGCCAAGCGATGCTCGATAACCAAGACATATTTATCGAGAAAATCTCTCAAGACTTTTCAAACCGCTCAGAAAACGAAACACGCTTAGCTGAGATCATGCCGATTTTGCATACGATCGACTACAGCTTGAAGAACTTAAAAAGCTGGATGCGCCCAGAGAAAAAGAAAGTCTCTACTCTATTTATGCCTGCCAGCACGCAAGTGCAATACCAACCACTTGGCGTGGTCGGAATTATTGCTCCTTGGAACTACACGCTCTCGCTTTCACTTGGCCCATTAGTTTGCGCCCTTGCTGCAGGCAACCGCGCGATGATCAAGATGTCTGAATTCACTCCAGTGACATCTGCATTTGTCGAAGAACTGATTAACAAGCTTTACCCAGAAGATCTCGTTCGAGTTATCAATGGCGATGCTGACGTCGCAGTCGCGTTCTCCGAAGTGCCTTGGAACCACTTATTATTTACCGGCTCAACCACAGTAGGCCGACATGTTATGCGCGCAGCGGCATCAAATTTGACACCCGTTACACTTGAGCTCGGTGGCAAGTCGCCCACACTAATCTCTGAAACAGTCGATCTTGATGAAGCCGTAAAACCTATCGTGTTCGGCAAAGCGTTTAACGCTGGCCAAACCTGCATTGCTCCGGACTATATTCTTTGCCCCGAGCATCGTATCGAGCAATTTGTAGAACGCTTCAAGACTAACTTTTCTGAGATGTACCCTACGCTAAAACACAACAATGACTTTAGCGCCATTATTAATGAGCGCCAACATCAACGCCTGCAAAGCTACGTCGCCGATGCAGAAGCAAAAGGTGCGACAGTCATATGCTGTAACCATGCGGAAGAAGACATGGCCTCTGACACACGAAAAATGCCCATATACCTAGTTCTAAACCCAACGAAAGACATGACCTGCATGCAAGATGAGATCTTTGGCCCGATCTTGCCAATCGTTGCGACCAATTCGATAGAAGACGCCGTCGATTTCATCAACGACCGACCGTCCCCTTTGGCGCTGTACTACTTCGGTCACGACAAAGCTGAGCAACAGTTTGTCATGGACCAAGTTCGCTCCGGTGGTGTTTGTATCAATGACACGCTTTCACACTTCGCTCAAGAAGATCTGCATTTTGGCGGCGTAGGTGAGTCAGGGATGGGCGCGTATCATGGAGAGGAAGGTTTCACTACTTTCTCGCACAAGAAGCCTATTTTCACCAAAGGTAAAATCAATAGCACTAAGTTTGCCTACCCTCCATATGGCACGCCTATCCATAAACTGATTTTTTCAATTTTCATGCGCTAAATTTTGGCCCCTCAAGGCACCCTCGCTTAGCGGGGTGCCTTATTTTTTATTACGTCCCTCTCGAAGCCCTCATAACAAACGCATTTACTCTAGCCTGATTGTTTAAATACGGCATTTTAGATACTATGCGGCGGTCTACAAAACTTACCGTTTTGATTCAAAAAATGATCCCATGTATCAACAGCAGCGAAACCACTTTTGCGCTAGAGGCTTTGTAAATGAATACGGTTATTTATCCTGGCACATTCGACCCCATCACCAACGGTCACACTAACCTTGTAGAGCGTGCCACACGAGTGTTCGACAAGATTATTATTGCCGTAGCTGCCAGCCCTAAGAAACGCCCATTGTTTCCGCTCGAGCAACGCGTTGACCTTGCTAGAGAAGTGCTATCTCACTTAGATAACATTGAAGTCGTTGGCTTTGAAAACCTACTCGCCGAATTTGTAAAAGAGCATAAAGGTACGGTAATTCTTCGCGGTTTACGCGCGGTGTCTGACTTCGAGTACGAGTTTCAGCTTGCGGACATGAATCGTCGACTAGTACCTGAAGCAGAGAGCATTTTTCTAACTCCAGACAATCATCTGTCTTATATCTCCTCGACTCTCATTAGAGAGATTGCCGTTTTAGGCGGAAATGTTGAAGAGTTTGTACACCCGTCTGTCGCCAGCGCTCTCAAAGTTCATTTCGACAATAACGCTGTCTAAATCATTTGTTGTAAGAGGAAGTAACATGGCCCTACTGATTACAGACGACTGCATTAACTGCGATGTATGTGAGCCTGAATGCCCAAATGAGGCGATTTCACCTGGCGAAGAAATATATATCATCGACCCTAACAAATGCACCGAGTGCGTGGGTCACTATGATGAACCTCAATGCCAACAGGTATGTCCTGTCGACTGTATTCCGCTTGACCCTGAGCATACAGAAAGCAATGACCAACTAATGGCAAAATACATCAAGCTAACGGGCAGTGCATAAACATAGCGTTCGATCTAACTGAAATAGACAGTTCTCGCTGTTTTTCAATCATGTACTAAAATAACAACTAGCTCATAACGCAAGATCATACCGCAAGGAGAGTAGCGTGCCGGACGAAGATAACGAAGTAGAAGAGTCAGCATCGCTCACCCCAGAGCAGCGCATTGAACAACTCGAGCAACGCGTTGGAAAAAATCGTATCTTTTTAATGATTGTTGCGCTGTTTATAGTTGTCGGGCTTTCCGTATCCATTACAGCCTTCGTGTTTCAGTATCTTGGCAGCGACTCTGACGCAGGCAACGATGCGTTTGTTAACATGCAAGAACGCCTCGATGCTCAGGCTGAACTTATTACCATTTACGAAGGTCGTCTAGCTCAGGTCAACGAGGATTTTAAAGTGCTCGAAAATCGCGTATCGAACAACAGCAACGCGACCATTCAAGGCGTATTAGTTGAGCAAGAACAGGCAAAACAAGCGTTTATGACGGCAGTGCGCGCTGCAATCTACGACTTAGCGCATATGGTCCCGGGCTCACGTTCGTGGTTTGAACTCTACAGCGAACAAATAGATATCGCGCTTGTCGCGAGTGAAGAAAGAGAGAAAAAACTGAAAGACTTAAGCTCGGGAAAAGAGTTGGAAGACGACGGCTCTTTTTTTTAGCATTTAACAGACACTCGAGTCATCCGCCAAGACTTGCCGTGGAGCGCGCATTTAAGTCCCGCAGGCACAAGGTCTTATTTTGCGCATAAGCGAGTTGTGCTAGAAAAAGCTCTGCCGTCGCAATCGCATCCGTCATTGCATTGTGTTCCAGCGCAGCAGGAAGCCCGTAACGCTCTCTGCACGCAGCCAACTGCAACCTCCCCAACTTACCTTGTCGATCTAGCCGTCGCTTTTCGATCGCTAGGGTGTCGACATATTGAAACCGCACAGGACACCTAAATACCGTCATCGACGCTCGCTGCAGAAAAGCGACATCGAGATGTGCATGATGAAAAACTGCAACAGAGTTCGCCAACTCAGCACTCAAAACACTCAATGCCTTCGATGCGCTTGAGGCTCCAGCGATCTGACGATCTAATAAACCATGAATAATAGCGCTGTCACCAACATTGTCTTGGCTATGCAGGAGAATATGACGCCGAGATGCATAATCTATCTCGCCCTGACGAATAGAGACCCAACCGATACTTAGCAAGCTGTTCTTTGCTGGATCTAAGCCTGTCATCTCGCAGTCGACGACAAGCCAATCTATATCTTGAACCTTTTCATTCAGCGAGACGCTTGGGCTGGAATACAGTTCAGCTAAGGGGGTTGAACGCGCTATTTTGCCCCATTTAATACGTTGGTAATAATCAAATAGCCCCATGTCGAAACCGCATTTTTAACAATCGTTGGCTCTCTGCAACCACCGCAAAAGCGTCTTTTAATTGATGCCGAACCAAGGGCGACAAGGTTTTCGGGTCGAGATTATTTGAGACGTCCATACCTTCGTGAATTTCTCTACTTTGGTTTGCTAAGCGCAGAGCCGCAATGAATTGGTGCGCATCAAGTAGATTCGTGGCTTCGCTTTTAGACAACACGTTCGCCTCGCTCAAAGCTAACAGACGCTCTTTCGTGTTTACTTCGACAATCCCTTCAGAGAGTGCGTAAAGTCGCGCCATCGCAACAATCGGAACCGTTCCCCGGTGTTTCAAATCGAGCACCGACTTGTGATGGCCGTCTTTCTCTAGAACGAAGGTCTTGAAGAAGCCAAGCGGTGGCGTGCTTTGCAATACGTTTTCAGCCATACATGCTTGGAATATCGTATTCTTTCGCGCCTCATCTAAGACAAATGAAAGTAGCTGTTCGGTTAGCGCCTTGTCTCCTGCAACGCAGCGTATATCGTAAAAAATACTCGCATGCATCAACGCTTTTGGTTCGGGTTTACGAATCCAGTTAGAAAAGTAACTAATCCATTCACGTAACGGCTGTCGCCACTTAATATTCATCGCCATGATGTCACCAGGGCAGAACTTCAAACCACACTGGTCCAAGCCTGAATTCACATAGCGAGCAAAAGTTTCAAAATAATCAGCCTCGTCTTGGTTTGGTTCTCGCTCTAGAATCAAGCCATTATCCTGATCAGAGCCCAACATTTGGTCTTGTCGAGCCTGAGAACCAAACGCCACCCATGCATATCCAAATGGCGCCGAGCCTATGTCTTGACTAATAAAATGAATCAACTGTTTGGTAATCGCATCGGTAATCGATGTCAGAATACGTCCAATTTCTTCAGCCCTCACGCTTGAGCGGATCATCTTGTCCGTCAACTCTGGCAGCAGAGCGCTGACCTCTTTTAGAGCTGACACGTCGTGTGCTCGACTGATCGCTTGAATCAGAAACACAGGCTCTGAGTTCTGAGCGCGCACAAAGTCGTTTAAGGTCAATATACCAAGCGCTTTGCCCTCGTCTTCAACCGGCAAATGATGAATATTCTCGGTCATCATCAACAGTTGTGCGTCATAAATCGACTGATAGGGGTACACTGTTTTAGGTTCAGCAGTCATCACGGAACTAACCGGAGAGGCTGGATCCACTTGCGCAGCAAGCACTCGAGAACGAAGGTCTCTGTCGGTGAGAATGCCCGTTAATATTCCATCTTGAGTCACCAAAATCGACGAAATCTTCGCTGCGGACATGGTTTGAGAAACACTTAAAATACTGTCATCTGCGCCGCAACAGATAGGCGGCGCCACCATTAACTCGTCCACGCTCTGATTTAAGCAATAGTTGCGCTCGGCACCAGAAAGTTCTCGCGGCATTGGTACCGTACTCGCGTCATCGAAAAAGCGCTCAAAAGGTGCTTGATGCTCTCCAAGCAATTCACTAATACTCAAGGGGAACTGGTAAATAAGACAGTCTTCGATGCACTTTGCTTGACCGCCTTGTTCGCGTAAAGGCATAACAATCGAGTCACCTTCGCCCACTCGGTTGCGAAACTGCCCTTCGCTGTCCATTACTTCGATGCTGCCTGCGCGCACCAAATAAATAGTTTTTTCTTTGTTATCTTCAAGCGTATCGCCCACTTTAGAGTAGGATATCTTGAGATATTTTAAGCACTGATCCAGTTCGTCACTGCTTAGGAAACTAAAGGGTAAGGCTGCTTGTAAAAACTGCTTCTTTTCGTCAACTATCACGTTTTACGCCTTTTCGTCTTACCAGTTAGGTTGTGGGTATTTGCTATTTAAGAAGAAGAATTCTGTCGTAGTAGTCGCATAAAACATTACGCCCTCACTCTTAACTGCCACCCGTAATTCTTGAACATCGCTTTTATTTTCCGCTAATGCTGTCGACCATATGACATCACCATTACGTGACGCTACCAGATCAACCGGACTGCCTTCGTAAAAATCAGTCAACAGCGCTATTTTAGCGCCTTCGATATCGCGATTAGATTTCAACATTAAAACATCAGAGCCATCCGCTTCTTGTATCACGCGAACTTTCAGCTCTATCTCACCATTTGCCAGTGTGCAAACCCCACTCTGATAGCGACAGTTAGACTTTGCCACCATGGGATAGGCTTGACCTTCTTCTGCCGCAATGGAATCTTCTGAAACAATAAAGTCCGTTAAAAAATATGCACCCAAAGCTAATAAGGGTGCAACGAACATGGCGATGATTACATGCCTATTTTTGAACATGACTTATCTCTGTCTTGAAATGAAAAAAACGGGAGCCCATAGGGCTCCCAAACTTAGCCCAACTAGATTTTTTAGTGGTCCTGAGCTTGCCCTGCTCCGCTTGGAATACGGATATGTTCTACTAAATCTTGAACATCCTGAGGCACTTCGGCTGACACTTTTGACACTGCAAATGCGACAACGAAGTTAACAACTGCACCGATTGCACCAAAAGCATTTGGCTCGATACCAAAGAACCAGTTTTGCGGCAAGTCTCCTAAGAACGAAGTGCTTGCTACAAACATAATACCCTTGTGCTGGAAGACGTACAGCAAGGTAACACTGATACCTGCAATCATGCCTGCAATAGCACCTTCTTTACCCACTTTCTTGCTAAAGATACCCATCATCAACACAGGGAAGATCGAAGAGGCGGCCAAACCAAAGGCTAGCGCCACAGTACCCGCTGCAAAGTCTGGAGGGTTAAAGCCAAGGTAGCCAGCAAACGCAATAGCACCTGCCATCGCTATCCGACTCGCCCTCAATTCTGATTTTTCTGAAATATCAGGCATAAACACACCTTTCAACAAATCATGCGAGATGGCAGATGAAATTGCTAAGAGCAAGCCCGCAGCAGTGGATAACGCAGCAGCCAAACCGCCAGCAGCCACCAATGCAATGACCCAATTTGGCAACTTCGCTATTTCTGGATTTGCTAGCACCATGATGTCACGGTCAACCTTGACCATTTCATTGGTTTCTTTATCCGCAGTATATTGAATAAGTCCGTCACCATTCTTGTCTTCAAACTTAAGAAGACCAGTTGCTTCCCACTTCTTAAACCAAGTTGGACGCTCAGCATAAGCGAGATTTTGCTCTGCTTGAGGCTGATCAATTGTATTCATCAGATTCAAACGAGCCATCGCAGCAACCGCGGGAGCTGTTGTATAAAGAATAGTGATGAACAGCAAAGCCCAACCAGCAGAAACACGTGCATCTCTTCCTTTTGGTACCGTAAAGAAACGAATAATTACGTGAGGCAAACCAGCCGTACCGATCATTAGTGACATGGTATACACGAACATATTGACCGTACTAAGCCGCGCTTGCGTCGTATATTCGGCAAAGCCAAGTTCCGTCACCACCATATCGAGCCGATCTAAGAGGTAGGTATCGGTGCCAACCAGTGTACTGCCTAAGCCTAACTGAGGAATTGGATTGCCCGTTAGATTGAGAGAGATGAAGATTGCTGGAATAGTGTACGCAAAAATCAATACGCAGTACTGAACGATCTGCGTATAAGTGATGCCTTTCATACCACCCATAACGGCATAGATAAACACAATACCCATACCGATTAACAAGCCATCACCATAATCTACTTCTAAGAAGCGAGAGAATGCCACACCTATGCCTTTCATCTGACCAATAACATAAGTTACCGAGGCAACAATCAAGCAGACTACTGCCACAATACGCGCTGTGCGCGAATAGAAACGATCACCGATAAACTCTGGAACGGTAAACTTTCCGAATTTTCTAAGATAAGGCGCTAGACACATTGCTAGAAGCACATAGCCTCCCGTCCACCCCATTAGAAAAACCGAACCGCCGTACCCGAAATAAGCGATCAGGCCCGCCATCGAAATAAACGAAGCCGCTGACATCCAGTCTGCCGCCGTCGCCATACCGTTAGCAATGGGATTAATACCGCCTCCGGCAACATAAAACTCTTGCGTAGTTCCCGCTCGAGCCCAAATTGCGATCCCGATATAGATCGCGAATGTGATCCCTACAACAATGTAGGTTAAGGTTTGAAGTTCCATGGTAGTCCCCTACTCGTCTACATTATATTTGCGATCTAAGGCCGCCATTCTTTTTACGTAGTAAAAAACCAAAATCACAAAGGCGTACATCGCCCCTTGCTGCGCAAACCAAAAGCCTAATTTATAGCCTCCAATTTGGATTTGATTTAGTACATCGACCAATAAAATGCCGCAGCCAAAAGAGACGACAAACCACACGCAAAGCAGCTTTAGCATGAGGCGAATATTCTCCTGCCAATAAGCGGACTCGTGTTCTTTATTCATATTCCTTCTCCGGGTTGTTGAACACCTCGAGCCCCTGAAGAATTCAGAGACTTCAACAAATCTAACAAGAAAGCGGAGGTTTTTGACCAAGACTTTGGTCTAAGAGTCGACTAAAGTATTACTCGCTATACTCTATAACTCAGTATTAAAAATAAAAAAGAGGCCTGTAGCCATGTCACCTGCCATCGTGACGATTGCCATTATTTTATACATCGCGGTTCTTTTTTGGCTTGCTCAAAAAGGCGACCGTGCCAAGCTAAATATAAACAGCTGGGTTAGGCACCCCATCGTTTATGCACTAGCCCTTGGTGTCTATTGTACGTCTTGGACTTTCTACGGTTTGGTTGGCAGTGCCTCAATATCTGCGACCAAATTTATTCCTATTTTGCTCGGGCCTATCCTCTTATTCACCATTGGCCGGGGATTACTGCACCGCATCTATGAGATCTGCCGAGCTGAACACATCCACAATATCGCTGATTTTTTGTCCTCGCGTTACGGCAAGCGACAAGGCGTTGCAGCAACCGTCACCTTGGTCGTACTTCTCGCCACAGTGCCCTACATCTCTCTGCAACTGAAAGCCGTTTCAGACACCTTAGTGTTGGTCATCGGCAGTAACACTATCGGCAACTTAGACCTGACCTTTTACATTGCCGGGGCCATGGTGGTTTTTGCCCTGCTGTTTGGCGCTAAGCAACTCGACGTTTCTAGTTACCACGGAGGCTTAGTTTCAGCCATTGCCTTTGAGTCAGTAGTGAAACTTATTTCGTTAATGAGCATTGCGGGCTTAGCGCTCTATCTCTTAAATGTAAACGGCGTTGAAACAGCATTTAAAGCCCAACTCGACAATCCGAGCAAGCCAACCGTGCTCGATCTGCGCTTCTTTGTCGAAACCGGTCTAGCTGCTTGCGCCATCCTTTGTTTGCCTCGTATGTTTCAGATTACCTTTGTTGAATGCCTATCAAAAAGACACTTGAAAACCGCGCAGATCATTTTCCCAATCTATCTAATTGCTATTGGTATCTGCATTTACATTATTGCGCATGCTGGGAACAACCTGCTTTCAGGAAAAGGCATCTCAGCCGACAACTACGTCATCGCACTACCGCTTACTCAAGGTTTTTCGGTGCTCACTTTAGTCGCGTTTATTGGCGGATTTTCGGCGGCCACCGCCATGATTATTATTGCGACCGTGACGCTCAGTCAGATGCTAAGTAATGATGTGATATTGCCGCTTATTATGAGGCGTACGAGCGGAAAACCCCGTTACTCCGACTACAGCCGCTTACTCATGTTAACGCGGCGTATTACCGTTGCCCTAGTTGTGTTTTGTGCCTACCTCTATCACATGGTTCTCACAAGAGAGGCTGCACTGACTAGCATTGGTCTCATTGCATTCGCGTTATCGGTGCATCTAGCTCCGGCGATTCTTCTCGGACTGTATTGGAAAAACTGCAACGCGAAAGGCGTCTATGCAGGTCTTGCTGTGGGATTAACCGTATGGGCATATATGCTTCTTACCCCTCTTTTAAGCAATCTCGGCTACATTCCCCAAGCCTTTGTGACGACAGGTTTGTTCGGACAACCTTGGCTCAGTGCTGAATCCTTCCTTGGTTTCACTTTTAGCGATCAGTTTGTTCGCAGCGTTTTAATCAGTCTTACGCTCAATGTTTGCGTGACGGTTTGGGCATCAAAGATATCAACTACGACGTTATCGGATCGAATTCAAGCGAATACCTTTACCTACGACGAGCACATCAAACCAAGTAAGAGCTCATTTGATGACATTTCGATATCCGACCTAAAAGAGCTTATTACACAATTTGCTGGGCAATCAGTTGCTCAAAAAGTTTTTGGGGACCCACAATCAGACGACAAGCGAGGCCAAAGTAAAGCCGACTTGATTACCAGCGCTCAACGCGTGTTGTCCGGCCTAGTGGGCGTTGCATCATCGCAATCCATGATAGAAAACCTGCGTAGCGGGCAGAACATTGCCGTTGAGGATGTTGTTTCCATGATGGGAGAAACGACGAAGGCCTTGCGCTTTAACCAGGATATCTTGTTTGCGTCCTTTGAAAACATCTCATCAGGCATTAGCGTCGTAAATTCTGAACTAAATATTGTCGCCTGGAATCAGCGCTATGAAGAAATGTTCAATTACCCTAAGAGCATGTTACAGATAGGGACTCCGGTAGAAGATTTAGTTCGTTTTAACGCGACGCGTGGATTACTTGGCGAAGGCGAAACAGCCGCCCTCATTGAAAAGCGCATGAACCATTTAATGAATAGCAAGCCATACCGTGTTGTGCGCAACCATAGCAACGGACAAGTGATCGAAATAAAAGGCATGCCCTTGCCCGATGGCGGTTATGTCACCACCTATGACGACATTAGTGACTTTATTCATGTACAAAAAGAGTTAGAAGCGACGAACCAGAATCTCGAGTCACGCGTCGCTAGCCGCACCAAAGAAGTTCGCCGCGTGAATGAAGACCTGACAAAAGAAATAGAGCTGCGTAAAGACATGGAAGTGGCGTTGCTTGAAGCCAAAGCTCAAGCTGAAAAAGCAAATAGCACAAAGTCCCAATTTCTGGCGCTCGCAAGTCACGACATTCTCCAACCGCTCAATGCCGCACAGCTCTACGCCAACTCATTGCTCGACAATAACCAAGAACGACGCGATGTTTCAGTGCTCAAAAATATCAGGCAGTCAATTTCGAGTGCCGAGTCTATTATTTCTTCGTTACTCGAAATATCACGAATCGACATGGGGTCAATTACACCCAAGCTCACCCATTTTAAAATCGATGACTTGATACGGCCATTGGTCAACAGCGCAAAGCTTAGCAAGTCTGAGAGTGTCCGCGTCCACTATGTTCCAAGTTCAGCCATCGTCGAGTCAGACGAAGGTTTTTTAAGCCGAGTGCTACAAAACTTCATCTCCAATGCCGTCAAGTATACGCAAGATGGAAAAGTTCTAATTGGCTGCCGACGCATAAACGGCCAATTAAAAGTATGCGTGTACGACACTGGCCACGGAATCTCCGAGCCTGAAATTGATAAAATATTTAATGACTTCTACCGCGCACCAGGCCAAACAAAAGTAAGCGGCCTAGGGCTCGGACTTTCGGTGGCCAAGCGCCTCGCGGAATTACTCGAGCATAAAATAGAAGTGCACTCCCAAATCAACCACGGTTCATGTTTCTGCATTAGTATTCCTCTTAGCCAAAAAGCACTACTTCAGCCCGATGTCACCACCCCCGAAAAGACAAGCGACCTAGAAGGGTTATCCGTTGTCTATGTTGACGACGGCATCGAAAACCTAAACGCAACCGAAGCACTTTTGACACGCTGGCATTGCAAGATGGTAGGCTGCAATACTCCAGAAGAAGCGCTGGAATACTGCAAGACACATGACGCGCCAGACATTTTATTCATGGACTATCAACTCAATAACGACGCCTACAATGGCATTCAGCTCGCTAAAGCACTGCGCATTGGTTGGGGGAGCAGTCTGCCGGTTTGCATTATTTCTGCAGCGGCAGAGCCGGACTTGCAAGACAATGCTCGAGGACAAGGTTTTGAGTTTCTGAAAAAGCCCGTAAAGCCTGCAAAGCTACGCGCCTTGCTTACGCACTTAACTGTTTTGAATCAGCGCAAAAAAACCGAGCACCCGTAAGGCTTGGGGGGGGGTTAGCCACGAAGGGCTTGCGAAATGCCTATGCGTTGAGGGAATTTTCTTCTAAAGATAGTTTGCCAAGAATAATCACTGCTTGAGTACGATTGCTCACACCTAGTTTTCTAAAAATAGCCGTTATGTGTGCCTTGATCGTCGCTTCTGTAACACCTATTTCGTAAGCAATCTGTTTATTCAGCCAACCTTCTTTAAGAAAACACAGCACTCGATACTGCTGTGGCGTGAGAGAGGCGATCTTAGCGGCTAAGTTCAGCTCTTCATCATTTACGCGGCGCATACCTTTGCGAGCACTCTCAGGCACCCATGTGTCGCCATCGACCACTGCAGACAGTGCCTCGTGAATAATATTCGGAGGTGTCGATTTGGGGATATAGGCGCTTGATCCATGCCCAATACAACGACTAATCGTCTCAATGTCTTCACGCGCGGAAATTACAACAACTGGAATAGATGAGTACCGCTCGCGCACAGACACAAGACCGAACAGATCTTCACTGCCCGGCATATGCAAATCTAGTAACAACAAGTCAACATCTGCGTCCGAGTCCAACATCTTAATCGTCGACTCTAAATCGCACGACTCAGTAATGTGTGTATCCGGAAAGTGTGCATCGATAATCGAAAGCAACGCATTTCGAAACAGCGGATGATCATCGGCAATATGAATGTGGTACATACTCCCCCCTAGCCTCTTTTTATTCGAATTTAGAAAGGAGCATACCGCTTGCGAAGGCGCAAAATCTAGACCTCGCTGTAAGTTTGCGCGAATAACTAAAAATTAACACGCCCCGCTATCAGGTCTTGCACTACGTTTGGATCATTTAACGTAGAGGTATCCCCTAAGCTATCAAACTCTTGAGCGGCTATTTTTCGCAAAATTCGACGCATGATTTTACCTGAACGCGTTTTTGGTAGCGCCTCCACCCACTGCACTAAATCGGGTGTGGCGACAGGCCCTAGCTCAACGCGCACGTGCTGCTTAAGCATGTCGCTTGATTGCGCACCTAACTCTACGCCATTCATAGGTGTCACATACACATAAATGGCCTCGCCTTTAATGTCATGAGGAAAGCCGACAACAGCCGCTTCTGCCACGTCAGGATGCGACACTAAAGCGCTCTCTAGCTCTGCTGTTCCCAGTCGGTGCCCAGAGACATTCAATACATCGTCCACGCGCCCCGTAATCCAGAAATAACCATCACTGTCACGTTTCGCGCCATCTCCGGTAAAGTACATACCTTCATGTTGTGAAAAATACGTTTCGATAAACCGTTCATGATCACGCCAGATGGTTCTGGCCTGCCCTGGCCATGAGTCAAGAATAACTAGATGTCCACTATTCTCTCCCTCTAAAATGTCACTATTCGCATCCACCAATTGGGGCTGAATTCCAAAGAAGGGATGGCACGCTGCACCTGGTTTGGCTGCTGTTGCATAAGGCAGTGGCGTCATCATGTGACCACCCGTTTCGGTTTGCCACCACGTGTCCACAATTGGGCAATGACCGCCACCAAAAACAGTATGATACCAACGCCAAACTTCCGGATTAATTGGCTCGCCAACCGTTCCAAGAATTCGAAGTGAGCTTCGTTTGGATGAGTTCGTCGCATCATCTGCTTTCGCCATTAGCGTGCGAATAGCCGTTGGCGCTGTATAAAACACATTCACTTGATGTGTATCGATAATTTCACCAACGCGACCGTAGCTTGGGTAGGTCGGAATACCTTCGTACATCAACGTGGTTGCGCCATTCGCTAAAGGGCCGTATACAATGTAAGTGTGGCCAGTAACCCAACCCACATCGGCTGAGCACCAGTAAATATCGCCTTCTTTGTGGTCGAAGGTATAGAAATACGTGGTCGCAGCATAGGTCAAATAACCCCCAGAAGAGTGCTGCAAGCCTTTAGGCTTACCTGTAGAACCTGAGGTATAAAGGATGAATAGCGGATCTTCTGCGTTCATCGGTTCCGGTTCGAAGGTGCTTTCTTGTGTCGACACTAGACTGTCATAATCTATATCTATTTCATTTGTGCTGTCCGCACCATCAACGACCAGAACATTCTCTACCGTTCCGCGCTCGGCCAAGAAAAGCGCCTCATCCACATTTACTTTTAGAGGAATACCTCGACCACCTCGGCGACCTTCTTTTGCCGTAATAACGAGCTTTGCCTCACAGTCGTCCATTCGGTCGGCCAAAGCCGCAGACGAAAACCCACCAAATACAACGGAATGTATCGCGCCAATTCGCGCACAGGCGAGCATCGAGTAAGCCGCCTCAGGAATCATCGGCATATACAGAATAACTCTGTCTCCACGTCCCACCCCAAGAGACTTCAGGGCGTTACTTAGCCGGCAAACTTCATCATGCAGTTGTTGATAACTAATATGCTGGCTTTGCCCCGGCTCATCGGCTTCCCAAATTATTGCCGTGTCCTTCGCCTTGTGCGGCAAATGCCGATCGATGCAGTTTGCACTGACATTCAGAATGCCGTCTTCAAACCACCGGATATGAAGATCCTCTTTGGAAAACGACACATCTTTTACTTTGGTAAACGGTTTAATCCAAGTTATACGTTCGGCTTGCCCTGCCCAAAACTGCTCGTTGTCTTCGATCGACTCTTGATACATATTTTTGAACGAGTTGGCGTCTACATTTGGTTCAAAATCGGAAGCGGTAGACGCGTTCTCAACATAGGAATTTGGATCGATCGGTAGAAGTGACATATGAGTTCCTCAATTCGTTAGCAATTGAACTCATTTTCATGGTTTTCGCGCAAAGACCAATTAGACCATGGTCTACTTCTAGACTAAGGTCTAAGCCCGAATTAGAACAATAATGGGAGCAATGATTGGAGCACCGCTAACCCTTTCGGTTCAAAGCAAGCCTTGCTCAGCAAAACTAACCACTTCGTTACCCGCCACAATTAAATGGTCGAGCACTCGCACATCAATCAGTTCGAGAGCACTTTGCAAACGCTTAGTGATATGTCTATCTGCTTGGCTAACAACCGTAGAACCCGACGGATGGTTGTGGCAAATAATCACAGCAGCGGCACCTTTATCCAGCACTTTACGCACGACTTCTCGCGGATACACCGATGCGGCATCAATTGTTCCCTGAAAGAGTTCTTCGAAGCTTAAAATAGTATGTTGGTTATTGAGGTACACAACCGCAAAGGTTTCATGTTGCCGGTTCGACAAGGCGTGGCGCACAAAGCGTTTGCACGTGTCTGGGTTGGTAATAACCGTCTCTTCCCGCATTTCATCGCGAAAGTAGCGTTTACTCATTTCCATGGATGCCTGCAACTGGCAGTATTTGGCATCACCCATGCCTTTGCGCGAACAAAAATCTTCACGCTTAGCATTGAGCAATGACTTTAAATCACCATAATGTTTAATCAAAGATCGAGCCAAATCCAGAGCGGATTGCCCCTTCAGACCAGTGCGAAGAAATATCGCTAGGAGCTCTGCATCACTCAAAGCGTCAGCGCCGCGCGCAAGCAGTTTTTCTCGAGGCCGCTCGTCCAGCGGCCAATCGGTAATCGCCATACTAATTCCTTTTAGATGTGAGCGAATAATTTAAAAGCATTGGGCAAAAGCGGACAATAGCATTCATGCACTTTTGCGATGCCTTTTATACCCAAAACCAGAACAGAAAGCGAACGACCGCCGCTCGACTTTCAATAGGCGTTGACATTTAGCTCGACGCTCGTAGCATAGAGCGCCCTATCCAATACTTTTCATGTGATTAATAATGAGCGACAAAACCGAAACAACAACCGAGATTGAAGCTGCAGTTTTTAGACGCTTATTGGCGCATTTAGATGCCCACAAAGAAGCGCAAAACATAGACCTGATGATCTTGGCTGATTTTTGTAGGAACTGCCTTGCCAAGTGGTATGCAAGCGCAGCAAAAGAAAACGGTGTCGAGATCGATTATGACAAAGCGCGCGAGATCGTTTACGGCATGCCTTATTCGCAATGGAAAGAAGAGCACCAGCTTGAAGCGACACCAGAACAGATGGCCGCGTTTGAAGCAAAGCAAGCAAACAACATGTAGCGGTCGCTTGGCTCTAAATAAGTATTAGAAGACAATGAGTCGGGGCTAAGAACTCAACGGGCTGTCTACCGTCTGAAATGACGGTTTAGTCTTTCTTGATCAGACCTTGGTCAGTGCTTGACCAGAGCTTTATCCGCGCAGCTTTAGGGCTTTATCAGCGGTTTGATCAAGCCCTCTAACCCTTCGATTTTTATCTCCAAGGTCATCTCGAGCAACAAACCCAGCTTGCCTTGCGGGAAACCCTTATTTTTAAACCATAACAAATATTCTTCCGGCAACTCGATTATGCGCCGACCGTTATACTTGCCAAAAGGCATGCGCATATTCGCAATCTCAATTAAATATTCCTGCCGCATCACTTTATGGGTACCTAATTACGCTCAGTCTGTTTCGAACAAGGGCAGAAACTTAAAGTAGCCTTCTTCGGCCATTTTACTCTTTGGAACAAAGCGTAAGGCAGCAGAATTGATACAATAACGCATACCTGTTGGAGCAGGTCCATCAGAAAAGACATGACCTAAATGGGAGTCTGCGTCTTTGCTTCGCACTTCCGTGCGCGGCATCAACAGCTTTCCATCTTGGTGTTCGGTAATGCTTTGCGTATCAAGAGGCTGATAAAACGCAGGCCAACCTGAGCCAGAATCGTACTTGTGCTTCGAGCTAAACAAGGCTTCACCAGACACCACATCGACATAAATGCCTTCTTCTTTATGGTCCCAGTATTCATTATCGAAGGCGCGCTCTGTCGCATCGCACTGCGTTACCTGATACTGCAGATCACTAAGCGTGCCTTTCAAGTCTACTTCTGAATTATCATTGCTGCTCATAGCTGCCCCTTAATATGTTACACAAACACCTAGGTGTTAATGATGACCCGTAAAGCCTGAACTTCGAGGCCTGTCTTATCAATGTAAGACAGGCATTCCACCTTTTGGTTCTCTAAAAACGTAATTTCCTGATCCCGAATTAAAGGATTCTTCTGCTGCAAACTGCGCAAACGGTGGATTTCACCCTCTAAGTGCTGACTCACTTTTGTGCGCGCCTGCTCTAGCAGTCCAGGAACATTCTTTTCTGCGATCGCCTGCGCATGACCGAGCAGAGCGGCAATTTCTGAGCGAATTTCCTTTACCACCGCATGAGCCATACTACGTTTTATTCCGCTACACAGTTCATTTAGCTTTTCATGAGGCAACACTTCGCTCAAGTCTCGCCCTGAAACATTGACGACAATACGCTGTGGCGACATAGGTAAAAATCGGTCTAGCTGCAACTGTTTAGGCGCCATACTATTCAAGCTGAAAATACTTTCAATGAACAATGTCCCTGGAGGAACACCCTTAACAGACATTTGTGCCAAAGCTGCGTTACCAAGTTCACTGCTTAGAAGCTGCTCGATCGACTCAGTCACCATCGGGTGCTCCCAAGTAATAAAGTCGATATCTTCGCGCACTAGGGCCTTGAGCCGATGAAACGTTAGCGTACAGCCATCTTCCGTCAAATATGGAAAATCATGGGTAAGCATGTGCTCGCCAGGGTGTATAACTAAAGAGCCATCCGATTGCTGCTCTTGCTCAACCCCATACAAGCTGAACACTCTATTCATATACGCGCTTAAGCTTTGGCTATTCTCTTCTTGCTCAAGCAGTTCAATCAGGTGTGTAGCAACATCCATCCGGCAAGAATTCAGCTCTAGTAGAGGATCTCTGCCGCGATGCTGTTCCGCCATTACTTCGTCACGATACGCTCTCGCGGTTACCAGAAAAGCCTCTGACGCTGCGCCTTCGTGGTCCCCTTCTTCTAAGAACTGAGCTAAATCACTGTCAAAGTGCTGCTGAATGGAATAACCAGCTGAACAGCTGTACTCAAATGCATTTAAGCCTTTGTGGTACCAATGATACAAACCCTCTTGGCGAGAGCCCGTAATATACGGAACATGAATATTAACGTCTTTAAGTTGGCCAATTCGGTCTAAACGTCCAATACGCTGTTCCAATAAATCGGGATTTTCTGGCAAATCAAATAACACAAGATTATGTGCAAACTGAAAATTTCGGCCTTCGCTGCCAATCTCAGAACATATTAGGGCTTGGGCACCTTCTTCACGATCTGCAAAATATGCAGCGGCGCGATCACGCTCAATAATCGTTAAACCCTCGTAAAAGGCTGCTGTTCTTAAACCTTGCTTTAAACGCAAATAAGATTCTAGTTCTAGGGCCGTGCCTGCACTGGCACAAATAACAAGAACCTTTTCTGGACGAACGCTCGCTAAGAATTCAGTTAACCATACCACTCGAGGGTCAGATTTGAGGTCGACTGCTTCCGCAGGCGCATCGAGCTTATACGCATTGAGTACGCGCGCCGGAAAGCCCTCAATACCATGTCGGGTGTTACGGAATAAAATACGCCCAGTGCCGTGAAGATCCAACAAGTCTTGAATTAAACTGGGCACAACTTGCTCAGCATTTAACGACCAGTCAACGCTCTCGTCCTCACCCAAAACACTGAGCAGCGACTCTTTCAGCGCCGGCTCAATGCTTTGATCTAAGGCCGATTCTTGAAGCCCTGAGACGAGCTGAGAAATCTCTCCATAGTGGCTTTCTTGCGCTTTGAATGCTTCTAGGTCATGAAAGCGATCTGGATCGAGCAAGCGCAAACGCGCGAAATGGCTCTCTTTACCCGCTTGCTCTGGCGTGGCCGTCAGTAACAACACCCCTTGGCTTTGCTCGGCAATGCTTTCAACACAAAGGTATTCTGGACTTGCATATGTGGATGACCATTCAAGGTGATGCGCTTCGTCTACTACGAATAGATCCCAGTCTGCTTCCGCTGCATGTTGCGTAATTTGATCATTCGCAAGCAAGCATTTTAAGTCCGTAAGGATCAACTGCTCAGATTCAAAGGGGTTTTCAATACCTTCTTCAATCAGAGCGTCATAGCGGTCTTCATCAAAGATAGAGAACCTCAAATTGAAACGACGGAGCATTTCAACAAGCCACTGGTAAATCAAAGTAGAAGGCACGCAAACCAGCATACGAGAGCCTAAACCCTTCTGCAGCTGTGCATGCATGATCATGCCCGCTTCAATCGTTTTACCTAGACCTACTTCGTCAGCCAGAAGTACTCTTGGCGCGTATCTTTGCGCAACACTGTCTGCAATATAAACCTGGTGCGGCAACAAGCTTGTGCGAGAACCAAGCAGCCCCCTAACAGGGCTTTGTTGGATTCGGTCCAAATGCTGAATGGTTTCGTAACGAAGCCTAAATGCTCTATTTCGATCATAGTGACCACTTACTAACCTTTGTAAAGGGCTGGTAAATTGAATGAAACAGTTGAGTTCAACTTCACTCAGTTCACGCTGTTGAGCCGCGCTGTCTAGAACCTGATAAACCATTAGATTGTCGTCTAAGCTAGAGTCCTGAACGGTATACTCGTTCTCCTCATGGTCTTGAATGACATCCCCAGACTTATAACTCACCCTCGATACAGGAGCATTATCCATGGCATAGGTTCGCACTTCTCCTGCGGCGGGGAACGTAATGGTTAAACGCCTATCGGCAAACTCTGAAACAATTCCCAGACCCAGTTTTGGTTCTGTCTGACTTACCCAACGTTGGCCCACTTTGAACGACATAATTTCAACCTATTTGTAACCTAGCACTTAAAAACGGGAGGCATTCTATATGAATTATTGACCTGTATCACGAACACTTATGATTCACGTTTTTTTGAATTTGAAATCAACTCATTTGAATAACATCTGTACTATAGTATGCCTTAGGGTTATGACTGCATTTTCTCTGCGATTGAGAGTATCAGTTAGTTTTTACCCTAAATTAAGAAACGGTGGAGCTTGGCAATGAAGCATTCAAACCTAGAACCGAAAGCGTTATATAGTGGCAACCCTTTGAAGGCTGCGCCGCTCAAGCGATTACGCTCGCTTCTCGCGTCCTCGCTGCCCCAAGACTTTTCACGTTTTGTCCGCACGATGGCATGCATGGCTGTAGTGAGCTCGAACTATGCCCAAGCAGCAGACCAGTCCGTGCACTATTACGTAGTTGAGAGCAACGCAGCCCCTTTTCAAATTACCGAGAATGGTCAGTCTGCGGGCGGCATCATTACCCAAATCGCCGAATCGTTATTTTCTAAGTTAGAGGTTCCCTTAACAACACATGTCGCGCCATCTAAACGCATAGAGGTTTTACTTACTGCAGAGCATTCGCGTGACTGGGTGGCATATGATGCCAAAGTTTGGGACTCTTTGAGTAACGGTGAATTAATCGATGTGCCTTTATTCGATGTCCATCACGCACTCCTGCACTGTAACCCCTCTCTAAAAGAGCCAGCCGATCTAGCAAAAATGCATATCGCTATTCTAAAAGGCTTTCGCTACCCAGAGTTAAGTGCCATGTCATTAGATGGCACTCTGTCGCTACTCGAAACCCGCGACTACGCTCAAGCCATTAAATTAGTGAAGCTAGCGCGTGTTAGCGGCTTTGTTGAAATGGACGTTCGCCTAGACTATCAACTTCAAAAACTAAGCGATAAAAAACACTGTTTAAGACTGAGCGACCTTAGCAATGTCATCGATCCGTACTCTATTTACCTTGCTGTGAATGCCAGCATGGACAGCACCCTTAAGCAGAAAATCAAAGACCAGCTGATACTCATGCGTAAAGACGGCAGTCTCTCTAAGGTCTGGTCGCAGTTCTCTAATCGGCCCTATCTGCATGAACATTAGACTATGAAGACGCTGAAAATGCTTAAAAAAATCTTTTTCAAAGGTCTTTTTTCGTTAGCATTGATGGTGTTTATTAGTTACCCAGTATTTGCACAATCACCGATAGAAAGACCTAACACTATAAGCATGTGTGTTGACGAGTGGCCGCCAAAAATATCAAAAGATCTACCGGGCGATGGCCCACAAATAATCGCCATGCGTGAAATTCTGGGCCAACTAAATATCGAGATAGAATTGCATTGGGCACCTTGGAAACGCTGCCTTGAGAACGTTAAACGAGGCATTTGGGATGCAAGCCCAGGTTGGTCATTCACCGAAGAGCGCAACAAATATCTGCAGTTTAGCGAAGCCTACTCGTCGAGTTATCACGCATTTTTTTATCTGCAGGGCTCGAAATTTGAATGGAAAGACTTTCAAGACCTACGAGGATTAAGAATCGGAACGACCGCTGGATATAGCTATGGAAGTGACTTCTCTAATGCAATAGACCGCCAAAAGCTCGACATTCACGAAGTCACAAGCGACGCCGACAACTTTGAAAAGTTGGTACTTGGTCGTGTCGATATTATTGCCGTGAATATTTCAACTGGATTTGCGATCGCAGAGAAGGCGCTTACACCAGTACAATTTAAAGAAATTCAAGCTCACGAACGCCCCATTGGTAAAACGAAACATAGCCATGTTGTTTTTACAAAGAACGATCGCGGAAAGGAGCTCGTCAAAGCATTTAATAAAGGGTTAGTGATCTCTCAAAAAACACCCTCTGTACATACATCTATCTTTTAAATCTTGTGCTCTTGATTGCAATACAACCCTCTATTGAGGGCCATACTCGTAATCGCCGCCTTTTTCCAGAGCTGCTAGGTAAGCTGGCCTGCTTTGGCAACGCTTAACAAATGCACAGATGTTCGGGTGTGTTTGCGCATTAATTTTTTCTTTAGCGACAAGCGCCTCGAGCGGAAAGCTCATTTGAAAATCTGAGCCTGTAGGTGTCACATCCGAAAACCACTCTCTATCCGACAATGACTGCTCAATAAACCCAAGAATTGAATCAATTTCAGGCTGCACGAACTCGCCCATAACCTTGTTAGCAATGCCTCGCGCAATAGGCTTTACAAAAAATGGCATGGGGCTTTCTTTTACCTTATCGAACAGAAGCGCCATCAACAGAGGAGGCATCAAAGAGCCCTCTGCAAAATGCGACCAATATACAATTGACCGCTGGCTTTCTGAACTATCAGACTGAAAACTTTTTGCTTTGTCATAGGTAGCGATCAAGTACTCAACAATGGCGCCTGACTCTGCGACGGTAATGTCGCCGTTGCTATCGGTAATAACCGGAGACTTCCCAAGCGGATGCACCGCTTTTAAAGATTTCGGAGCCCTAATCGTGACTGGATCTCGATCATAGCGCTTGATTTCATAGTCGACATTTAGCTCTTCTAGCAGCCAAAGAATACGCTGAGATCGTGAGTGGTTAAGGTGATGCAAAGTAATCATGATTCAAACTCTTATAATTGGGGGTGTCAGGCCATAGGTGCACGACAAGACCTAGATTACGTGTAGCTATGGCATTTGGATTTGCGGACCACCTTCTGAACCTGGCATTACGATTTGCGAAGCTTGCTGACGACGATATTCCTGAAGCTCCTTCATTGTCTCTTCCAAGGACTTTTCTGCGGCCGCACCAAAGCCCGCGACTGCATCTGCGATATTATCCGCCTCTAACTCAAAGCTTAAAGGAAGAGCGCCCGCTGGCGTCATCATTTGAGTTTGACCAACATAAATAGTTTTTCGGCTAGAGTCCGGCTCTCCGGAGCTTGTTACTGGAAGCATAACCCGAATGGTTCCAACCTTCTGGTCGGTATAACTCTCTTCACGGTATAAATTGCTCGCATCCATGTTCATGCTTTGGTCACTAGGGTTTGACATAGGTTGTTTCCTTAATTTTCGAGTTACGTGTTTCTAAGTACTTGAGCTGCAATATTAATTTGCCATCATCGCCAATTAAGTCGATTAGAGAAACTATTTTTTCTCACTATATTGTTGAACCAAAGAGATAAAGTTTTTCCTTTCACTCATAAGCGACTCGGATGGTTTGAGCGCCTGCTCAAATTGCTGCGCCGACAATTGTAATTGTGAATAATTTTTTTGCAAAAACACTGTCTGCTCAGCAGCGTGATGGTCGAAACGGTTTTGTTTTTTGGCCAGTAGTTCCGGCAAGATACGCTCTCTTACCTGCCTTGCTAGATCAGGGTTCAACTGATCAAACTCATTTGCTAGATTTATTTTTGTCTCTAATGGTAATTCACTTTCCATCGCTAACTGAAACGCGAGTTCTGTCTTGGAGTAACGTTTACACAAATCGACTAGCTTAACTCTCGCTTGGTTGGGCAGGTCATCAAATTCGGCGCGGGGCCTCATTGATTTAAGTCGGTCCACAAGAATGGGGAGCATCGCTTGCGCAGCGCCTAGCGATATTTCGTTATTGTCACGCGTAAGCCAAGCAATTAGCTCTATAGGCTGCTCTCCCGCCAAACGCAGATAACCGGACGTCGAAGCATCTGACGCCCCTAGCAGTGAGCATAAAAAGTCAACGAGTCGCTGACTATTCGGAAAGCGAGTCACGCCTTCTTGTAAAACATCAATGGCGCTCTCAGCGCCGTAGTCTGTATCAACGGACTTAGCCCACGACAAACACGACTCTGAACTGGTCACCAAAAAACGCTGCAAAGAAACACTCCATTGATAGGCATTTTGTTTATCTGGCACATCCAAGCCCACAACCAAGTTTGCAAGCTTACGCCACTGCCATTCCTCTTTTAACGCTATTAAGTTTTGAAGCTTGGGGTCTTTTTTTACATTACCTGAGATCTCGTCTCCCGCCTCTTCTGTCGACCCAGTCTGCGATTGCTGCCAGAGTTCCACTGCGCGTTCAAAAAATAATTTATGTGCTTCAGTGTGCTGCTCTAATACTACAACGGCCTGCTCGCCGAGCACCTCAAATTGATCCACAAAAAAAATCTTTTCGAAGCGTTTTACAATGGTAAGGGTTCGCCCCTCGTGCATGGAAAAAAGCAGCGCAAATAAGCTTTGCACATCTTTAAATATTGGCTCTGCATAACCCCAAGTTTCATCTATCACTTGGCAGAGTCCGTTTAGACGCGCAATAGAGTATTCAATTAACTTCAGGCTTTGCTCTGACTGTTGCGTAAGGTCTGCTTGTTGCAACTCATTAAACAAACTCGCAATTCGTGAAAAGTAATGCTTCACTTGCCGCTGACTAAACAAGCGCTTATTGGGCCGCGTGAGTTCGGTAACCCGAGCCCTTAACTCAGGGAAGTCTATTTGGCCTGAGGACAAGGTCGCTTTTAATAAAAAACGATCTAATTCCGCGGCGTCTTGCTCAATAAAGGCAAGTAAATGCTTAGCCAAAATCTGTTTTTCTTGGGCTAACAAATAGGCAAAAATCTTGGATTTGTCTGGACCTTTAGACAAAGAAAATAACTGCTGAGCGCGCTTATTAGAAAAAAGTACGAGATGAACGCAGTGTTGGCAGAAGTCAAAGCCGTCTGAATCCTTGCAGGAACAAGCGCCCTCTAGAACCTCGCCATTGATGCGTACCTTAGACTCGAAGCCTTGAATAGAGCCTGAAATCCGTCCGCTGTTACTATTAAAGTCCAACACAGCATGCGCTTCACTCGCAGCCAAACCGCGTTTGTAACGCTCTTGCCCAGCAACTTTGATTAACTGGTCATGGCTAATGATGTGTTCGCTCATACTTTTGCTCTCATGGCCTTACGGCATTGCATGCAAAAACTAATCAATCCTTTAAACTCTCATCAATCACTAGGTCCGTCTTGACTACAAGCTGAGCTGACTCGTTGGATTCACTATAAAGTACAACTAAAAGTCCTTGCTCTAACGCCGTATTCACGGCTTGCATACGCGCATCTAAGGGTTGCTCTATTTCATTTAGACCCCAATCGCGCAGACAATACTCTTTTACTAGGTTTTCTCGCGCCTCGTCACTTAGCGCTTCGGTTGGAATAATCATAAGATGACTCTCTAAAAAGCAACAAGCGGCAATAATGCCGCTTGTGCTAGAGACTGTTCGCGCATTTAGGCAATATTTGCCTTTACTCGCACCCTTGCTTTTGGAGCTTTCTTAGACACAGATTCAGCCGAGTTCTTCTTTTTTGTCGACATAGGCATAATCTTTTCAACGTCCACAGGCACACCATTTAATACAGATGTACCTGTCAGTTTATCTACAAATCCATCGTCAATTAGAATATTAACGTTAACGCCTGGTCGCTTGCTTGCCACCGAAAGTTGAGTGTCTTCGTGGTTATGGCCCCAACCATGAGGAATGCTAATCACACCAAGCATAATATTTTCAGTGATCTCAGCCGGTATTTGAATGCTCCCCAGTTTAGAACTCACTCGAACCGTTTCACCCTCTACAATATTTCTGCTTGCCGCATCCTTTGGATGAATTTGCATAGTGCAGCGATTCTTCCCTTTTACTAAACGCTGACTATTGTGCATCCATGAGTTATTAGAACGCACGTCGCGACGGCCAATCATAGATAAGGTGTCGCTGGTCGATGCGCTTATGGCTTGTTCCATAAACTTTCGCAAACGAGGCATGTCGGCACTATAGCTTAAAGGCACCAGTTTAATTCGCTTGCTTTTGGTAAATAAACGCTCAGGCAATGCTGACTGTAAAGAGCCTAGATCAACACCATGTGGGTAATTCATTAATGAAGCTACGCATAACCCCTTGCTCAAACCACGATTCTGCGGTCCATATGGCCCTACATCTAAGGCGCGACGAAGCATATGCCCTGGTGGAAAGATATCTTGTATCGTATCAATAATAAATGCGCCAACCTGCGACGTTCCAGGTATCTGAGTGCCATATGGCCCGACACGCAGCAGCAAATCTAATACGCCATCAGGGCCTAGGCGCTTAAACACTTGATATTGTGCTTCCGTCTTCACGGAGGCTACCAACCCTGCAGGCTGCAAGCGACGCGCAATTTCCAGAATAATCTCCCAGTCATGCTTGGTGTTTTTTGCAGGTTCAAAAAGGGCAGGCGAATACTTAGCAACATTTCGCACCGCAATCATATTCAATGCGACATCATAATGAGACTGCTCAAGGTGACTGCTGGACGGCAAGATAACATCGGCATGTTTGGATGTTTCGTTCAAATAGCTGTCTATCGACACCATGAATTCAAGACCTGCAAAAGCCTTATCCAAACGATTCGAATTTGGACTAGATAGCACAGGGTTTCCCGCAATCACAAACATGGCTTTGATCTGGTCTGCGCCTTCTAGCTCTATTTGATCTGCCATAGCACTGGAAGGTAGCTCACCGCTAAATTCTGGTAGGCCTGACTTAGATTGGAAGCTATTTGAACTGCCTTGCTCTCCGATAAAGGCACTCAACTCGACTAAATCCGCAGCGGGCTTGGTGAACATTAAGCCACCCCGCTCATCGAGATGGTTGGTCAGAATATTCGCAACGTATACCAACCAAGTTGCTAACCCGCCAAACTCTTGAGTAGATGTTCCCATGCGGCCAAAAATGGCAGCGCGAGGCGTTGTCGCAAGCTTACGAGCCAAGCCCCTAATAGTCTCCGCAGGCATGCCACAAATATTGGCGACGAGTTCAGGTTGGTAATCTGAGCAAAGCAGCTGAATATCTGCAATGCCTTCTATTGATGATTTCAGTCGACCGGTCTCTACTAGACCTTCATCAAATAAAGTATGAATTAACGCCATCAGCATGAGAGCGTCGGTGCCGGGCCTAATTGGCAAATGTTCGTCTACCACGCGGGCAGTTTCATTCCTTTTGGGGTCAATTAAAATGACCTGCCCACCGCGTTTCCGAATAGCCTTGAGGCGCCCCAGGTAGTCTGGCGCCGACATCAAACTGCCATTTGACGCCGCAGGATTGCAGCCCATCAGGATATACAAATCGGTATGGTCGATATCTGGTACAGGAAACAATGCCTGATGACCAAACATTTCGTAGTTGGCGCGCATATGAGGCAGCTGGTCATTAGACGTCGCCGAAAAACGATTTTTGGTCGCCAAGGTATCAAAGAAATTTAACAAATAAAGAAGATTGCCATGATGATGGACGTTTGGGTTTCCAACATACGCGCCCACGGCGTTGTTACCATGGTCTTTTTGAATTGCTTTTATCTTGCTCGCAATTAGGTTAAACGCTTTGTTCCAACTGACCTGTTTCCAACCATTCTCTGTTTTTATTTGGGGAACACGTAAGCGATCTGGGTCTTCATGAAAGTCTTTTAAAGCCAGTGCTTTTGGACAAATATGACCTTTGCTATGCGGGTCATTTTTGTCGCCTTTAATCGACAGTATCTCTTCACCCGCATGTTCAATTACTACGCCGCACATAGCCTCACAAAGGTTGCAGGTACGAAAGTGTTGGTTAGTTTTTCGCTGAGTCATCACGAAACCTTTAAAGGCATTGCCTAAAATAAAAAGTGGACGAAATATTTTTTGTATTTATTGTTTTGTGCATCAGCCTTAGACGCTGCGCAAATGATCGAGCCTGAAAGTATATTCCTGCTTTACGACTAAAGTCCAATATGCGAATGCAGGGTAAATACGCTTTACCGCTGCTGAGCGATGTAGTCCCGATGCCACTGCCCTATTCTCTGAGCAATGCCTAACATAACGTAATCACTGCGCAGCGATGGAAAGAAATCAAACGCATGCTGAGCACCAGCAACTTCGGCAAATTCGACACTTTGAGCAGATACTTCATCAAGATGGCTTGCAAAGAATTGTGCTTCAGCAAGCGAGGTCAACGAATCCTTATCACCATGAATCACTAAGAATGGAGGCGCATCTTTGTGAACATGTTTAATTGGAGACATCAAAGTATAAAGCTCGGGATTTTCTTGCTTAGTTTGCTTGATAATTGATTTTCGCATAACAATTTCTAAACCAACATTCACCTGCAAGCGTTCAGAGTCATGCAGGTCATATATTCCATAAAAAGGAACACAGCCTTGAATACTTGTGTCACTTTCTTCGAAACCCGGCTGAAACAATTTTTCAGCTGAAGATAAGGCCAACAAAGAGCTTAAATGGCCACCGGCAGAGCCTCCCGTCGCTACGATAAACTTGGGATCGCCGCCATACTTATGAATATTCTCTTTGACCCAAGCCAAGGCTTTCTTGCAATCTACAATGTGGTCTGGAAATGTCGCTTTAGGGCTCAAACGGTAATCAATTGAGACGCTCACCCATCCCTGTCGAGCCATATGCTGCATTAAGGGCAAGCCTTGCTCGTTTTTACTACCGTAACCTTTAGTCCAAGCGCCACCATGAATTTGTAAAAGTACTGGGGCTTTTTCCAAGGAACTTGGCAACGAACGAATATCTAGTTTTAGTCTGAAGCCATCAACTTCAGCATAGACAATATTTTTCTCTACTTTTAAGTCAGAGTCTTTCAGTGCATAGAAAGGACGAATTAATCGCCACCAATCAAGCTCTTCATGACGCTTCCAAATAGAAACCTCGCCCGCTTTCTGGTGCGGTAAAACGAGCTCAGCCATAAGTGCTTTTGCTTTGTATCCAGAAAAATAGTGGTAGCTTAAAACACCCCAAGACCCCGCCAATAGAAACACTGAAATCGCATCCCAAAATCCTGACAACTCGCCTACTAAGATCACTAAGAGCAAAATCACTGCTTGCACTAGCACAACATGCAAGGCCAACTCACCAGCTAACCAACCAAACAAAAAGCTAAACACGCTATATCTTGGGTGGCTTACATTTGGCCGAAGCACGTTATACGTTAATGCAACACTGATGACTGCAAACAAGAAAAGAAAGAGCGTTGCCATAAAAATCTCCTTAAGAAGGCATTGTCACGACAGGCACCCCAAATAGGGCTAGATGATTCATAACAACCAAACCATAAGCAACCACACCCACGACAACCACTAAACCATCCAAGGCGTAGGAGTAACGTTTCGACGGCTTTGTCAGACCTCTTTTCTTCACACTAATGACATCGATCACGCTATACACCATGAAGCTACCAAACAGAACAATAGAGGCTAGGTCGCCATTCGCCAATAAGTGCCCCGTTGCCCACAACTTGGTTGCCGTAAGCATTGGGTTTTTTACTTTCGATTTGATATTGGAAGGTATATAGGTTGCAGCAAGCAGGATAAAAGCAAACAATACAAGCAACATGGTAATGTGCCGCATGAAAACTGGCGGGTTCCATACAGCGATAAATTCCGCCTGCCCTTTTCCCATAACGATAAGCACTAAACCCAAGGCTGCAAATACAGAAAACAGCGCCTTATAGGGAAGAGGCCCTAGCCTTTCAACCAATGAGGCGCGCAAAGCAACACGCGTTGGCACAAGATGTATAGCGAAAAATATGACAATACCGACTAGCATTAAAGACATAACAACCCCTTAGTTTTTCTTTTAG
>JAWUYI010000042.1:0-8561 GCA_034110885.1 Oleiphilaceae bacterium
GTATGCACATGCATGTTTCGATGTATAACGAAAAAGGTGAAAACCAATTCGCGAAAGACAACAAGAAAATGTTGTATCAAGCCGTCGGTGGTTGCTTAGAAACCTTACATGGCGCCATGGCTTTTCTTGCGAGCAACCCAAATGCCTATCGTCGATACGTTCCAGACTTAGCGATCGCCACGCAAAAAAGCTGGGGTCATGAAAACCGTTATGTAGCAGTACGTATCCCCTCGTCTAATGACAAAAACACGCGCATAGAGCATCGCGTTCCTGCTGCCGACGCTAACCCATATATAGCGATGGCGGCATTGCTAGGCGGAATCTACGCGGGTATCAAAAACGACTCCGACCCAGGTGAAGAGTTTGAAGGCCTCGCGTGCTATGAGCACCTCTACCCGCATACCCTGGAAGATGCATTAATAGAGCTCGATCAAGACAAAGCCTTGCGCGACTCTTTAGGTAGTCACTTTGTAGATATATATTTGGCTTATAAGCGCAGTGAGATCAAAGCATTCAACAACTATATCTCCGCCCGAGAATACGCTTGGTATTCTTAGGCCAAACGTTTGAGTAAATCGTCGCCATTCTGCGGCACTTTTGCTTACTGTAAACAGTTGATTTTGAGAACAGGACACCCTTTCTATGCCGATTCGTAAGTTGATCTGCCAGAATTTGGGTGTTTATAATGAGTCCATGATTTCACGAACCCTCGTTCACTACCTATTGGCCTTTTCGGTGCTTTTCGCATCGTGCGTGTCTGTGGTTCATTCCAATGCACACATCGAGTTCGAGCTTGCTGCAGAAATAATCGAGACCCTTGATGCTGGCCATGCAGAACATGAGGTTGTTCATAAACACAGCACTCTTACGTCTAAGGGCTCTGATTTTTTTGACGGCAAACACAGCATTGAACCACTGTGTGAGAAGTGTTTAACCCTATCGCTTCTTGGCGCATATGCTGCAAGCAGCAACTATGTAGACTTCTCAACCGAGAAAACCAAATATCAACTATCCGCCCCACCCCAAGCGAGTCAACGCCGCTTCAGCCACTACTCTTCCCGCGCCCCACCCCAACCCTCATAACCCCATTTTTTTAAATCAATTTTATGTTTTGGTGCCCACTTGGCGCTGCTTTCTGTGGAGTTATGAATGAATTTTTTTCGTGTTAGATATGTATTTCTATTAGTTATTTTAAGCCTCTTTGCGCGTGGCGCCTCTGCCTTTGAAGATGAGCATTCCGCTCATGAGCATGGACATGCCAGCTTGACGATTGTTCAAGAAGCAAATGAGATTCAGGTGGTTTTTGAGTCGCCTGCAATGAATATAGTTGGGTTTGAGCACTCGCCTAGCACCCCTAAACACCGAGCAAAAATAAAGGATGCACAAACGTCACTAAGCGACGTCACAAAGCTGATCCAGATTAATGAAGACGCAAAGTGTTCAATTGAGCACACGCACATTACCTCCGCACTGTTAGAAGACGACGAACATCGTGAAGGTGAAGAACATGAAGAAAAGCACGACCATGACACCGAAAGCAGTCACAGCGAATTCAAAGCCGAATACCATTTTGACTGCGCGAATATAGGTGCAATTTCTGAGATCAAAGTAGATTTTTTTGACGTGTTCAGCGGCATAGAGGAAGTGGACGTTCAAATGATCACGGAGTCTGAACAGCGTCTACTCGAAATCAAGCCCGGCAATGCCAGTATCAAGTTTTGAACGCCAAGACCAAGCAAACCTTGCTAAGAGTGAACCACTTAGGGTTTCGGTGGCCAACAAGCCAAGGCGACGTTATTGATATTCCCGAATTGACGATCTTGTCGGGTGAGCGTGTATTCATCAAAGGTGAAAGTGGGTCAGGAAAGACGACACTACTGAGTTTGTTGGGAGGGATTAATCTGCCGAGCAAAGGCTGTATTGATATTATGGGCACTGATATCACGCAACTAAAGCAAAGTCATCGAGACAGGTTTCGTGCAGATCATATAGGCTTTATTTTTCAACTGTTTAATCTTATCCCTTATTTATCCGTAATCGAGAATGTCACTTTAGCGTGCAAGTTTTCAGCACTGAGAAGTGAAAGAGCACTTATAAAGTCAGCGTCTTTGGAGGCCGAAGCGAGGCGCCTACTATCTCACCTACAATTAACCGACCTTGATAAACAAGTCTCCGATCTAAGCGTCGGGCAGCAGCAGCGCGTTGCTGCTGCTCGCGCATTAATTGGTGCTCCAGAACTGATTATTGCGGATGAACCAACATCTGCGCTGGACGCAGACTCGCGAGAGCATTTTTTACAATTGCTGCTGCGAGAATGCGCACAAAGCGGCTCAACGGTTTTATTCGTAAGCCATGACAGTAGCTTGGAAGGGATATTCGATCGAAGCATTTGCTTACGAGATATAAATCGAGCAAATTTGCGAGATAAAGCACAGCAAGGGGGTTTAACGAAATGAATCCTCTGCTACTTCTCAGACTAACGTTTAAGAGTATTCTTAATCGAAAATTCACCAGCGGGCTAACCTTGTTTAGTATTGGCATCAGCGTTTGTCTTTTGTTGGGTGTCGAAACTATTCGCAAGGAAGCCAAGCATAGCTTTACCAATACCGTATCTAGTACTGACTTGTTGGTAGGAGCGCGCAGCGGCTCTGTTCAGTTACTACTATATTCCGTATTTCGCATTGGCAATGCGACCAACAACATTGGTTGGGATAGCTACGAAAAAATATCGTCACACCCATCTGTAGCGTGGTCTATCCCCATTTCTCTCGGTGATTCACACCGAGGATTTAGGGTAATGGGAACAAGCTCAGAGTATTTTGAGCACTTTCGATTTGCCAATGAGAGAGCACTGTCATTTAAGCAAGGAAGACCTTTTAGTGCAGTGTATGATGCAGTGGTGGGTGCCGACGTTGCGGAAGAGCTAGGGTATAAATTAGGAGATAAATTAACGCTAGCACACGGGGTCTACGACACGGATTTTGCAAGGCATAACGACAAGCCCTTTGTCCTGCTTGGAATTTTGGAGCGAACAGGTACGCCAGTTGACAGAACCATCCACGTTAGCCTGCAGGGCATCGAAGCACTGCATACCGACTGGCAGTCTGGAACCCGTTCACGAGATCAGGTGAGTGCGGAACAAACTTTAGAAATGGATTTGGAACCAAAACAAATCACAGCGTTCATGCTTGGATTAAATTCTAAGATGGAAATCTTTAAGATTCAGCGTGCGATCAATAACTACAAGAAAGAGCCCCTACTTGCGGTATTGCCAGGGGTAGCATTAGGTGAGCTATGGCAACTGATCGGTGTCGCTGAAAAAGCGTTGTTAGTCATTGCTGTATTTGTTTTATTAAATAGCCTAGTTGGCTTACTTACAGCCATTCTAACTAGCTTAAATGAAAGACGGCGGGAGATTGCAATTCTTCGTTCTTTGGGTTGTCGGCCAAGTCAGATTTTTATTTTACTCGCTTCTGAGTCCTTACTTTTCGCGGTACTTGGTTGTGTGCTGGGCGTATTACTTTTCATATTTTCCGTTGTGCTGAGCCAACCCTTGCTTCAGCAGTATGGGCTTTATATATCACTCGCTAGCTTTGGTACCGAGCAAGTAGCGTTCATAGTTGCAGTGATTGCAGCAAGTTTTTTAATGGGTAGCATTCCGGGCTATCGTGCATATAAACAATCGTTATCCGATGGCATGTCGATCAAAATATAGGAGTAGTTTTGTGAAGAATTTAAGATGGTTTATGGTCCTTTTGTGGATCGTTTCACCCTTGGTTTTCTCAAGTGAATATAGAGAAGTGAGTTGGGGAGATTTAGTGCCTAAGGATTGGCTGCAAAATGCTCCTACCGAGCAGGACTTCTTTGAAAGCGGCCTCGAGCCTCAAACGATTGAAGCTCCGGTTGTTGCCGCATTAAACAAGCAAAAGCTAAAAATTGCAGGCTATATTCTACCCATCAAATACAGTGGGATGTTCATCTCTGAATTTTTGCTAGTGCCAACTTTTGGGGCTTGTATTCATACACCACCGCCACCCGAAAACCAGATGATCTACGTGAGCATGGAAGAGCCTGTCGAGATCGCTACGCCATGGGCGCCTGTTTGGGTAAGCGGGCTCTTATCAGCCCAGAAATCGCAAACAAAATTTGCCACGGCTGGCTATCAGATGAAGGGCGCAAATCTTGAGGCAATGGACTTTTCGGGCCAGTAAGTCGCCAGCACCGATGCGCCTCAGGCAGGAAAAAGGAAACGAATCTAGTTCGATTGCGAACGACCCTCCCTTGCCTGAGCCCTTCGTTGACTTTGCGATCTCATTGTATGTTCTCGGGTTGATCTTGCGAAAACCCGCAACCAAAGAATGATCATATTGCCTTTGTGAGAAAAGCAGACCGTGAATTTACTAGGCCACCGCTTCCGCTAACACCAAAAAGCGGACATGCGGATTAAGGCGAAGTTACAATGGTTGTTTAGTGATTAGCAGACATTCGTCAGCGGTTTATATGTCCGCAAAGTTGCCCTTCAGGTGCTTGGTCTAGATAGGGATAAAACAGCCAGTTTGAACCTTGAGTCAATGCTGGCTTTTGAGCAAAAGCGATCCTCATCGGTAGCCCAGTAAACCGCTAGCTTTGAGCACAAAGCGCTCCTTATTGATATTCGAAGAAATGACTTAGAAAAACAAACGAAGTTGAGCAAAAGCGTTCCCTTTGGGCGCATCGAAATACCGCTGGCTATGAGATAAAAGCACTACTTATTAGAATAAAAAATGGAGCTATCAATGAAACTTAACACTATCCCATCCTATCTAAAGTGTTGGTCTTTAGAATGCCCGGACGACGTTTGGCTTCGAGACCTTAAAAATAGCAAAGAGGCTGCTAGTTGGACTTGGTCTCAGGCTGAGACTGAAGTCAATGCAGTCGCTTCGGCCCTAGAAACCCACTTTGGCCATCAACAGAATATTGTCATATTGTCTCGAAATCGTGCGCATTGGGTCCTAGCGGATATTGCAATCATTGCCTCAGGCAATGTCACCGTAAGCATGTTTACCACCTTGCCACCGTCCACTGCTGAGTATGTATTTAACTTTACCGATGCAACAGCCGTTATTGTCGGCGAATCAGAAAATTGGGACGCTGTCCGTCACGTGCTCCCGCCCGAAATGACCATTGTTACTCTCCCGGGTGTAGAAGTAGAAGAGGACCATTTAACCTGGGACGCCTTACTTGCTGAAGGTCAGAACCAACAACCTCAGTATGAATGTAAAGAAGACGACCTCATGTCACTGGTGTTCACTTCAGGTACAACGGGTGTTCCTAAAGGCGTCATGCAAACCCATGCAACAAGCCTGGTACCGATGTCTCGCGCTCAAGACTACATCGATATCGGTGAGCGTCCTCAATTCCTCTCTTATTTACCACTCTCCCATATTGCTGAACGTCAATTAGTGGAATACACCTCCATGATACGTGGCGGTATAATTAACTTTAACGAAAACCTCACGACACTACTCCCAGACCTTCAAGCAACTCGACCCGCATTTTTCTTCGGGCCTCCTCGCGTATGGGAACAGTTCCAACAAGCGATCATTGCCAAGTTCGGCTCTCAACAAGCAATCGATGCAGCTCTAGCTCAGAACAAAAAAGCGGTAGGCGATCAAGTGATTGCCAATATGGGATTGGATAAAGTTGACTATTGCCTCACGGCAGCAGCACCCACGCCACCCGCGTTGATTCAATGGTTTGAAGAATTTGGTTTAGTATTGCTTGAGGGTTTCGGGCAAACAGAAGCGATGGCGTTAATTGTCAGTGATCATAAAAACCGACGAATAGGCGCTATCGGTAAAGTGATTAAAGGCGTTGAGTATAAGTTATCCGCTCAAAACGAATTATTAATCAAGGCGGACGCCTGCACTCCTGGCTATTATAAGATGCCGGAAAAAACCGACGAACTTCTTATTGACGGCTGGCTACATACTGGAGATAAAGCACGAGTCGATGAAGACGGGTTCATTTTCCTAACGGGAAGAGTGAAGGATTATTTTAAAACCATTCAAGGCAAATATGTAGCCCCCACACCCATTGAAAATATATTTTCGTCAAATGACTTTACTGAACAACAATGCTTATTAGGCCGTGGTTACTCCAAAACAGTAATGATTTGCGTGCTAGGAAGTGCCGCCAGTGCCCATGACCCCAAAGATATTGAAACAGCCATCCTAGAACGAGCACATACCATCAACGAAACAGTTGAAAAACACGCTCGTGTTGGTGCTGTTATTATCTCTACCGATCCGTGGACAATCGAGAATGAGATCCTGACGCCAACAATGAAAATTCGCAGAGAGCAAGTGGAAGATAAATTTGGCGAACTGGCTGAGCGATTAGCACATGAATCCGCCGAAAAAGGTCAAGTACTTATCCGCTGGTTTGAAGCTTAATCAATGGCGTTACATACTTTTTGTATTCTCTAAAGTTTGCGGTAATTTATTTTACGTAAAATATACTCAATGTTCGCTCTTAAGCAAAAGCGATCTTTCCGGCTGACTGATTTTAGTCGACATTCTTGCATCAAAAATAGGCGGTTCTGCTTAAAAAGCGAACCATTAATATCGATAGACAGTGTCCACTAAACCGGGGAAAGTTCATTTGTCCGGTGGAGCCGCTTATAGTTGACGACAATTGAAAACTAAGAAAGATAAGTAGCAATTGCATTTTTCACACTACCAATTGCAGCAAGATTAAAGTGGTCTGCTTTCTTGATTTCAAGATACTCGCCAGATGGAATGCTTTTGGCGAGCATTACCCCCCGCCCTAAAACAGGATCATTCTCGCCACTCACCACCATAACAGGTACTTTTATTTTGCCTGCTAGCTCTATTGAGAGAGGTGGGTAGTCTGCCTTCGCCATTGCTGATAAGGCCTCAAAACTTCCGCCACTTTCGGTCACAAAATTCCAGTAAGCTGCTACATGCGAAGGAAGGTCACTAGGGTATTCAGATCGTGAAGCGACCTCAGCTAATACAGGAAGTAGCGAAGAAAATGTAAAAGGAGGCAAACCAATCAATCCATCGCCTGTAGCTACTAACACCGCTTTTGAGAAACGCTCTGGAAATGCTTGAATCAAGTGAAGTGCGACTGCACTACCCAATGAATAGCCTACAACTGAAACGTTATCTAGATCTAGTTCATCCATAACTGCCAAAACATCACTCGCCAAATTTTTAGTGCCATAGCTGTCAGCATTCTGAGGCTTATCACTCTTACCATGCCCTCGAAGATCCAGCCCAATCACCTGTAGACCACTCTCGTTCAAACGCTCTATCCAGCCGAAACCGACATAATTATTTTGAAAGCTAACTGCTCCTCCATGAATTAGAACCACAGGCTTGCCTTTACCATGTTGTTCGTAGTAGATAGAATTATTCTTATTTTTACAGTAGGCCATTATCACTTTCCTTTACTGATCTGAGTGCAGGATATATTTTCACCTAACGTTCAAAGCAGCGAAGCATCCGCCTGCCTTTGCTTGTTAGGTAGATGATACTTTGGTTTATTCCCATTGAGCATGCTCAACCTCTGCTGCAGCTCGAAGTTTCTCTAGCAAAGAATTTCGATCGTCATAGGTGAGACCTTTCGTTGGAATTGGTTCTAAGTAATGAAGAACAATTTTTCCAGGCCGAATTTTCCATTCACCTACCGGAAGGCACTGTCTGGCACCAGCCACATACAGGGGGTGAATGTGAGCCTGCGATTCAATCGGGAGAACAGCCGCACCTTTTTTATAAGGCATCAGGTCTCCGTTAGGACTCCGCTGACCCTCAGCCGATATTAGAATTAAACCACCGCTTCTTGCGTAAAGAGCAGCCTTACGCAATTGCCTCTTAGATTGTTCGGGCCGTTGGCGAATGATGACCCAGCCCATTAGGGCTGACGTCCAGCCTAAAAATGGAATAAGCGCGTACTCGATATTCCAAATACTCATCACTTGCTTATCACTCGCAGAGAAAATTGCCGATGGGGTAATTAAGCTTTGTTGTGTGAGAACGACTATGACTCCACCTTCTTCGAGCTGAGACTGATCGTTCTCAAATTTAACTTCGACAACGACCCCAAATATCTTCATCGTAGTTCGGTTCCAGCTACGAATAAGTCGCCAACTGCTGTCTAAGGAAACTGGAGCGACAACTATCGCGGCTCCTAGCATTGGAACCATCAGAGCAATAGATAATGCATAGCGAATGAGTTGACTGAAAGTATCCATAGCTGAATTCACCTAACGCCGTTTTAAGCGGCAAATTGTAGTTGGCTAAAATAAGTGAGGCACAAACAAAAAGCCAACTGTAATTTGTCTGACTTGAAAACCCTTGTGTACGCTCAGCATGGGCATGAACTAATAAGGTGAAAGTCCTCTGTAGGAAGATCACCATCCTTAACAATTAATTACCGCTATTAGATGTTAAATTTGGAATGCGCAGCCTCACCGACCTCACGCAGCCGTTCAAGCAGTACGTTTCGATCTTCGTAAGTCATTCCTGTAGTTGAAATTGGCGACAAGTACCTGATAG